>SLGK01000096.1 GCA_007123775.1 Anaerolineae bacterium | reverse complement strand
TTTGTTTTCATAACGCTATCCTCACATGCTAATAATGAAAGCCATGAGAATAGAATCATTCACTGAATTTGGCAATACTCAATCCCAAAATCGGGAAGTTATATTTAGACGACTCCTAAGTGCCTGCGCCACCGTGCAATTCTTGAACCACGATGCCCGCCAGGCTCTTTTGTACCACGGCCAGGCCCAGAGAGTCGGCCGACAGGGGGGTCAGTTGAATGGTCATTCCCGCTTCACTGGCTACAGCCAAAAAATGGTCGGGAAAGGTAATGGTGGCTTGGCCATCTACCAATTGAGCTGTTCCCCGCACATAGGCCGCTGCTTCCGGCCCTTCTAAGGAAGCGTACCAGATTTCCGTTTCCGCATCGTTGGGATTTGGCATCCGAAAATTCTTAGTATCTCCCCAAACTATCCCATTGCCGGAGCTATCTACGTGAATCCCTGCTCTGGTGGTACCAGCACTGTCTTGGACGGCTACAAAGCCATTGTTTGGAAAACCACCCAAAGATGTCAAACGGGCATTAGAAAGACCATTTGGGCCCCATGTCTGCACAATGCCCGGACCGCTAGCTGGCGTTCCAATCAATGCTCGCCGAGATCCCGAACTGTCGTAAACATTTACATCCCCTGGTCCAATCATTGCTCGCCGAGTTCCCGAACTGTCGAAAGTTTCTACAGAGCCTTGTCCAACACGGGCTCTAAGCGTTTCATTTGAATCGATTACGCGCAGTTGAGATGACGTTTGGATGCTGCCATTCACATCCAACCAATAGTTGGGGGAGGTTGTGCGGTTAATACCGATAAATCCGGTAGAGGGATCAGTGATTAGATTACGCATGGCGCCGGATAAAGGCACGCTCGTTACTTCGGTCCGTGGGGTCAGGGTGGTATAGCTGCCACCGCCGGCCGGACAGCGTACGGCGATGGACAACCAGCGTTTCTGTAATGAAAAAGAGGAGTAAGGCTATTGTCCCAAAGGCTACCGATCCCATGTGCTTGCGTGCTGTTGTCATCATTCCGTACCTCCTTAAAATCGTAGACAGTAGAATACTGTCTACACAGACACGGCCGTTTGCTCCCTAACCTGCATGACCAGGTTACGACCGTGCGTGCCCTACTGACCGGCAAAATCAGCCCACACTTCGGCTTCAAAACCAATAATAGCTACCAGGCCCCTATCGAGCAACGTTTGATCAAAAAACGGTGGCAGCGAGGCACGGCCGTCAGTTTAGCACTACACAAACCACTACAGAGGATGAGCGCGTGGGGACAATCGTTTCTGACAGTCGCTCAAAGGCTTATTCGACGCCGCAGCTGACCCTTTTTGCTACCCGGCAGCGATTCTGTTGCCTTCTAATCTCACCTGGCGCGAGCTGGCGTAGCCGGGATGGCTTGCTTCTGCCTGAGCAACTAATCGGGCCAACACGTCAAACCCGCCCTGCCAGAAGTCGGCGTCGTATACATCAACGCCCAATTGCGTCAGGAGGGCAACCGGCGCCGCCGAACCACCCGCCGCCAGCAAATCGAGGTAATGTGCTTTGAAAGGCTCCCCTTCCTGCTGATACCGGTCATAGAGGGCCAGGGCCAAAAGCTGGCCGAACGCATAGGCATAAACGTAGAACGGCACCCCAAATAGCTGCGGGATAGTCGTCCATTCATGACGGAATTCATCAGCCACCTCAACCGCATCGCCAAACTGTTCACGCAGATTCGCCAAATAGAGAGCAGCGAGCGCCTCAACTGTGGCCCCATCCCGAATGGCGTCGTGGGCAGCCTGTTCAAACAGGGCAAAATAACCCTGGCGCATAATGGTTTTGTAAGCGTCATCCAATTGCTTGCAGAGCAGTGTGTGCCGGACATCGGGATCGGCGTTTTGTGCCAGGAGATGATCAATCAGCAGCGCTTCGGCAAAGGTAGAGGCCGTTTCCATCAGGGGCAGACAGCTCAGCCAGGTTAAATTGTTGTGCTGCGCCGCCAGCATGTAGTGCAGCGCGTGGCCCAATTCATGGGCCATGATGGCCAGGTCAGGCGGTTGGCCCAGATAAGATTGCAGCACCCAGGGGGTTAAATCCGGCGTGACGGGTATGGCGAAGCCTCCCATCAGCTTGCCGGGGCGCACTTCGCTGTCGTAATGGTCGGTGTCAAAAACGCGGCGGGCCAGTTGGGCCAGGCGGGGATCGAAGGCGTGGAAGCTGCCCAGTACCAGGGAGACGGCTTCGTTAAAGGGGTAGGTTCGCCGGCTCTGCCCGATGGGCGCATAGATGTCGTAGCGGCGCAGTTTGTCCTGGTCCAGCAGGCGTGCTTTCAGCCGAAAGTAGCGCTGGAACAGGGGCGCGTTGGCCCGGACGACGCCTAACAAGGTCTCGACAACCGGGTCGGGAATGTCGCTTCTCAGGTTGTAGGCGGCAATGGGGCTGGCGTAGTGGCGGATAACGACGTATTCGCTGTGCCAATCGCGCGCGATGGCCTGATAAATCTGGCCCAGAATGGGGGCATCACGGCCGTATACGCGCAGAAATTCCTGATAGGCAGTGGCGCGTAAGTCGGGGTCGGGCGAGGCGAAGTGGGTGGTTAGCTCCTCGCGGGTGAGGGTTTGCTCTTGGCCGTCAAGCCGCAGCCGGAAGGTGTGCCGGTTGACAATGGTGTCGTACAGTTGATCAAAGGCGAAACGGCCGTTGACGTTCTTCAAGTTGATGATTTGCTCTTCGGCTGCGGTCAGGGTGTGGGGCCGCAGCCGCCGCAGGCTTTCCAGCCAGTAGCGGTAGTCGGGGGCGGCTTCGAGGAGGGACACGGCCGTTGCCTCCGCCAGATTCTTCCACCAAAGCTCAAAAAACAAGGTGCGATTGCGGTAGTCGGCTTCTAACTGCCTGACCTGCGCCTGGAAGTTCTGCGCTTTTTGGTCCTGGGTGTCGCTAAAGAAGCACAGCCAGCCATACCGGTCCAGGCGGCGAATCTGCTGCGTGAGGTTCTCGTAGGCGTCCAGGATGGCGCAAAAATCGGCGACGCTCAATTCGGGGCTGAGTTTCGGCTGCCAGGTGGCGAAGCCGTCCAGGTCGCGGTGGAATTGGGTTACGGCCGTTTTCAATTCCGGCGATTCAATATCGGGGAACAGCTCGTCGGTGCGCCATGCTTTTTGTTGGTAGTCGTCAGCAACATAGGTCGTCATGGGAAGATTCCTCCAGTTCAGAGAGTATTGGCGCCGGGGCTGCCGGGGCCAAGAACGGCTCAATTAGCCCAACAAGCGTCGTCCAGTCACGGAGATAGGCGGTTGTGCCCGTGAGGACATGGGTGAGGGCGCCGCGGAGTTCGCAACGGCCGTGGCCCACCTCCTCTTGCCAGACCCGCAGCGTGAACATTTGCGACCCTGATTGTGCCATCAATATTGCCTCAACCAATGGATTTGAACGGCCGTTGCCCCGCGCTTTCCATCCATACATTGCGGCCTACTTTTCAGGGCAGATTCTCTAGCACAAGATGTCTATGACGCAGCGCCGCCCGGTGGAAAAGAACCCATAGCGAATCCCAAAAACCAGTTTTCGTGGCCACAGGCAGTATCTGTGCCCAATCTTGAGGCGTGTAACTATCCCAATTGGTATCTCCATCAAATGCCTGCTTGCGCCACTGCTCTTTGTCATAGGCAAAAACGAGCGGATCGAAGAGATGTTGATACTCTTTGCGCCATAGCTCACATCGCTTGTCTTCCTGGAATGCGTGATACGCATCGTAGACTGCACGCGTAACCAGGTTTTTCAAACCCAGTGAATCCGTTGGTCGATAAGCAAACAGTCGTTGAAAATCAGATTCAAGTGTCTCCCAGGCAATCGGTTCAACCGGGTTTTGCTTCTTGATTTTACTGAGATACAAGTAAATTTTATGAGCCGCCTGCAAGTAATCTTTAGGATTGTCACGCACTACGGGCGCTACAGCCTGTCGTTTATAGGCAAACTGCCATTTTACATACGACAAATCAGGAAAGTAGCCGGCTTCAGCATGGCCGATTTCTGGAAAAGCATTTAACAAAAGTTGTTCAATCAATTCTATTTTCTTAGAGCGATCACTCTTGGGATCGAACAGCCTAATGTAATCAATATCGTTCTCGATCCGATTTAGCCGTCCTGAAAAACCCCTATGTGCCCAGGTATCGGCAAAGGTATGCAAGGCGATCCCGATTCGGCATAGACGGTAGTTGTGATTTTTCAAAGGCTCTCTGGCAGCCTCGCTTAACAGCCAATTGGCAAAAGGCGAGTCTTGTCTGGTAACAAAAGAAAATGAACCGCTGCTTGACGGGTTAAACCGTTCAGGCGGAATGAAGTGGAATGGAATATATACGCGTTTCTGTGCTGACCAACTCAACACAGCTCGCCCCAAATCTTCAAGCTTATCATATGAGGTACACACGGGATCGAAGTTTACATCTCCTGCCAGACGAATTGGCTCACTTTCCGTGGCATTATCCGTGTACTGTGAAGCATAGGCAATGGTCAGAGCATCCGCCGGATTGAAACCAGCCGCTCTGGCCAAAACAGCAGCACAATGGAAGTGAAAGTTCTTTTGCATGTTCTCCTCCCGTGAATGAATGCAATAAATAAGTGTGACTCAATTGGCCCTGGGCAACAGCCAGATCTGGGTTCCTTGCTTAGCGAGTGAAACTGAAGCTGGATTATTCAGATTGCTGAATAAGGGCCAACACCGGTCTCTTTCTATCTACACATCAATATCTACCCATATTGCGGCGTGATCCGATGCAGCGTCGTTCCGCTTGCGGAGTTCAGGGTAAGTGTCCCATCGCCTTGGCCTAACTCCAGGCCACATGCCTTGGCGAAACACGCCACCGCCCTTAACCCGTTGGAATAACGCTGGTGAGAGAAGTATGTAGTCAAACTTATCCGACGCATTACACAGGTTAAATGTGCCAGGATATCCGCCATCGTCAAAAGCGGGGTGCTGGAAAACATCTTTCAGATCGCTGTTAGCGATAAGCGGCCGTAGCGGATCGCTGTCTGGCGTGTCATTTAAATCGCCAATAACGGCGACAAACTCGCATCCGTCTGTGACCAAGCCCTGATAAATCTCTCTGACTCGTTCAGCCTGCGCTTTGCGACGTGCGTCAGAAGCTGCTTGCCCACCATACCCCTTGCTTTTGAAGTGATTGACCATGACAATAACCTTATTACCCATTGGCGTTGTTACCGTATACTCTGGGCAATCACGAGAAAAAACAGGGGAGCCATTGGGAAGGCGGTCATCTACATGACTGCGAAGCTCACCAATTGGGAAGCCCTCTCGCGTCATGATACCCACGTCAATGCCTCTTTCGTCGTTGCCGTCTATGAGCATGATATGGCGAAAGGGGATTCCACCGACAGCAGGGAGAATCTTTGCGTTAAACATGGCCAGGCCGGGTCGATCCTCAGCTTCAACTACTCCTAAGATGTCTGTCTGAATATCGCTCATGACACGAGCCGTGTTACGCATGGCATCTTCGTCTATCGGCTCATCGCGGAGTTCCAGTGAACCGGCCCAGTCTGCCCGGCCGTTTGCAATAATCTCAATGCCGCCCTCTTTCGGACGCCTAAGAAGCTTCCCTCTATTACGACGCAGAATAACAAAGCGTGATTGATCTTTCTTTTCTAGACCCAATTCAATCAACAGTTCGGCCATTTTTCGCTTTTGCTCCGGGCTATAGACGATCTCCCCAAGCAGCAAACTTAGCGCAGCAAACCGCTCCAAGATAGGCCGGCCATCATCCCAACTATCCAGGTTCATCACCCTGGCACGATCAAACAAGTTTTCTACGTTAAAAGCTGCTAGTCGCATTTTAGAACTCCTTTTACTTTCCACAATTTATGTCTAATTCATGCAAGCCTCTCGTTTCTCCAAATTGAGCTGTGGAGGCATTACTGCATAAGCCTGATTCTTAGCCCACGTGATGGTCTATCAGGTCGAATTGTGATTGTCCTGAGCTGCTGGCTCCGAGACCACAGGGTGGCAGTCCCTGGTTTTATAGTAGCCGCATGGAAAGCAAAGCTTCCATCTTTATCTGTGATCGTTTCGTATATTCTTCCACCCTGTCTGAGTTCCAACACTTCCTCAGGAATAGGCAGTCCAGATGCCTGTCGCAGTAGCCGAGGTATCCCTACCTCGCCTCTGGGGAACGCGGTAAGAAACCGCGGCTACGGCTACTTTTCCGATAGACTGCTAGTATCAAATACATTCTAGGCCCAACTCAATAATGAGTTCAGCCACTTTTCGCTATAGTGGCAATTTGAAACGGATAGCGCATAGAAACAGCCTCTTAATGACCACCAATAAACGCCAATTTATGGACTTTGGCTATTTGTTGTCAGTCACTATAACCCGGAGAAAATAGCGCTCTTATTGTTAAGGTGCCTATCTCACTTGGTACAGTTAAGTCTCTGGGGGTCGCAGACCTTCCTATCTCCAAGAAGCGCAATCCTTTAATTTGCAATGGTTGTCCTGAATCTCCTTTAATACCAACTCTCTCTACGTCCAGTTTAGTCTCAATCGTTACAGTGCATTCAAGCTCCTCCAGCTCACACGCCACATTCGCCTGTTTCATCTCGAAAACTGCGTCTTCCACAGATTTCCCCATTGAAATGACTAGATTTGATAGATCGAATTGCTTCATCATGACACCTTTGGCCCCGAATAGATCAAGAAACCTCGATCTATCCGGGGAATAATGTGAGAACTCACTATCGGGCTAAGCTTCAGTCTCTTTTCCACTGAACAAGAATCTTACCTTCAGGCCATAGGTTGCATTGGACCGAGTGGCTTTGGTCTGGCCAATCTTCGCCTTAAATACAAGAAACTTGAGTTGGAGACCTTTGTCTTTGGTCTCCACTGTTGTCTGTGCAGCATAAGTGACCTCTACTTCGAACTCCTCGAGTTCAATGGGAATATCCATCTTTTGCAGTTCTGATACGCCTGCGGAAGCACCTTCGGCCGCAGCCAGAATTAAATCCTTAATAGTTGCTTCATGGGACATTTTTTCTAACCTCCTTTATCTGATTTGGTAACAGTCAATGACTCTCGAACAGAAGTCTTGGCTTTAGTATAACGGCCGTATCGTTCCCAAATCGTTCCCGTGTATGAGAAAATCGCGGCATTTTCAGCAGATATTCAGTTGGGTGAAACGGCCGTTTACCAGCTTTACACCTGCACCCAGATCGGAACGTGGCCCCGGTCGTCCAGGCCATAAGGCTAACTGAGCGTAACCTCTTCAATACAATGGCCATCTGCCGACGAGCGGAATTCCTTCAGCCGGTAGCTGAGATTCGGGTTCCACTGTTTGACCATCGTGTCCATATACCGCAGCGCGCCAGCACGGCAGATGGCTTCGATGCTCTCGTTGTCCATTCCCAGCATCTGCGCGGCTTCGTAAACAGGACACCGGCCTCTTCTGGAGACAACCTGCTGCGCGTTTTTCTCGATCACCTCGGAAACGATGCCCAGACCTTCCTCGATGGAAGCATTGGCCAGCGCCGCTGCCGTCGCCAGGTCTATCTCGTCCAGGCCGACCTGGTCCCTGATCGCCTGGCCCTGCGCCGCGCCCATCATCTCGCTTACCTGGGCATCCAGGATGATGGCCTGCTCCATCCCGATCTCTTGAGTCACGCCATTGAGGTAGGCAAAGAAAAAAGTGAAGGCATTGGTTGCCCCGTGTAAAGTATCTGTAGTTGCCATCCGATTGCTCCTTCTGTTTGAATCTGTCGGGCGGTCTGATTGGATAAACCGGCCCCTGTACCGCCCATCAATACAAAGGCCAGCTTTGCTCAAGTGCGAATATTTACTCACTATCCACACACATCAGGTGTCAGCAGATCGAGTCTATAGCTCACAGTATAACGGCCGTATCGTTCCCAGATCGTTCCCTGGCGAGAAGAAAGGGGGTCAATTGCGGAAAAAGAGGGGAAAAGTCAGAAAGTGAGGGCTGCCGGCACGTGCTGCTGTACGAAAGCAGCCTGGACCTGGCTGCACAACCACTGCCTTCTGGTCCGGCTCATGGAAGCGCAGGCAACCTGGCGTAGCTTCTCATGGCTGAAGGTATAAGCGCCCACTCCTTCCTCAAGCAAAATGCGGCAGCGACACAGTTCGTCCAGCGCCAGCACCAATGCTGGCGGCGGCAGAGTGCCGGCTGCCGTCAGCAGGTCAAAGCCAAAAGAACGGCCGATCGTCGCCGCCAGTTCCACCACTGCGCGTGCGTGCGGTGATAGAGATGCCAGTCGTTCATCCAACAGAGACCGCACCTTCGCCGGCAGCCCGTCTACCTCGCAGAGATGACTGGTCATGGCCGAACCTCCACACCCCACTATCTGCCCGGCCATCTCTACCACAAACAGGGGCACACCCTCCGTCTCTGTAAAGAGACGGTCCGCCTGGGCCGGGGATAAAGTGCAGCCGGTAACATGGCCGGCCAGGGTGGTCGTCTCTAAAGGCGTCAGGCGGTTGGGATCAATCCGGACAAAACGGTCGTCGTGTTGCAGATCGCCACACAGCCGGCTAAGCGGGTTAGCACAACTGATTTCGTCGTCGCGGGCTGTCCCCAAGAGCAAAAAACGGGCCTGTGGGTCCAGGTGGAGCAAAAAACATAACCATTCGAGGGTAGCCTCGTCGCACCACTGCAAATCATCTATGAACAGCAGGAAGGGCTGGGGCAGGCGCAAGACCGGGTACGCCAGCGCAGTAAAAAAACGCTCTTGCTGCCATGTTTGGCCCAGAGAGCAGGGCCGGATTAAGTCAGGTCGTTGGCTTAGCAGTTCTGGCAGCAGCCGGCCGATTTCGCGCAGGTGGGCATCGTCCAGCTCGTGCAACGGTTCGTAAACGGCCGTTCCCCGGATCAAGTCGGCAACGGCAGCATAAGGCAGACTGTGAGTGGGTGCGTGACCGGCCGAATGCAGTGTCGGAATCCCCTGCCGCGCGGCCCAATCCAGCAGTTCCTCGGCCAGGCGCGTTTTGCCGATACCCGCTTCGCCGCCAATCAGGACAAACAACGGCCGTTCCATGGCGGCTCGTTGCCAGGCAGTTTGCAGAGCAGACCAGGCCTGTGCCCGCCCCACCAGCGTCCAACGCGCCTCTACCCGATCATTTGATACCATCTCCGGCAGCAACAGCCGCCGGTATACTTCTTTGGTCGGTGGGCTGGGGCGAACGTGTAGCTCACGCTCCAGAACAGTGGCACACGCCTCATAGGTGTGCAGCGCGCCGGCGCGGTCGCCACAGAGGGCCTGCAAACGCATCAGACGACGGTAGGCGGTCTCGTGCAGCGGATCGGCTTGCAGCAGTCGCCGGGCAGAATTGGCGGCCATCGCATACTCATTCGCTTCTTCCAGAAGATGAATGTGCTGGGTCAGGCAGTCGAGGTATTGTTGTCGCAGCATTTCACGGTAAGCCAGCGTCCATTCCTCATAATGACCGGGCAATAAGTCACCGTGATAGCTGGTAATAGCTGCTTCTAGGAAATGTCTTTGTTCGGTTGGCGTGGTAGCCCGCTGTGCCTGATAAGTGGCCTTAACAAACTCATTGACGTCCACGGCGTAAACCATGCTGCTCTGCCACATCAACACGTACCTGTCTGCATACAAGAATTGGTCCGCTTGTGGCCATAGATGGCGCAAATGATGGATGGCCTTACGTAAATTGGTGCGTGCTTGAGCTTCTGTTGAGCTGGGCCAAAAAGTGAAGGCTAAATGTTGGCGGCTGTGATTCTGGTTGGCGTGTAACACCAGGTAGGCAAGCAGGGCTTGATGGCTGGGTGTGTCGAGATGGAGAACGGCCGTTTCACCCCAGCGCAATCGGAACTGACCCAGTAGCGAGATGTGCAGCACATCTGTCTTGCCAGCCATGAGAGATGGCTCCGTTTTGCTTCAGAAAGTATGGAGACGGCTCGATGAAAGTGCGCGGTTGTCGCCCCTGTATAAGAGTCATTGTGAGACCCTACGCATGAGGGCGTCAATGACGTTTGTCATATGTTTTGTACGTCAATCGTCCAATTCCAACCATGATGCACCTATCGTCAACTCGGTAGCCAAAGACGCGCCAATAGTGCCACGACCGGCGCTTTGTGGCCCAGGTACGAGAGCGAACCAACGGCACGCTGGCCCGCCTGTTTAGCAACACCTACCGGCAGACGGGCCAACGAATCACCTAATCCGTTGGCCCGCTGTGTGGATCGCTTACGGCCGTATAATCCGTTCGGCCGTGGCCATCATCGCCACCGTGCCAGCCATGTCGCCCACTTCGCCGATGAGCAAGGCGTCCTGTTTGTCGTGATAGTCCAGGCAGGTGCCGCAGGTGAGAATGCGTGCCCCCCGCGCCGCCAACGCCTGCAAACTGGCCAGCGCCGGTCCCTCTTCCGTCGTCAGGCGAATGCCGCCGTTGACGCAGCCTACCGCGTCAATGCGCGTGTCGGACGCCGCCAGTTTTTCCAGAAAGATGAGCAATAATTTACGCCCCAGTTCGGGGTCGCCCTGCCCCATTTGGTCTGAATTGAGATAGAGAACGTTCATGTGAAACCTCCAAAAGTGTGAAATGTTGGCCATGGGCGGCCAACGAATTTATCGACAATAAGCGGCCAGAAAGTCAACGGCCGTTGGTCCAGCTGGCGTAATACCTAATCGTTGAGAGAGACGAAGCAGTTGGGGCAGGGTCACGGCCGTTTCCTCCCCACCCCACGCCCCATCAGCCAACACGCGCCACGTCGGCCCGTCGGCCACGATTTGCCCCTCGCGCAGGGCCACCAGCCGCTCGAATTGTTCGGCCACAAACTCCATATCATGGCTAATGGTCAGTACCGTGCGCCCGGCTGCCCGCCATTCGGCCAACAGTGCCGCCAGCCGCTCCAGGAAGAAGGCGTCCTGCCCCAGCGTTGGCTCATCGAGGACGATGATTGGCGTCTCCATCGCCATCACGGCCGCCAGGGCCACCCGCCGCCGCTCTGTCAGGTTCAAGTCATACGGGTTGGTCTGCGCCTCGGCGACAAGACCCAGCGCTGCCAGCGCGGCGGCCACGCGCCGCGTCACTTCCGCCGCCGGGCAGCCCAGGTGACGCGGGCCAAAGGCCACCTCGGCCCAGACGGTGCGCTGGCACAGTTGCTCGTCGGGGTTCTGGAAGAGGTAGGCGACGCGGTGGGCCAATTGGGCCACTGTGCGCTGGCTCGTCACCCAATCGCCAATTCGTACCTGCCCCTGCGTGGGCCGCAGCAGGCCGTTCAGATGCTTGACCAGCGTCGTCTTACCCGACCCGTTGGGGCCGACAATCGCTATCTGTTCCCCTGGCGCAATGCTCAGCGTGATGCCCCGCAGGGCCTGGACGCCGTCGGGGTAATGAAAGTGGACGTCTGTCAGTTGGATTTGGGGGTTGGGGCTACAGTTTGAGCTAGAGCTAGAGCCAGAGCTAGAGGGAGAGGGTAGGGTTTTCTGTGGTGGTTGAGGGGTGAAGCCGGCGACGGCCGTTTCTAGCGTCACCGGCAGCGGCATGGCAGATGGCCAGATACCCCGTTCGCCCGCCAGACGTGCCGCTTCGGTGTAGCGCAGCGGGCGTAAGCCCAGGGCGGGCAAATCGGGGCGGGTTAGAATAGTCTGGGGCGGCCCGGCGGCGACCAGTTCCCCATCATGCAGCAGTAAGACCCGGTCGGCAAAGGCGGCGACCCATTCCAGTTTATGCGTGGCGATTATCAACGTGGTTCCCTGCCGGCTGAGGCGGCGCAGCAGGCCAAAAACGGCCGCGCTGCCCGGCGGGTCAAGCTGGGCGGTTGGCTCGTCCAGTACCAGGATGGGCGGCTTTAGCACCAGCATGGCCGCCAGAGCCACCCGCTGCTGCTGCCCGCCGGAAAGAGCCAGCGGCGGCCGTTGCGCCAGGTCGTCGATCCCGGCCAGGGCCAGCGCCGCGGCCACCCGTTCGCCAATGTCTGCCCGCGGCACGCCCAGATTTTCCAGGCCAAAGGCGACCTCTTCGGCGACGGTAAAGCGGGCGCCGCTGATTTGCGCCGCCGGGTTTTGGAAAACCAGGCCGATTTGGGTGACGAGGTGGGACAAGGGGGTAACGGCCGTTTCTTGCCCCATTACGCGCACCGTGCCGGCCAACTCGCCCTGGAAAAAGTGGGGCGCAAAGCCGCTGAGCGCATAACAGAGGGTCGATTTACCGGCGTTATTGGCCCCGATAACGGCCGTTAACTCACCCGCCGCCGTCTGAAAGCTGAGACCGCGCAGCGCCAGCCGGTCGCTGGCCGGATAGCGATAGGTGAGATTGACCGCTTCAATCACAGCCATAAGCCCGCTCCTATCAGGATCAGAGTCAGCAGGATCAGCGCCCGGCGCAGCCAGCGCTGCGGCGCGGAGTCGGGCGGCGGCCGCCAGACCGTCTTGGGGCCGGGCGTGCGGAAGGCACGCGCTTCCAGGGCAATGGCCCGCTCTTCCGCCTCGACCAGCGACCCCAGGACCAGCGGTGCCAGCAGGTGCGGCAGGGCGCGGGCGCGGCGCAGCAGCGAGCCTTCCGTCTCCAGGCCGCGTGCCCGCTGTGCGTCCATGATCGCCTGCGCTTTGGCCTGCATCTGCGGGATGATTTGCAGACTGCTGCTAAGGATGTAGGCCAGCGTAGGAGGCAGCCCGCGCTCGGTCAGGGCGGCCATTAGGTGGCCGGGATGGGTAACGAGCAGAAGCAGCATGGCCGCCGTGATAATGACCAATAGGCGGCTGGCGATCCAATAGGCAAACCGCGCTCCTTCGTGTGTGAAGGTGAACGCCCCCAGTCTGAAAAGCGGCGTCGCTCCGTCAGGGTTGAAAAAGCCGTGAACGAAGAAAAGCATGACGACCAGCGGGGCCATGATCGTCAAGCTGCGGCGCAGCAGCGGCCAGGCCACCCCACCCCAAACAGCCAGCGGCAGCAGCCCCAAGAAGAAAAGTGCGGTAGCCAGCCAGTAACCAGGCCCGCCTAGCGCAGCCGCCACAAAGCAAAGGCTCAACGTCAGCTTAGTTAGCGGGTTCAGCCGGTGCAGCGGTCCAGCGCCGGGCAGGTAGAGGGTGGCTGGTGGGTTCATGGCAAAAAATGGAGTTGGTAATTTTTCTTGTAGATGGCGACGAACAACGAACGACAAATAACCATTGTTCGTCCTTCGTCTTTCTTATTCACCGACAACGGCCGTTGCCCGCGGAAAACGAGTCACGAACCGTTTGGACAAGGCTCTGACAATAACCCAGGCCAGCAGCGCGGTGATGATTTTATCCAGCAGATTACTGGTGATAACGGTGACGATGACCGAACCGAATAGGCTCTGGCCGACAGCCAGCAGGTAGGCGGTGAGGAAATCGGCACCGCTGCCGGTAACGCCGCCAAAGAGATAGATGCGAATCGGCACGGCCACAAAGGAAAGGGCGATGGCGATGATCGCGCCGCTGATAAGTGCCTGCCACCAGTGGCGGAAAAGGCCCAATCGGGCCAGCAAACCGGCGACAAGGCCAATGGTCATGGCCACCGGGGCGAAGGCGGCGGCGGTGGGCGAGCTAATCAAGCCCCAGACCAGGTTGGTGAGCAAGCCGGTAAGGCCGCCCACCCAGGGGCCGGCCAGCAGCGCCGCCAGTACCGTGCCGATAGAATCGAGGAAAAGCGGCAGGCCCAGGGCGCTGGCAATTTGTCCGACGACGATATTCAAAACAATGGCGATGGGGATGAGGGTCAGCGTTATCGTGGTGAAATCTGTTTTGAGGCGTTGGGTGAATGTCATGAGAGGGTCTCCTGTTGGTTGGTTAATCTGTCAGTTGGATGGTTAATTCGTCGTAGCCGGTGTGGGGATCATGCTGGCGCAGGAAGCGGTGTTGGGGCAGGCTGGCCAGGACGATTTCGGCAGTGGTGTAGATATGACAGCCAGGTAAAAGGTGGCCACCATAGCAACGGCCGTGGCCATCGGCAATGCTGATGTGATAATGGGAACCGTGCCGGGAGAGGGTTCCGGTGAGGGACACAATCTCAAATTTGCCGTGCAGCGTTGTCCCGCCGGGTTGGTCGGCGAAGCGCAGCGTTGCCTGGCGCAAACTGCCGACGCAGGTCAGCACGCAGGCCGCTTCGACGGCCTGTTCTTGCGCCCAATTGTCTAATTCAGCCTGCAAATCCTGGTGGGGATGCAGCCGCATGGCGTGGATGTTCATAAAAGCCTCCTTTGTTGGCCCCCTGAAGGCAACAAAAAACGCTGCCCCGGTGCGGCGGCAGCGTCGGCAAGAACATCCAGGCCCAGAGGCTAGGGTGGGGAACTGCCATCACTGCAACCGCGCCGGGTTAGCGCAAAAGGACGCCGACCGGCGTCCCTGGCGCTGGCTCAGGGGCAGTGATGGATATAAATAAGGTTTAAGTCGTTGATACGCATGTTTTGTCTCGAACAGCCGGATACAGTCAAAGAATTGTACCCTGTTTTTCGCAACTGAACAGATCACCGAGAAATACGTCGAAGAAGAAATCCGCACGGCGAGAGAACAACCCCTTCAGCGGTTAGCCTTTGCGTGCTATCTGAAAAAAGCTGATACAGAAATCCGTTCCTTCCCCCAATCCGCCGTACTCTCCGCTACGCCCCACTACCAAATCCGGACAATGCCATGATCGTCAAACTACTCATCGCTGCTAACCACGGGAATATCCTCCACCAATGCCTGAGCGATAATAAGCCGATCAGAAGTATCTGTATAGAAATTCTGTTCCTTCTCCCAACCCGCTGTTTTCCCTCAGCGGAGGTGGAGCAATTTGATAGGATCGTCTACTCAAGCATACAGCAAACGGCCTTTGGCTTCGGGGATCGGCCGGCCGAGTTCCTGCGCTGTTTCTATCCACTCATCAATGATGATTTCCAGGTTATTCAGAACCTCTTCATAAGTGGCACCATCGGCGGCGCAGCCCGGCAGTTCAGGCACTTCGGCAATGAACGCCTCATCTTCATCACTCCAGTAAATGATGACTTCGTATTTATACTTATTCATTGTTTCCTTCATCAGCTAACTTGTAGCGCAAAATGATGTTCCGAACTTGTTTGACCTGGTATGCCTTTGCTTGACCGCTCTTGGGCTGTAGGTTCAAAATTTCCTCAACGCCTGGTTTCGTGAAGATATGATGGCTACCTTTGATTCTCTCATCGAAATTCAGGCGACGTAACAGGTAACACAGGTCATTAAAAGCGATATTGGTATCTGATGTGCCCCGCAGTACCTTTAGGAGAATTTTTTCTTCCTTGCCCATACGTATATGTTACCACAAGCAACGGCCGTATGGCGAAAAGGGCATGTCATTTACCAGAATCGCGCCGGCCGGAAGCGACGGCTTTTGTGCGCTATCTGAAAAGAGCTGATTTAGAAATCCGTTCCTTTCCCCAATCCGTTGTACTCACCCAACGGCCGTTTTCCACCCATCCCATCCTCACCCTAACATTGCCAGCAGATCACCCGAAACCTCATCCAACCCGGTAGCCGCCAAGCCATCCCCCAACGGCCGTTCCCCCACCAATTCCCGCCACAAAGCCGCCGCCTCAGCCCGCGTCTGCTGATTGACGGCCGGATGGCTACCCACCAACGCCAGAATGTCCGCCGCCCGCGCCCGCTCACCCACCTGGACCAGATAATGGGCGGCACCCACCAACACCTGCAGCAGCAGCAGCTTCGCGTCAATGTCAACGGCAATGGTCAGCCCATCCTGCAAATATGCCCTGGCTGCGGCTGTGTCGCCCAGGTCCAGGGCTGCCCGGCCCAAATTGTGGCACAGCACCCCTTCCCCCAGCCGGTCACCGGCCTGGCGGCGAATGGCCAGACTTTCGCCGTACCAGCGCTGCGCCGCTTCCGGCTCGCCGCTCAGGCGGGCCAGGTCGCCCAGGTTGTTGAGCGCCGCCGCCGCGCCCAGCCGCGCTCCCGTCTCCCGAAAAATCGCCAGGCTGCGCTGTGTCAGTTCGGCCGACCGTTCATATTCCTGCCGCCGCTTGGCGATGACCCCCAGGTTAATCAGGCAGGAAGCCATCGTCTGCTGGTCACCAATCTCCTGGCTCAGGTTCAAAGCCCGTTTGTAATGGCCGGCAGCCGCATCATAGTTGCCGCTCGCATTTTCCCCATTGCCCAACTGGATCAAGACACGCACCATCCCCCGCTGGTCGCCTAAGCGCTCGTAAATCGTTAGCGCCTGTTCCGCCTCCGCAACATCACTTTCTGCCTGAAAGCTGCGGGCCGTACTCAAATAGAGCAGCGCCTCCGCCTGGCCGGGCCAATCCTGAGCCGCCGCCAACAGGGGCAGCCCCTCTTGCAAACAGGTCACGCTCTGGGCCAGGTCGCCCTGGCGCAGGTAGAGTTGGCCTAAACCGGCGGTCAGGGCGCGTCCCAACAGGATTGGCTCGTCGAGCGGCCGCAGCAAGGTCACGGCCGTTTGCAAACAACGTTCGGCCGTTTCATACCCGCCCAGCAAAATCTCAAACCGCGCCTGCCAGGTCAGCAGCCGGGCCGTCAAAACCGGTTCGTGGGACATCTGCTGAATACGCGCAACCGCCCGGTGCAATACGGCCTGCCCCTCGCCAAACTGGCTGCGGGCCAGGTAAACCGTGGCCATCGTTTCCAGGTAGTCGGACAAAACGGCCGTATCCGGCCGCGCCAGCGCCCACTGCCAACCGGCGCGGATATTTTCCATCTCCCGCCAGGCTTCGGCCAGGACGGTTTGCTGCCGACCGTCGTGCAAATGGGCGGCTCGTTCCCGCAAAAAGGCAGCGAAATAACGGCCGTGCGCCGCCTGCGTCGCTGCTTCTTCCTGAGGATGTTCGGCCAGCCGACCCGCGGCATAGGCGCGGGTC
Source organism: Anaerolineae bacterium (assembly GCA_007123775.1). Classification (GTDB taxonomy): domain Bacteria; phylum Chloroflexota; class Anaerolineae; order Promineifilales; family Promineifilaceae; genus SLGK01. Next base: position 26,892 of record SLGK01000096.1, on the reverse strand, counting down.
AGGGGATGGAATTCGTAGCGGCCGTTCTCTACCAATCGCAGCAGCGCCTTATCGGCTAGCGCCGACAGGTCGCGCCGGGTGGCGCCCGCGACCACACCGGCCGCCGCCGCGTCAAAGCCGCCCCGAAAGACGGCGAGACGGCGGACTAACTGCCGTTCGGCCGGCCGCAGCAGTTCCCAGGAATGGTGAAAAACGGCCGTCATACTTCGGTGACGGTCGGGCAGGTTGCGCAAAGCGCTGGCCGGCAGCTCCAGGTTGGCGGCCAGTTGGCGGGCAATGTCGGTGGGGGGAATCGTGCGCACCCAGGCGGCGGCCAGCTCAATGGCCAGCGGTATGCCCTCCACCTGGCGGCAGATGTCGGCGACGGCCGTTTCATGCTGCGCCAACGAAAAGCGCAAATCGCTGCGCCGGGCACGTTGGGCGAAGAGGGCGACGGCGGCGAACTGCTCGCCATCGGCGGCCGTGTCTGGGGGCGGCGTGGGCAGCCCCTCGACCGCCAGCAGCCACTCCTCGTACAGATTGAGCGCCTCGCGGGAGGTGACCAGCAGTTTCAAGCCGACGGCCGTTTCCAACATCTCCACCAGTAAATTGGCGGCGGCCGTCAAATGCTCAAAATTATCTAGCAGCAGAAGCATCTCCCGATCTTGCAAATAAGCCAGCAATTGCGTCCGGGGCGACTGTCGCCCGGACAAGGGCAAAGCCAGGGCGTCGGCAAGGGCCGGGGCCAGTAGATCGGCCGTGGCTACCTCTTCAAGCCGCGCCAGGCAAACGCTGTCGGCAAAGAGGGGCTGCGCCTGGCGGGCGGCTTGCAGCGCCAGTCTGGTTTTGCCCATGCCGCCCGGCCCAAAGAGGGTCAGCAGGCGGCAGTCGGGGCTGGCTAGCAGTTCCCGGATTTGGGCCAGTTCCGCTTCACGGCCGACAAAGGGGGTGGTGGCGGCCGGCAGGCTGAAGCCCGAACGCTCCGGCGCGTTTGCCCTTGCCTGGCCGGTCACGATTAACGGCCGGGCCTGCTCCGACCCGTCGGCCTGCCCCGCCTTGATCTGCTCATACAGGGCCAACGTGGCCGGGGCCGGTTCGACGCCCAAATCATCGCTCAACGCCTGGCGACAGCGCTCGAATTGGGCCAGGGCGGCCGCCCGGTCGCCGCCAGCGGCCAACGCCTGCATCAGGGCGCGATGAGCCGCCTCGCGCCAGGGATCAAGGGCCAGCAGGCGGCGCAAATCGGTTGCCGCCTGGCTGTAATCGGCCGCGGCCAGGGCCGTCTCAGCCAGATCAGCCAGGCTGTCCAGGGCCAGCCCGCGCAGTCGTTCCCGCTGCCAGAGCGCCCATTCCTCAAAGAGCAGGGCGTCGCGCACAGAAAATTGGGCCAGAAAATCCCCCTGGTAAAGGGTTAAGGCTTCCCTTCGCACCGCGGCCGTGGGCGCGGCCGTGCCTTGCTCAAACTGAATGGCGTCCAGCCAGACGCCAGGTGCCGGGTCAAAGGCAATCGTGCGGCGGTTGGCGTCGAGGTAAGCGTCGAGATGGGGGCGCAGGCGGCTGAGGATAGTCCGCAGATTGGCGCGCGCTTTTGTCGTTGGCAAATCGCTCCACAGCAGCGCCGCCAGCGCGTCCCGTTCGTGGCGGCCCGGTTCCAGCGCCAGGTAGATGAGCAGGGCCTGCGCTTTGCGTAACAAGTTGCTAGATAGGGAACGGCCGTTTAGCAGGATTTCCGTCTGGCCCAGGCAGCGAATTTGTAGAGGGTGATCCATTCTCCTGTTCATGGCTTCTCAAAGGTGCGACGCACTTTGAACTGGGTCGCACCTGGCTAGTACAACAACCGCTGGAGCGGTCACTACGAATTTGGGGCGGACTTATGCAATGCTGCACCTAGCATTTAGGGGAAGTAACGATAGATATCCCTGCGGTGCAAAAAACGAATGAGGGTGACAGCGCCGTCATCCAGACGCAGGCCGAGGCGATAGTCACCGATGCGGATGCGGTAATAGACCTTGCTATCGCTGATCTTTCTGATCTGACTGACCTCATCCAGTGCAGACGCTTGCTCAAGCTGTTCAATCACGTCCTGGACTCTCTGCAGAAGCGATTTGTCACGTATACGCTTCAAGTCTCTGGCCAGACTTTGCTTGAAGATAACTTTCAACTGCCGCCCTCCAAGATTGCAAACAGCTCGTCGCGGCTGATTTCGGCCGTTTCCTCCCCTTCTTCAATGGCCCGCAGCAAGGCCATATCCTCCAGGACTTCAGCCAGAGCAGCATACAGCGCCTCATTTCTTTCATGCAGCATTTCCGTAATTGCCTGCTTGAAAAGTGTTCGGGTCTCGTTTTCATCCAGATTCAAGGTAACTTGCATCATAAGAAGCCTCGTTTTTTGAAGATGTTGTGTGTGTGCCAATGTTTAAGTTAATCAGTTGCCTGGATTATACCAGATACGAATCGGGTGATGAACCGAATGCGGCCAATAGATCCCCTGGTATCGGTCTACACATCAATCTTACCAGATTGACGCCACTGCCGGTATGCAAGCGACGGCAATTCTAATTGTGAAACCGTCCCTACGATAATGGGGATTGCTGCGACAATACACGATAAATACACGCTGGCGACACGGCCGTCTTGTAGGATAAGCGAAACTTTTGTCATTTCTACTCATGAGTCCACTGAAAAAACCGAGTTTTTTGCTAAAACGCATCACAATCACCAGAGTGGTTGGCCTTGAAAAACTCGGTTTTTGGACCTTTTTTCAGTAGAGTCACTCATTATCAAGGAGAAAACCAATGCGTAAGCGAATAATTACCATCTTTCTATCCGTCCTGGCGACGTTGGCCGTCTTATCCATCGGACGTGCGGCCGATCTGCGGGCCAACCATGCCAGCGGCGGCGGCAATACGCCCGCTTTCATCAGCCACCAGGGATTCCTGGCCGACAGCGGCGGCGATCCCATCGGCGATGGGACGTATGCGATGCGCTTTGGGGTGTACACGGCCGTTTCCGGCGGCAGCCCCATCTGGGAAGAAACCCACAACAACGCGCCCCTCAGCCAGGGCTTCTTTGCCGTGATGCTGGGCAACGGTAATTGTACAACCGGTTGTCCACTCGGCCCCGATACCTTTGCCGGCGCGACCCGCTACCTGCAAACGAGCGTTGATACCGGTTCCGGTTTTATTGACTTTCCGCGCCAGTTATTAGGCTCTGCGCCCTACGCCTTCCAGGCCGCCTCCGTACCCTGGAGCGGCGTGATCGATCCGCCCAGCTTTGGCAATTACGAGAATGTGATTGTGGTCGCCCAATCAGGCGGCGACTTCACCTCCGTGGCCGCCGCCCTGAACAGCATTGGCGACGCCTCCGAAAATAATCGTTACCTGGTGCGGGTGGCCCCCGGCATTTACGCGGAAGACAATCTGGTGCAAATACCCGGCTACGTCCATCTGCAAGGGGACGGCTCGGCGACAACCATTATCACCGCCAACCGGGGCAGCGCGACGTCCAACCAAACTGCGGCCACTATCTATATGTTGCCAAACAGCTATCTGAGTAATTTGGGCGTCCGTAATACCGGCGGCGGTCCTTTCAGCTTTGGTATCTATGTGTCGGGTGCCAGCCGGGTCACGATTGTTGATAACGTGGAGGTCGTGGTCAGCGGCAGCGGCACAGGCGGCGCTCGCAGCGGCATTCACCTGAACAGCGCCGCGCCCACCATCAAGAACAGCAGTTTTAAGGCGAGCGGGGCTACTGGTTTTGGCACGGCCGTTAACGCCGGATTATCCAGCGTTCACACGGCGGGCGGCGGTTTTCCCCAGGCGCTTATTTTGAACAGCATCTTCCTGGGCGGGGCCAACAGCAGCGTGCAAGAGTGTAACGACAACAGCGGTACTGGCTTTGGGATGCAGCTAAATCAGGCCACGCCCGACATCCGCGACAGCCATATCTGCGGCGGTCATCGCAGCGTCGCCTTGCTGCAAAACGGCCATCCCCGCATTCAGGGATCGGAACTGCGGGTCAGTAGCAATTCAGACGCCTATCTGCTGGAAATCAGTGCGGCCGGCAGTATTTCGATTGCTCATTCCGCCCTGACTTACTTTGCCAAGCTCACTGGAACGGGAACCGGGCTGCGCTGCGTCTATAACCATGACTGGGGCACCTGGCTGCCCTTAAGCAACGGCACAACGGCCGCTGCCGCCTGCAACAAGTAGGAGCAAACCAATGAGTATCAAAACGAAACCATCACGCCGCCTACTCTTTATTCTGCCGCTGTTCATGCTGCTGCTGGGATTGGGCGTCGTTCTGGCCGAGGGCGAAATGTTGAATCGCAGCCTGGTCAGCAGCGGCGGCGGCATCGTCGCTCAAAGCGGGTTGACGCTGCACAGCGCCACCGGCCAGCCGGTGGCCGGGGCTGTGGCCAACGATCTACTTTTATGCAGCGGCTACTGGTGCGGCGGCGGCGCGCCCGTAACCGAACCGCCGATTATTGGCGACGATTTCGACCTCTTTTTACCGCTCATAACCAGTAACCAGTGAGATGAACTCTTTTAACCTCTACTGCGTCTTTCTGCTGCGCCTCTGGCAAGAGGAGGATGGCGCGGCTGGCGAATCGGCCCCGCTGCGGATTGTCCTGGAAGAACCCCACAGCGGCCAGCGTCACGCCTTCGCCTCGCTGCCGGCCCTACTGGCCTACCTGGAAGAGACGGTAGAGACGCCCAAAATAGAAGACCGAGGACGGAAGACGGAAGACGGATTGTTGGCCTGATCGGTCCTTCGTCCTCCGTCCTCGGTCAAAATTAGGAAAGCAACCCATGAAACGCACCAGCATTTTTACAACCCTACTTTTCACCCTCATCGCGCTAACCATCCTCCTTACCCCCGCGCCTGTCCAGGCGGCCGACTGCGCCTGGTTCGGCGGTACGGGCGATTGGGACGACCCGGCCAACTGGAGCGGCTGCAACGGCGGCGTACCGGGCGTGGCCGACACGGCCGTTATCAGCGCCGGTCAGGTCAATATCAACAGCGCTATTATCGTGGCCGGTCTCCACTTCTCCGGCGGCGTTCTCAACGGCCCCGGCGTCGCCACAACCCTGACGGCAACCGATACGCTGCTGCTGGACGGCGGCGAGAAATCGGTGGCCCATTTAACCCTGGTCAATGCCGGCAGCGGTCAATGGACGGCCGGTAACTGGCGGCTGCGTCTGCCCAGCGGCGGCGCTACTCAGGGGCAATTTCACAACGTCAGCGGGGCTACCTTCGAGGTCTCCGGCGGGGTGGCCATGATCAACAGCAATAGTGAAACGCTCAGAATCATCAATGACGGCGCGCTGATCAAGAGCGGCGGCGGCCTGGCCGACTTCAACAGCAGCGCCGTGCCGATGGTCAATCGCGGCACGATTGAGGCGCTCCAGGGGCAGCTACGCCTGCCAGGCGGCAATGCGACCGATCCCCATGAAGGCAGCTTTACCGTCGCCGCCGGCGCCCGGATCGAATTTGTCGGGCATCGCCACCATTTCCACCCGGACTCGTCGGTAACGGGCGCGGGCGAGGTACGCTTCCCCGGCAACGGCGCCTGGACGCTGAACGCCGGGATGACCTATGAGGTAGACGGGTTGACCCGCGTCAGCGACGCTACCAGTTGCCCCTGCCGTTTGCGTATCAATACCGACGCCTTTACCGGCAGCCTGCAAATGCAGAGCGGATCGGGCAAGTTCATTGAAGGGATAGACGGCAGCCTGACGGTCGCCGATACCTTCGACTGGCATACCGGCGCTATCGGCCAGCATTTTGCGACCGGAAACTTCACGTTGAATGTTTTGGGCGGTATCACGCTCCATTCCGGCATATCGGCCATTGCCCAGAGGGGGATCGTCAACCATTACGGCACGGCCGTTTACAGCAGCGGCACATTCTACATACGCCATCACACCGCCCGCTTTGTCAACCATCCCGACGCCAGCTTCGAGATTCAGGGCGAGCGGCTGCTGAGTTACCGGCTGGGCGGTTCAGACCCGGTGCATGGCGTCTTTGACAACCGGGGTAGCCTGATCAAAACCGGCGCTGAAGAGGCGATCATCGAAGGCATCGCCATCGAAAACAGCGGCGTCATTGACGTCCAGGAAGGCAGCCTGCGCTTTACCCGCCACGCCAGCCTGAGCCAGCCCTGGGAGGGGGCGCGCCTGATCCTGAACGACGGCGTCGTCAATTCTCAGGCGCCGCTGGTTTTTGAAAACAGCCGCATCTACGGACAGGGCGAGATCAACGCCGACGTTGAGATTGACAACGGCATCTTCCTCGGCTTCGGCACGACCGGCAGCTACGAGGCCGGCGTTATTCAAATCAACGGCAACCTGACCCTGACCGATACCAGCCAACTCTACGCCAGGCTGGTCAGCGCCGATCCGCAACCGGGGGTGGGATATGGTCAGTTGCAGATCCATGGCGACAGTCCGACCGAGTTGCGCGGCGCCATGGCCATCCACATTGACAGTGAGTTCGTTGACGATATCCAGGTCGGCGACGAATTCGTCGTCATGACGTGCAGCCAGGGCTGCACGCGCTTTTTCGATTGGGTAGGGGTCACGGTCCCCAACCCGTCCGACATCTACTTCCAGGTTTTCTACCAGGGCAATCAGGTGATGATTCGCGCCCTAGACGAGCCGCCGCCGCCCGAAGACGGCATTGTCGGCTTACAGGCAGTCCATAACGGCCCTGTCTTTGAGGGGCAGCCGGTCGCTTTTTCGGCGGCCGTCAGCGGCGGCAGCAATGTCTTCTACGCCTGGGACTTTGGCGACGGGGCCACCGGTTTTGGCGCTTACGTGGAACACAGCTACGCCGCGCCGGGCGTCTACACGGCCACCGTTTCGGCGGCCAATCCAGTCAGCGCCGACAGCTTCGCCTTGCCGGTAACAATCTGGGATCGGCCCAATTTTGCCGGGCAGGTGTGGCATGACGCCGACGGCGACGGCCGTATCGGGCTGGGCGAAGTGAGTCTGGCGGGAGCGACGGTCGCGGCCGTTGGTCCCGGCGGTAATTTGCAAGATGTTAGCGATGGCGACGGCCGTTACCGCATAGACACCGCGACCGGCGGCTGGTACGACCTGAACGTGGCTTTAAGCGGCTACCAGCCCACCACCGCCGCGCCCGTCAGCCTGCCCCTGCCCGCGCAGGGCAGCGCCCTGCTCGACTTTGGCCTCATTGAAGCGCCCGCGCCGGGGCAGGGACGCATCGTCGGCCGCGCCTGGGCCGACAGCGACGGCGACGGCATCCCCGACGCCAACGAAACCCCTCTGGCCAACGTGGCCGTCACCCTCTGGCAGAAGGGGGCGCAAATTACCGCCACGACCACAGACAGCGATGGCCTCTACGCCTTCGACAACCTGGCCCCCGGCAGCTACGACGTCCAGGCCAACGCTCCGACCGGTTTCTTCCCGGCCGCGCTGCTGGTAGAAAATGTGGCCGTTAGCGCCAACCAGGTCAGCAGCGCCCTGCTCGGCTTCCTGCAAGGGGGGACGATTGGCGGCAGCGTGACCAACTTTACCGGCCAGGGCATCGCCAACGCCGTGTTGCAGTTGGAGCAGCCGCCGGGGAGCGTTCTGACCAACACCCTCACCGCCAGCGATGGCGGCTACCAGTTCGCCGCGCTCGAACCGGGCGACTACACCCTGCGCCTGCTGCCCCCGTCCACCTTCTTCCCCGAAGACGGCGTGCTGGAGCGGCCGGTCAGCGTCGGCGGCGGCTATTACCCGCATGATTGGGTCCTCTTCTTCCCCGGCCGTCTCTTTGTTCAGGCCCGCCACAGCTATTACTTGCCCAACGTGGGCATTTTTGAACAGCCGTTGGGCGGCATCGAATTCACCATCACCCACGAGAGCGGCAGTGCCGAGACCCACACCACCGGCCCGGACGGTTTGATTCGGCTGGACGACGCGACGGCCGGTACATACACCGTCGCGCCCGTTTTGGCCACGCTGCCGCCGGAGACGACGACCAACCCGGCTGAACGAACCGCCCTCATCGGCGTCAACACCTCGGCGACAGCCTCCTTTAACATCCTGCCTAACCAGTCGGTGCGGGCCATCTGTATTCGCGGCCTGACCAACGTCGCTTTTGGCGATTTCGACTGTACCATTGAGGCCCGCGTCCTGGCAGACGACCAGGGGACGCCGCCCGGTACGCTGGTCTACCAGGCAGACGCGCGTGGTTATCACGTCATTCTGGGCCTGCCCCCCGGCAGCTATGAAATTCGCCTGATTCCTTTCGAGGAAAGCTGGCCCATTTTCCAGGAAAATGTGACCATTAACGTGGGGACAACGGCCGTCGTCAACTACCCCTACAGCCCCACGCCCAACGCCAGCGACATTCGCGGCTACGCCTTCCAGGACAGCAACGCCAACGGTACGCGCCAATGCAGCCTGGGCGAATGCAACGATCCTGCCGCCAACGGGCTGACCGTCCACCTATATGACGAAGATTACAACCTGCTGGCCTCGACGGAAACGGCCCAGATCAGCAGCAGCGTCAGCGGCTTCTTCCGCTTCCAAAATCTGGCCGCCGGAACGTATCACGTGGGCCTTGATTTCCCCTCCGGCTACTTCCGCACTACCGACGAGATTCAGACGCGGCTGGTGACGCTGCAAGTGGGGGTGGACGAGGTTCACTTCGGCTACCGCGCCTTTGGCGACGCTTCGATTTCGGGCCGGGCCTATCTGGATTTGGATGGCGACGGCCGTTACGACGCCGACATTGACGCCCCCCTCGGCGGCCTGAGCCTGGCCCTGGAAATGCCGGACGGGACGCCTGTCGCCAGCGCGACCAGTTCCCCCAGCGGTTTCTACTCCTTCAACGATCTGGTCAGCGGCCAATACCGCCTCATTCTCGCCAATCCGCCCAACGGCTACAGCGGCAGCCTGGAGCAGACCGTCTCCGTCCCCTTTGGCAATATCAACGTGACGGCCAACTTCCCCTTGCTGCCCAACGACCAGCAGCCGCGCGTCCTCGTCTTCCTGGACAGCAACAGCAACGGCCAGCCGGACGCCAACGAGCAGCGATTGGCGGGGGCGACCGTCTCCCTCTATGACGCTCCCTGCCCCGCGGCGGAAACGGTGGTAGCTACGGCCGTTACCAACAGCAGCGGCCTGGCCACCTTCCCCTCAATCATGAACAACCGCGTCGGCTGCGCCAGGGTGAGCCAGTTGCCCCACGGCCAGGCGCCCAGCGCTCCCCAGGGCGTGCCCGTCTTACGCAGCGGCAGTCCGGCCTGGCTGCCGGTACAAACGTTGGGCAGCCTGACCGTGCAGGTTTTCCGCGACAACAACGGCAACGGGGTCTGGGATGCGGGCGAACCACTCTTGAGCGGCTTTACCGTAGCCGTCAACGGCGCCCAGTTGGCGACCGGTCCCACCGGAGCGGTATTCAACCTGGGCGAAGGGGCTTACGCGGTCAACGTGACCCCGGCCGCCGGCTATCAGATAATGATGGGGATGCCGCAAACGGCCGTTGTCACCCAGGGCAGCGCGGCCACCCTGCGCGTCCCGGCCCGGATCGCCGGCGGTATTCAGGGCCAGGTTCGCACCAGCGGTACCAATGCCGGCTGGCCCGGCGTCACCGTCGAATTGCGGAATCTGAACACCAACGAAACGCGCCTGGCCATTACCAGTAACCCCGGCTGCGGGAACAGCGCCTGCTGGACAGCCGGCAACTACAGCTTCCAAAATGTGACGCCCGGCCCTTACCGGCTGCGTGTGATCAACATCCCGGCCGGCTACCTGCCCGGCGAAGAACCGGTTGTCAACTACAACGCCGGGCAAACGGTGCAGCAAAATCTGTTCATCTACCCGGCCGGGGCGGTGAATGGGCTGGTCTATCATGACGACAATTTCAACGGCGTACAAAACAGCGGCGAGCAAGGTACGGGCGCCTACAGCCTCATCCTGCTCAGCGACGACGGGTCGTCGCCGCAGACGGTGCAACCGGCGGCCAACGGGACATTTAACCTGACTGGCCTACAAGCGGGCGTCCGCTACGCCCTGACGCTGGACCCGGCCAGCGCCGACGGCGGCCTGGGTACGGCCGTGACCGAAACGCCCGGCTGGTTTACCCTTTCCAGCCAGCCGCTCGACCTGCGCGTCGGTCTCTACGCCGTGCCCACGATTGAGGAACAGTTCACCAGGAACCGGTATAACGGGCTGGTCTACACCGGCCCCTGGCACAGCCCTGTACCGGTGGCCGGGGCGCGCATTGTCGCCTACTTGTGGCAAGAGAGCTTCCCGGCGGCCGACGGTTGCGACCAGAGTAATCCGAGCATCATGGCGGAAGGATTCAGCGATGGCGACGGCCATTATCATCTGTTCGCCCCCCTCTTCCCCCAACTCCACTACTGCCTGGCGGTGGTGGACACCCCCGGCGTGACCCAGCCCAACGCCGTCATCGTCAAAGCGTATGGCGGCTGGCCCACCTCCGGCGGAGGCTATCATTATCAGCCTCGGACGGAGCAGCGGGATATTCAGTTGGCGGTGGACAGTAGTCAGTATTCAGTAGTCAGTAGTCAGGATTCGCGCAACAGCGACCCACTTCTTACTTCTTACTTCTCACTTCTTACTTCGCCCCTCTCCTGGGCCGCTTTCCGTGACGACAACGGCAACGGCGAATGGGATGGGGGCGAGATGGCGATAGCGGGTGTGGAAATTGACGTGAATGGGCAAACTGCCGTTTCCGGGCCGGACGGGACGGGGGCGACGATCAGCCTGCCGGACGGCGAGCATCTGCTGACGATTACGCCGCCGCCGGGCTATGCTGTGGTCGGGCCGGCCGAGCGGACGCTCTACGTCAACGGCGCAGACGTCAGCCTGCCGCCCATCGCCCTGCGCGTGAGCGGCGTCTTTATCGGGACGGTTTTTGCCGACAATGACGGCGACGGCCGTCAAGGAGTCGGCGGCAACGAGCGGGGCGTCGGCGGCGTGACCGTGCAGATTAGCGGCCCGTTCAATACCAGCGTCGTGACTGACCTGAGCGGCCGTTTCCACCTGCCCGACCTGCCCGACGGTAACTACACCGTCACCGTGACCCCGCCTGATGGCTACGCCGCCCCGCCGCCGCAAAGCGTCACCCTGAACGACGGCGGCCTGATCGGCCTGCCGCTCCAGCCTGTGGGCGTGGTCACGGGCGTTATCTACGAGGATTGGGATGGCGACGGCCGTCGTGGGGCTGACGAACCGCTGCTGCAAAGTACTATCAGCGTCACGCTTGGCACGGCCGCCGAGACGCTTCTCACCGTCGGGCAGTTCCTCTTCTGGCAACCAGACCCCGGCAGCTATGAGGTAACGGCCGTCTGGGGCGGCGTGGCTCCGGGAACGATCACCGTTGGCCCCGGCAGCGGCAGCGGCCTGGCCCTGACCGCCGTGGACGAGGGCCTGGTGCGCGGTGCCATCTGGCACGATGCCAACGGCGACGGCATTCGCCAGCCGTGGGAGCTGCCCCTGACCGGGGTTGAAGTAACGCTAAATGGGCAGAGTGTGACGACGGATGAACACGGCCGTTTCGTTTTCTACGCCGTTGCGCCGGGGACATATGGGTTAACGGCCGTTTTACCCGACGGCTTAACGGCCGGCATCGGCCCGGTTGTGGTGGAGGAAACGCGGGGGGCGGTTGTGGGGGTTGCGGCCGCAGAACCGGCTGGTGAGGAGGTGTTTAGGTTGTATTTGCCGGTGGTGGTACGGCCGTAAGCAATCCGGTTGGATTTTCCAGCCATAACTGAAAATGCCCATGATGGTATTTGAGCATACCATCATGGGCATTGTTTGGTGCTAGACGATTCCAACCAACGGCCGTTTCTCACCTACTACAAATGCTTCAACAAACGATCGTATTCATCATGAGGGCCTATCCAAAACCAGATAATCGTGTCTCCATCCAGGATACCCAGCGCACGATGCCCTCTGCCGATGCGTACCGAATAAACTGGTTGTTGTTTGCCTACCCGCTTGAATTAAAGGCCGTGCGCTTGAGGATTGAGCTGCCACAATTTGTAGACCCGATCTGCCCGGCGTTGCACGTCTAATGGTAAGGCATGATAGAGCTTCCAGAATTGACCGGTGGTGGTTGATTTCATCCTGGCACAATACGCCCTTCATTGTTGAAAGCCATTGGCCTTGTCTTGCCGGCTTGATGTTCAGCCAATGCTTCATTGGCTAATTTTTCCAGCAGGCTTTGCCCCTCGTCTGTTGCCAGGAGTGCATCCCATTTTTCATTATCAGCTTCAATCTCAGCCATACTTTCTTCCTGAAGCAGCGACTCACTTATAATCTGCGCTTCCAGAAAGCGAGCGAAATCCACCAGTTGCTCTAAGCGACTGGGCGGCAGTACCGTGGCAATCTCGGCCAAAGTTTGCTTGTAATCCTGGCGTATGGCTGTGTTCATAGTCATGCGTTTACCCTCAGATTATTTGACTTGTCGTTGCTTTCGTGAATGTTTGCTTTCGTAGGAAACAGTATAACGCAGCCACATTTGAGCCACAAGATGCCAGTGGCGGGTATGCGGGTAACGTTGAATGGGCAGAGTGAGGTGGTGGGGTGGGAACGGCCGTTGAGTCAGCGAAAACCAGCTACGCAAACTCTATCCTGAGCTGTTTGCCCACGGCCTGCGCCAACCGGTTCAATGAATCCAACGTGACGGCCGTATTCTCCGGGTCCAGTAAGCGGTCCAATTGTGACCGGCTGGTGTTCATCTTGGCGGCTAATTCTGTTTTAGTCAATTTCTTCTCTACCATGATGTCGGCAACCTGGTAAGCCAGCAACCGCTTTTGCGCTTTACTGGTTACTTCTTCCAGAATGCCTTCTTCGGCCAGAAAATCATCGAAGTCGCTACCGCTATACCTATTCATTAGATTCCCATTCCCTCTGCCATTGATCCCGGCGAGTACGAGCCAGGCTCAATTCGTTGACTGGCGTCTTCTGTGATTTCTTGATGAAACCGTGCAGTAGGGCCATTTCGTTACCACGGACTGTAAAGAGAATCCGCGCTATCCGTCTATTACTCAGACGAATGCGAACTTCCCACAAGTTGCTCTCCATCTTCCGTACCAGAGGCATTCCCATTGGCCAGCGAAATTGTACCAACTTTACATCCTCGCCGATTATCTTACGATCATCTTGATCCAAACTCTTGAGCCATTCTCGAACAGGCTCTCGGCCTGTTTCTGTCTGAAAGAACACAACCTTGAGAATTGGCTCATTACTCATAGCAGTATTGTACCATATATAGTACGTTTAGCAAGAGAGAATTTGATTCTGGCAGAACGGCCGTTTCCCTATAAAGGCATGGTTCAGAAACTGAAAAAAGCAGCTTTACAAATCCGACGCTCCCATGTCATTCCGACGAGTCTTCGAGGAGGAATCTTTCCACTGGTCAAGTCGAAAAATTCCTCGCTCCGAAGACTCCGCTACTCAGAAACTTGGCAAAAATGGCCATGTTTCTGCACTTAATGAATGGCGCACCGCGCCGTGGGTGCTCTCGGAATGACAATTGCAAACTATTTGTAAAGGACAGTTCATGCCTTATGAACCATGCCCCTATAAACAATTCCACCTGGGCGTGGTGGTGGGGAGGGAACGGCGAGGAGATGGTCAGGCTATTACAGATTCTTTTGCATCACATTAACAACTTGACATGGGCGTAATTGAGAATTCTATCATCCACTGTCAATAGCGAGCAATCATGGATGCGAGCCGTTGCTACAATAAATTGAGCGTCGTTATGCACCCACCATACCCAAATATGGGTATCCAGCACGATCACTGCAATACCTCCCAATCCTCTTCAGCTACTGGATCGGTCGGGTTCAGGTAGGTAATGGGCTTGCCCCAAAAAGGATATTGTTTTTCGTCAAGCTGACGGCTTGAACGGGGAATAATGATCACCTCTATTTTCTCGCCAACATTAAAGGGTAAATTTTTCAGGGTGAGCGTTCCCTTTTTTCCGATTGTATGTTCATAAGCGTATACTTGCATTTTGTTTATCTCCGCTTAATTGCTAACCTGTCCAGATGCTATCTGTACAATCGACAACTGTCTGACTGCATTATATCATGCTTTGCAGTGGCAAGCGCCCCAATCTCTGACTATGATCGCTATCGCACCGACGCCGGTTTTGGCGTATGCAAAACTACTCATTGACGGTAAGTGGTAGAAACGTGGCATAGAATGGGTCAATGTAGTTGATGCGTATGCCACAAATCTGCAACGTGTTATTGGTCACACCGCTCCACGAGTAATTCAGACTATATGCCCACGAGCCATTGTCAACGATATGCGTAACCTCTGGGCTGCTACTGGTTCCCCACCCGGCGTTGCCGCTTGATCCTACGGATACGACATCCTCATTGCTTTGCCCTGGCACGTATCTGGTCAGCCAGACGAATAGATTGTTGGCTGATGTATCATTGTAGAATATATCCATGGATTTGATAATGGCGCGGTCCGGCAGCGTAACCGGGTATTGCATACGACTCTCGCCGCCGCTGTTGGTGATATAGATACATCCGTTAATGGTATACGCATACTGCATGGCACTATTTCTAGGTAGAAGATGCGACCCCATGATGAACCAATGGCTCATATTCACACCATTTTCCAGTGATGCAGCCGACGCGGTTGAGGTCATCGACGACATCGAACCATCGCCTCCCTCCCCTGTCATTTCATCTGCGGTTGCTGACGTGAATATAGACCCTGTCTCGTCGCCAGTAGCCGTGATTGGCGCAGGGTCAGCCTGCCCTTCACCATCTTCGGTTGTAATTTGTTGCCCGGCCACAAAACCACTCCAGGCAAAGAACCCGCCCAACAAGGCAGTCGTCAATAGGGATGAAAGAACCACTGTGACCAAAAGCTGTTTTCCGTTCATGTTATCTCCAAAATTTGTAGAAGGACATACTCGTCCAGGGATGTATACACCAGACAATAGTATCTCAAATCACGCCAGTACCAAGCGAGAGATGACCCTGCGATTTTGCACGCCAACATTAGGGCTCGAACGTGGTGGGGCGTGGCCATTGCCCAGGCTCGCGGGTGTCGTACCCCCTTGAGCGGGTTTGCCTGGAGCTGGTGCCTTAGCAGCTGTTTAACAACCCTGCTGCTGCTGGATGTTGGTCCAGGCTGACTTTTTTTGCAGAAGTAAATGACTTTTCACAAAGCGTTGGGTCAGCTATACTAGCAGTTAACCACTGAAACAAATGTCGCCTATGCCGCCGGGTGCGGTGATCCGGGATACGCGCTTCATCCTGCTAACAGAAGAAGTGCCGCAGGTGTATGTGGGCCTGTACGACAGCGTCAGTGAGGAGAGAAAAATGCCCCCCATCTTTAAGAAACTCAATCTGAAAGACCAGCAGGAAATTGTCGTTATGAATGCACCGGATAGTTTCGAGCCAGTTCTGGCCGAATTGGATAGGGTGACGGTACTGCGGCAAGCAACGGCCGTATCTGAGATCACCTTTTCGCTGGCGTTTGTGACCCAACAGACCGTGCTAGATGACACCATCGCCGCCGTTGTAGCCAAAGCCAAAGGAGATGCCCTGATCTGGTTTGCCTACCCCAAGAAAAGCTCCAAACGATACCAGTGCGAATTTGACCGCGACTCCGGTTGGGACGCGCTAGGAGCGGCCGGCTTTGAAGGTGTGCGCCAGGTAGCTATTGACGAAGATTGGTCAGCATTGCGCTTTCGCCGGGTAGAATATATCAAATCGTTGCAACGGGATTCCAAACGGGCCATCTCGGCTGAAGGCCAGAAGCGGACAGAAAGGTAAGCGGGCTAGCGGCAAAGCTAAAGATACCGGCAATTTCCGTCAACCCCGAAACCACAAAATTGACTATTGTACTTTGTCACCGGATCGCCTACAATTTCATCCGGCACGATTCAGACCACTTTCCTCTGCAATCTAGCAGAATCGGAGTTGACCATGCGCAGATTTATTGTTTATGTCCTTGCCGCTGTCTTGCTCGTAACCGCGGCCTTCAGCCTGATGCACACTGTCCGTGGCCAGGAGGCCAACGGCCGCAGTATGCCCATCATAGAAACAGAGGGAGAAAACATACGCCAGATTGACGGCCCCGCCTTAATAGATGGCGAGCAAATGCCCCTTATCAGCGTCATCGATTCGCCCTCGCCCACCTGTTATCAGCCTGACCCCAGCCGCGATACATGTTACCTGAAATGGTACTACATGAGCGTAAACGCCGCCCCTGCTACCTCTATGCTCACGATGACTTTAACACTCAATGACTTTGGCCCGGTGGCGCATACGCAGGGATTCTTCCAGTCTTCTATGTTCATACCGTATAACATGCTGGGAGACGGCTTTAAGGTGGCCTGCGGACCGCTCGGAGCGGGCGGGAATCCGAAACTAGGCAACGCCTACGGATACACAATTCGGGCACGAGATAGCAATGGGCAAATCGCCGCTAATTTCGGCACCATCTTCTGCCCGGCGTTTACCCCCTAAACAGTCAGCATGGACTCTATTATCAAACCGCGCCAACGAGTTACGCGTTTCTTGGGCTTTCTGGCACTGCTTGGCGCCCTGGGCATTGTAGTCATTCATCTTGCCTGGGGTCTGCCGGCCGCATCCAGGGCCGACACCAGCGAGGCAGCACCCGACTCACCGCGAAGAGAGGCTGACTCCCCGGCTATTTCCACAATTGACAGCCCCAGCCCCACCTGCTACCGTCCTGAACCCGGAACAGGGACCTGTTACATTCAGTGGGATTATTTATCCGTATCAGCCGCTCCCGGGGCCAACATCATTACCATGACGGTCTCGATTGATAATCGCTTACGGGCCTATCACGCCGGCTTTTTTCAATCCTCGATGTTTATTCCCGCCCAAATGATGACTCCAGGTTACCGCGTTACTTGTGGTACGCCGGGCAGTGGGGGCTTACCTGATTGGGGCAACATTTATCCCTATCAAATCCGCGCCCGCGACACAACCGGTTTGACCGCAGGCAATTTTGGTAGCGTGCGCTGTCCGGCCGATACGGTTATGCTTTATTTGCCGGTTGTGGTAAGACCGTAGACCGTTCCTGCTACAGTCGCGCTTCTCCTCGAAGATCATTACGATAATAGACCCCGCAGGGACTACCTTTTCTTACAAACAGACTCAGCGGCCGGGTGGGAAAAGGCTGATGGTGTCCCCAGGGCTGGCAGGCGTAGCCAGATTGTTCAGGTAGGCAATATCACGGCCGTTCTTCAAAATTCGCCAGCCCCGCCGTATCCGGTAAGATGGCAGCGCCATCAGCCACGGTTTGCCCGTTTCATCCAGCCGCTCCCGCTGCTGCCAGTCCAGATCGAATACATCGGGCCGCAACTGGGGATAGTAATCAAAGAATTTCACCAATACCTGCTGCATGGTGCTGTTGACCGCCACCCGCATGGGGCGGGATTGCTGCCCCAATTGTGAGCGCAGCTTACCAAACAGGACGATGTTGATGGTCTGCTCCCCGGTATCCCAGGCACGGGCCATCTGGTAGCCGTGCAGCATGAGATGCAGATGGAGCGTCAGCACTTTGTTCCAGCCGGCGAGAGCGGTGGGGACCAAAGGGTGATCAGCCATTTCTTCGGTCAGGAAGCGGGCAAAGGTGGCCTGCACCAGACTGATCGCGCCGGTAACGTACCGTTCCGGCACATGAATCTGACGCGGTCCGTGGGCGGCGTGAATCTGCCCGGCCCGAAACAGGTAGCGGGCAAAGCTGTGGCTGAGGTCCAGGCCCAGGGTGCGGGCGAGCCAGACGGTGAAAAAGCGACGCCGTTCGGCCAGATGGGCCTCGTCTGCACCACTGTCCCAACCGAGGATAGCGGCCGTTTCGTGATGGCTTAGCAGGTAGTCATAGTTGCCCACCACCAGCTCGTGACCGCGCCGGAACAGCGGCTCAACGGTAGTGAGCATGGCCTCAATGTCGGCCTGACTAATAGCCAGGAATTCACGCAGGCGGTCCCATTCTTGCTCAGGTGTAGGCTGTAAATCGTCAAGTGACCAGCTTGTAGCTAATCCGTTCTGATTATTGATGGTTGTTCTTAACTGTAACATGAATCGTACTCCTTATTTTACAGGGTAGAAATAGTTACCCTTCTCGGCCCACCACTCGCTGCCAGGCGTGATGGGCAAAAGCGACAACGGCCGTTGCTTCCAATATTCGGCCGGCAAAGATAAGCGGTGCCGCAATCAGCCACGACCCGGCGATGACCAGCCACACCCCCAGGTTAAGCAAGAAAAAGGCCAGCCAGGCCCCAACCACGTTGCCCCGAATCGGTGGCTGCCACCAGCGGGGCAAAATCCAGAAAGCCACCCCCATCGCCAGTTGCAGTGTCCAGCCTACCATTAGCAGTTCAATGTGGGCCGGCCGCAGCCGCCACAACCAGGCGTCAATAAACACCCCTTTGTGGCTCAACAGCAGCGCCCCCAGGGTGAAACCCAGTAGCAAGTAAATCAAGGCGATGCGGACGAAGAGACGGCTGAGTAAAGGCATAGTTAGAAGTATAACGTAAAAAGTAAAACGTAATGAGTGGTTGTAAGTTGTCCCTTTACGTTTTACGCTTTACGCCGTCGGTGGCGCGGGCCGGGTTTGACACGGGGCCAGGTATTGATAAAGAAACAGAGACCGGCACCCCATTGGAAAACGGCCGAAACCACCAGCAGCCAGCCCCAGAGTGTTTCCGGCTGTTTGGCTGTTAGCGGCTCACCCACGACGCGCAGCAGCAGCCCTACGTTGAGCAGGCCGTAGCTCAGCCAGCCGAGCAGTTCTGAGCCGCGCGGTTCTTCCGGCGTGTGGCGGGGGAACATCCAGAAGACAACGCCAAAGATAAGCTGCGTCACCCAGCCGACCATAAACATGTGTAAATAGAGCGGCGTCACGCCGCGCAGCAGGTCGCCTAATTGCCACAGGACATTAGCCGCCAGGATAGCCCCGACCAACAAAGCCGCAATCAGGTATACGAACGATGTTTTGATGAAAAAGCGTGTAACAGCAGGCATAATTTTTGTGCTACAGTTAAAAGGCCGCGATAAACATCAGCCCGCCAATAATTTCCACGCCGACCTCAAGGAAGCCAAAGCGTTTGATGTTGGCCACGGGACGAGGTTTAGGCCAGGCCCAGATGGCCCGCAGCAGGAAGGCCGCAAAGGGCAGCGTGACCAGCCAGGGCAGCCAGCCAACCAAAGCCAGTACAGCCACCAGGATAAACCCGGCCAGATGGCACAACAAGGGCAGCCAGCGGTTGCTGTCTCGTCCGTGCGTGTCGGCAATGCGTAGACGAACGTAATAAACCCCCAACAGATTTTGCAGCCCCAGCAGCAGCCAGAGCAGTTGAGCATAACCTAGCCAGAGCAGCCCACCCAGGCAGAGCAGGGCCATCAGGCTCAAGCCGGTGGTTAAGGTTGCCGCCGCCGGGCCATCGCTGCGCCGCCCTTTGCCCTGCCGCACCCGCAGCCAGACGGTAGCCGGCTGGCGGGCCAGGAAAGCGGCCAGACTACCCAAGAGAACGAGGGTAACGGCCGTATACCATCCACCACCAACAGCCACACCCACCCCAAACGGTACCAGCAACCAGGCCCACGCGCCATGTTCGGCCGGTAAAACAAGCTGCTTACGGAATCCCATCATTAAAAAGAACCTGTGGGGGTGACGAAACGTATTGCGTGTTGCGTAACCGGTGGGCATTACGCAATAGACAATAGTAAACACCATTCACCCTCTTTGCCAACGGCCGTACATTACCGTGCCCGCTGTTACCAATAAGAACAAGACCACAACTACCCCGTTCAACATCCCGCCCCAGCGTCGGCCGGGCAGCCACAGCAGCAAATCCCCGGCCATTCGCAGCAGCAGCGACAGGTG
This sequence comes from Anaerolineae bacterium, assembly GCA_007123775.1. Taxonomy (GTDB): domain Bacteria; phylum Chloroflexota; class Anaerolineae; order Promineifilales; family Promineifilaceae; genus SLGK01. Next base: position 7,031 of record SLGK01000096.1, on the reverse strand, counting down.
CAGCAGCGACAGATGGATGTAAAAGAGAGGGGTGTAAGGTACCTGAACACCCAGCAGCGCGGGCACAATGATGGGCGCATGGCCAAAGATCATGGAAAAAACAAAGCCCATGAAAATCATGTGCAGCATAGCGTCATACACCGGACCGGCCAGATATTGGCCGCCATAGAGTAGCCACAACGCACTCCCGGCCACCAGCCAGACGTAGCCCAGCAGCAGGCAGGCGGCAATAAAGCGAACCAATCCCGTCTGCCGGATGGTGCGGCGAGCGATGTCAAAACGAAGCAGCCAGAGACCCAAAGCCACCAGACCTAATCCGGCCAGCCTCATGCCGGCATCAAGAGCCACCAGCGAGAGCAGCAGCCCAGCCAGGAAGAGGACCACTGTACCTAGAAAGAGCAGCCGGGTGTTGCGCTTGTGCAGTAGAACGCGGCCCAATTCGAGCCTCTCGCCGGCAATGGTTAGAATCAGAAAACCGGCCCACCAGGGCACAACCTGGTAGAGGGGCAGATTGGCCAGCCACAGGCCGTTGCCCACCAGCCAGAGTAACGCGCCCAGGCCCATCACCAGATGGTCGGCCGTCCACTGCAAGCGGCAGATAACCACAAACATGAGAACCAGCCCCAGGGCGGCCAGGCTGGACAGGGTGCGGGCAATGAGAGGGTCAATGGTAAGGATGAGGGCTATTGCCCCCAGCCCGGCCAGCAGCGGCACCAGGTAGTAGCTACGACGGCCGTTTTGAAACTGACTCAGCGCTACGGCCCGCTCCAGGCTGATTAGCGTGCCCAAAAAGCCGGACACCATCAGCGGGCCGTGCTGGGCCGCCAGGTAGAGGGTGATGGTAGGCAGCGCCCAGCCAATGCGCTGGACGCCACCCCATAGGCCGGCCAACAGGGCCAGCGCGGCCATGAGCATTAGAGGCGCCCGCCACCAATAGCGTGGGCCTGTTTGTGCAGGTTTAGAGTCAGAGTTCATGAACGGCCGTTTGCTACGCTAATTGCCTCTGGCTTCCGCCAACACAATCTGATAAGGCAGAACGATGGCCCCGGTTGGACAAATGCGTTCACACTCACCAGAATAATTGCAGGCATCAGGGTCGGACAGGATGGCCACATCGCCAGCCAGCGCCAACGCACCGGTCGGGCAAACGGCAATGCAATCACCGCAGCCGGTACAAAGCGTTTCATCTATTTGGGGCAGCCAGGCAATGTTTGCTTCCATGAGAATAGTTTAACCGAAAGGGAAACGGCCGTCTTTGATATAGATCAACTGTCCGTCAGCTGCTAAAAGTCACCATCCTTGATGTAAGGTTGGCACCACAAGATGACCGACAGCGTGACCGCTTTGAACCAGGCCTGGTGCATATTTTCCACTTCCTCATCGCTGTGGCCTTTGGCCGCCAGAAAGGGGCGAATGGTAGCCGTAATGGGATAGATAAAGGCGACCATATACCGGAAGTGGATGAGTGGCACAGAGTTGGCGCCGTCAGTCTGGTTTTTCTTGACCCGGTGGTGGCGCAGGGCGATTTCGTGCTGGTAGTCAAGCCAGGTCTGGTCATACGGCCGTTGACACAAATCATGGATCCACTGCCCAAACCGCTGCCGCACCGCGCCCAGGTAGTCGGCCAGGGCGTTCCCCTGCCCGTCGGTGAAGTAGTGCAACAAGTGCGGATGTGAGCCAACAAAGCCATACCAGACATCCAGAATCTCATCCGTCTGGTCGGCCAATACGTCCCCGGCCATTTGCAGGTAACGGCCGTCTTCGTCGGTAAACAGCACGGTCGCCTTGAGCTTTTCTAACTCAGCCAGGGTAACCGGGGATGGGGCAACGGCCGTTGTCCCGTAAGTGTAGCCATCTATTGTTTTCATGATTAACCTCCATTCTTGTGGTGGGCGGTAGCCGGCGGGCAGCCCTCCATTGGTAAAATGAAATAACCTTGTTTTGCGATTGCTTCTTCCATTTCCGGCGTGGCCTGCTCCACGTGACAAAAGCGGCAGCGATCGGCCGTTACCTGGCTGTCGGTTACGCCTACGCTGGTCAGGTAGGCCTGGCCAAACGCCAGCGCCGCGGACTGCGGCGTGCCGCTGGGCACAATCACGTCAAAGTGCATCAGGTGCCCATCGGGGCGGGTTACATAAGCATCAAATACGTCACAATTCATAATCACGCTCCTTTTTATTAGGATTCCTAAATATAAGCTGTAAAAAAATTACCCGACCGCCTCATGCTCCGGGCAATGAATGCGCAGGTCGTGGACCGCCAGCGGCTTAGCCAGCAGTTGACAGTAATATGGGGAGGGGGCATCATCTACGCGGCGGAAGTAGCGGCAAGTGGTACACATCTGCTGCATGGGAATAAAGCCGCTTTGCTGCAGCGACTGCATCAGCAGCAGCAGCGACTCCAGCAGCTCGCCCTGGTTGGGCAAGGCGCTGGCAAAGTCACGAATCCGGTTGGCAAACAGGGCCAACTCTTCGGCCATAGCGGCACCCGTTGGGGTAAGGGTGAGGGTATGGCGACGGCCGTCTTCACTGTCCGGCTGCTTGGTAAGGTGCTGCTTCTGACCCAGCACACGCACGGCGTCACTGACTGTGGCGTCGGCCAGCTCCAGGTAGCGGGCGATGGCCGACACAGAATTGAGATGGGGTTGAAAGCGCAAAATCGTGAGAATCTGCATCTGCAGCGGGCTTAACTGGAACTGCTTGTTTTGTTCCCACCAGTGAATGCGGAAAATGTGGGATAATCGCTCCAATGAGAAGACAATTTTGGCGGCCGTGTCGCCTTCATGGGTATGGGGGTCGAGGACAAAATTGGTTAGCTCAGTCATTTGTTAGGATTCCTAAGCATATAATAACAGCCTTTTCTGCCATGTCAAGCGGACTTCTGCAATGAGACAAAAAATAACCGGGTATGAGCAAGATGAGATAGGCGACTGGCGGGCGATTCTGGCTTGCGGCCATCGGCAGCACATTCGCCATAATCCGCCGCTGGTAAAACGGCCGTGGGTTCTCACCGAAGCCGGACGGCGTCGCTTTTTGGGCTACGAACTGGCCTGCAAGCTATGTGACGAGGCTGCGTCTACAGTTGGGCCAGCTTACGGAGAATGTCGGGCTGAGCAATAATAATGCGGTGGCGGTCAAAACGAATGGCCCCCTTCTCTTCCAGTACGCGCAAGGAGCGACTGATTGATTCGGGGGTGGTGGCCAGGTGACTGGCGATGAGGGTGCGGGTTACGGCCGGATGGGCCAGCGTGGGATCTTCGATCTGTTCCAGCAGGAAGCGGGCCAGACGGGCCGTCACCGGGCGCAGAGCTAAATCCTCCACGCGCCCCACCAGTTGGCGTACGCGCCCCGTTAAGCCCTGGATGACCGCCAGGCAGAGTTGATGGTCGGCTGCTAACAGGTCGCGAAAAACGGCCGTTGGTATCACCCAGGCCGCTACGTCGGTAACGGCCGTTGTGCTGGCGGCATTGGGCGAACCATCCAGGGCGGCCAGGTCGTTAAAGGTTTCGCCAGGGCCAAAAAAGCGCAAAATATACTCCTGGCCGCCGGGGGAGAGTTTGTGGGCTTTGATACGGCCGTTTTCTACCAGCCACAAACCGGCCGACGGCTCTCCCTCTAAAAAGATCATCTCATCGGCGACAAAAGTGCGCCGCAGCGCACGCTCGGCCACGGTTACCAATGTTGTTTCTTCCACATGGATCAGATAAGGAATCTGTCGCAGCGCGGCGGGTAATGAAAAACCAGTCATGGCCTTACTTTACCTCCAATGGCCGTGTTCTGGCAATGAAGGAGGTGTGGTGCGTGATGGCATTGTGTTGACTTGATCTAAGTCATGTACAGTATATCCGTGTTGGTTTATGGTGATGGTAACAATCACATAGGTGCAAGGCACTGGTCAGCAGGACTGTGGTTAACCAAGACTGTTCGACCAATGCCTCGCACCGCTAAGGGGTCAAGCAAGGATGCTTGACCTACTATTGCGAGGAGACTCTCATGACCACACCAATTGGTTTGTTCTACGGCTCGAATACTGGATTTACCGAAATCGTCGTCGGTCAGCTCATAGCCGAATTTGAGATGGTGGCGCCTGATCTAATTACCGTCCACAATATCGCCGATGTCCCGGTCGAACGGCTGCTGGATTATGCCTATCTGATCATCGGCTGCCCTACCTGGAACGTGGGCCAGCTTCAGGAAGATTGGGATGCCCGATTTTTGGAGTTAGAAACGCTGGACCTGACGGGTAAAAAGGTGGCTATCTTTGGTCTGGGTGACCAGTATGGCTACCCTGACAATTTTTGTGACGCAATTGGCATTCTGGGACGCAAACTGGCAGCGCAAGGGGCCGAACTGGTTGGCTATACCAGCGCCGAAGGGTATGAGTTCAGCTATTCGGTCGGGGTGGAAAACGGCCGTTTCCTGGGCCTGGCATTAGATGAAGAGAACGAAAGCGACCGGACCCCGGACCGGTTGATTGATTGGGTCTGGCAGTTGGTCGATGAGTTTGACCTGGTCCATCTGCTGGAGCCGGTGGCAGCGTAACGGCCGTAGAGTGTGGGTACCGCTTTCACCCCACCACACTTTCCTGTGTAAATGTAGGTCAAGCATCCCTGCTTGACCGCGCAAACAGGGATGTTTGCGCTACGGATTTGCATTGATTTGTTGGTGCGCCACAGGCGCATGTTGTCTCTTGTATAATAGGGCGTAGGTGTGAGAAGTTGAATCAGATACTAATGGACAAAAAAACGGCCGACCATCCCACAATCGAATCAGCTTTAGCCGCCTACGAACAGGCCCGCCTGGATGGCCTGTGCTATGAAGGGGCCTGGGAGTGCGCCCTGGAAACGTTCCGCTCGCTGCGGCAGAACGCACCGGATTTGCACCAGCGGATGGTGGCTCTACTCCACCGCCAGATTCGGTCGATTGGCAATTAAGCTGTCGTTGCTTATACGGCCGTTCTCTGGCATAATCCCCCTAGCCAAAGATTATCCGAACATTGATGTCCTTGTTCTTATCAACTGGGCCTACAATTACTTTGCCTTTGAGCGCATGATCCGACTCGTTTTGCCGAGCAAACTAGATCGTGATCAGTCGTAGGTTATTTTACTGTAGCAACAATAAGAGCATCAAAACATCAGAATGGGCTACCACGCCGTGGGGCAGTTGGGGCGGCATGTGGATGAAGGTGCCGGGCGCAGCGGTCTGGGTCTCGTCGCCCAGCGTTACCGTTGCCTCACCCCGCACAAAGTAGAGGATGGCCGCCTGTGCTGCGGTATGCTCCGACAGCCCTTCACCAGCGGCAAAGCCAAACAGCACGGCCTTCACCTGGTCGTCCCGGTAAACAGTGCGGCTAACAATACTTTCGGGGGGAATTTCTTCAATAAGCTGGGCCAGATCAGGAATGAACAGGCTCGTCAGATCGGATGGTTGTGTCATGGGAAATAGCCTTAAGCAAATCGTTGATGAACAGTTCAGCATGCAGGTTATAAGTGTTAATGGCGTCCTGCACTTTGCAGAAGGGGGCCATCACACAGCCCACACAGGCCAGATGATAGCGCTGGAAGACAACGGCCGTTTCCGGCCAGCGCTCCAATACTGCTTCAATTGTCATATCGGGCAACTGCGCTGAAATGTTCATCGTCCCTCGTAGTGCGTAGTGCGTAGTGCGTAGTGCGTAGTGCGTAAAATCCTCTACGCACTACGCTCTGTCAATCAGTCCAGGCTACGCAGATAAGCAATAATATCCAAAATCTGCGCGTCTGTCAGGGCCGGATTGCCCCCTTTGGGCGGCATGTCTATGCCCGTCTCGTTGTCAGGATGGGTGGCCGGGCGGCCTTGCTTCACAAAGTCCAGAATCTCCTGGTCGTTGTGCGTAGCGAAAAACTCGGTGCCGACCATCGAACGACCCAGGCTGGGAACCCCCTGGGCGTCCGGGCCGTGGCAGGCGGAGCAGCTTTGCATGTACAGCCGCTCACCCGCCGCCGGATCACCGGCAGAAACGGCCGCAGCCTCTTGTTCAGCCGCCGGCGCACTGGCCCCGCCCGTATCGGCCGGGGCACCATTGCCGCCACAGGCGGCCAAAAGCAACAGTAACACAGGTAAGAGTTGTAATTTTTTCCACATAGTTTGTTTCGTCTCCTCAGTGTAAGTGTATCAGACGTAAGGCGTAAAACGTAAAGAGTAAAACGTAAAAAGCCCTTTACGCATTACGTTTTACGCATTACGTTTTACGTCTCGCCTCAATGATTGTGCCCATGCCCATGCCCGTGATCATGTCCGTGATTCTGGTGCTTGCGGAACCAGTTATTGGCCACGTCGCCGGATTTGGCTTCGGCCAGCAGCGTGGCAAAGTCCATCAGGTCGCCACTGTGGGCTATCGCGTTGGCCGCTGCCTCAGGGTCGGCAAAGGCAACCAGGCCGGAGCCCATAGGGGTGATCAAGTCTTCAATATAAGCCAGCGTGGCCTCATCGGCCCGCAGCCAGTCGGCCGTTTCAAAGTCGTGGACCCAGAAAACGGCCACATCTTCGCCCATTTCCAGATGGTAGACAATCATGTCACCTATGTCATCAAAACGACGTGTCACACCATCGGCTGTGATGTAAGCAGCCGCAAAACGAGGCTCGCTGATAATCATACCACATTGATCGCACACATCTTCGCCGTAGCGAATTTCGGGCGGCTGCGTCAGGTCTACGGCCGATTGGCAGGCGGTGAGGGATGTAAAGAGTAAGACCAGGGCAATGAATAGTGCGTAGTTCGTAGTGCGTAGTGGGCGCTTGACAATGCTACGCACTACGCAATACGCACTACGAATACCAAAACTTGTTAAATTGTTCATCTCAAATCGCTCCTTTGCGCTGGAATAGTTTGACTGTCACCAGCAGCGGCAGCAGGCTCCAGGCCAGCAGCAGACCCACCAGCAGGGGCATCAACTGCTCGCCCCAGGTGCGGACGGCGTAGATACCGGCCGGACCGAGAACTTCGAGGCTGGTTCGTAAATCGAGTATGGCGGCAATCTTGAAGATTTGCAG
>SLGK01000337.1 GCA_007123775.1 Anaerolineae bacterium | reverse complement strand
GTTCCCGCCACCACATCCAACAACTGGGTCACGCTCAGGTCGGTCGTATCCAGCAGGTAGAGACCCTGGCGGCTGGCGAAGGCCAGATAACGGCCGTTTCCCACAAAATCCCCATATAGCCCCACCAAATTCAGCTCGGTCAACCGCTCCGGCTCGCCGCCGCTGACGGGAATGCGCCACCAGTCGGAGGGAATGTCATGGGCGCTGGCGGTTTGGGTGCCCAGCCAGCGCTGCCAGAAGGAGAGCGGCTCCGGCCATTCGACCGCGCTAAAGTAAACCCATTCCCCGTCGGGCGAAAAAAGCGGGGCGTCGATGGCTTCAAAACGGCCGTCTTCGATAAGAATACGGCCGTTTGCCCCATTCCGGTCCGTCAATACCAATTCATGCGACTCCCCCCGGTAAGGAATATACGCAATCTGCTGCCCGTCGTCTGACACCCGCGCCCAGAGTGCGTCGGGGATGAGTTGGGTGGTCACGGCCGTTTCCAAATCATAACGACTAAGGTGGAGCGTATAACCCAGACTTACCGTCGAATCGGGGATAATATGGATAAAGTAGAGAGAACGGCCGTCGGGCGACCAATTGGGGTTAAAGAAAAGCTCTTGGGGATCATCCGGCTCAACCAGCAGGACCGGCTCGCCATCGTCCAGCGGCAGCAGGTAGAGGCGGCTGTAACCAAACAGGGTTTGGGTTGGGCTGGGCGGCGGGGCATAGCCCAAAGCCATTTGGCTGCCGTCGGGCGCAAGGGCGGCATAGGAAATCCAGCCGCCTTCGGGCACGGGGTAAATGTTCTGGGAACGGCCGTTGTCAAAATCGTAGCGGGCCAGGAATTGCTGGCCTGGATTAATGCGGATGTAGTACAGGTGGCCGGACAGGCTGTCATCAGGTTCCGCAGCGGCTGGCACGGACGTCGGTGCATCAGCCTGATCAACATCAGGTGTCAGGTCAGGTGGGGTGGCCTGGCACGACAACAAGGCCATCGCCAGTAACAGGAACAGGCAGAGCAAATAGCGTTTCATGCGTGAATTATACCCATGACGGCGCTTATTGGCCGCCAGGTTCATATCAACGACCAGCAACGGCCGGGCTAGGGCAGCCGTTCTCTAAGGTGTGACCAATCTTTTGTTACACTTAGCTCAACATTGTGATAATATGTCGCCTGAGGCTTTTCGTATGCAGCCATATAGCAAAGAGCAGGGTCACGCATTGCCGCCAATGATCATGCAATCTTCAACAAGAATACACTCTATCGGTCCTAGATTTGTCAAACTCGGTGAGCCATACGTTCATCTGGCCCTTCCGCACCGGGGGCATAATCAGATAACGGTTGATGTGGTGGTGGCCCGGCTGGAGGCGATGCTACAGGGTGGCAGAAGCAGATAGCCTGGCCGCAGCTTGAGAAACGATCGTGCTTGTTTATATAAGACGACTTAGCGCATTTATTTCGACCGTATCAAGCAGAATATCCGGTTGGTTCCAGGAAGATATTTTTCGACGATTGCTGTTGAATGCAGGCAAGCTGTTGAGCGCCAATGGGATTGCGGCCGTTTTGGGTGTTGTTGGCACCATCCTCACGGCGCGAATACTTGGCCCTGAAAATTACGGTATTTTGGCCCTTGTTCTCGCGTATGAAGGGACTGTGGGGAGGCTTGTTTCCTTTAATGCCTGGCAGGCCATTATTAAGTATGGCAGTGAGGCCATAGAGGATGGCAATCGTGACCGGTTGCAGCAGTTAATCAAGTTTGGCTTCAGCCTGGATGCCAGCAGCGCTGTTGTGGGCACGGCATTAGCTATTCTTTTGAGCGGTTGGGTCGTTGCTTTATTGGGTTGGGATGCCGCTATACGCTCCTTGTTGATACTATATAGCTTTTTGATATTGTTTCGGTGGAGCGGCACACCGATTGGTATCTTGCGGCTGTTTGACCGGTTTGACTTGTTGAGTTATACGGCCGTAATCAGTATGACAGTCCGCTTGTTAGGGATTATCTGGTGTGTCTGGACAGGGCAAGGGCTTTATGAGTTCGTCCTGGTCTATTTGATCACCGGCATAGTGGGGCAGCTATACTTGTTGTGCGTCTCCTTGTGGGAGTTACAGCGCCAGCAGATTGGCAATTTTGTTACTTCTTCAATTCGCGGCGTGAGCCGGAACTTTGCCGGCATTTGGGATTATATGTGGACGACAAATGTGAATTCAACCATTCGCCTGGTTTCACGTGAAGCGGATGAACTGATCATTGCCGGCTTAACCTCGCCCGCGGCTCTAGGTCTTTTTAAGGTTGCCAAACAATTCTCCAGAATTCTGCCCATGCTGGCCGATCCGCTATATCAATCCATCTATCCTGAACTGACCAAATTGTGGGCTGCGGCCAGGCGGAAAGAGTTTGTTTCCTTGATAAAACGAACCACGCTGCTGGTAACAATGGTGGCCATGAGCGGTTGGCTTGGCTTTTTGCTGCTGGGCCAACTTATCATTCAGTTGACCGTGGGCACTGCGTTCCAGGAAGCATATGGCATTGCCGTTATCTACATGTTTGCCCTCGTCATTTCGCTATGTGGCTTTTCGTTACAACCTACCATGTTGGCCTTAGGCTTGCCGCGTAATTCGTTCAAAGTCCAGTTGATAGCCACAATTTTATATCTGCTTTTGCTGTTTCCCGTTGTGGCATGGCTGGGGATTGTTGGCGCAGCCGTGGCCTACGTGCTTTACTACCTGATCTGGACTATTTTCATGTTGTGGTATCTCTGGCCCTACTTCAATACCGGGGTGACATATGGCAAAAGCTGATCCGGTTCAGGCTTTTCTTCATTTTGGCTATTTGCCTGATGATTCTTCTGACCCGCTGGCTTTTTTAGGCGACAGCCAGGGTTGGTCTATACAAAAGCGCAATTTGGCGGGCAAATCATTGTCGTTCTTGGTTGAACTGGGGGTGGAACGATTGAAAACCGCTTTTAGTGAGACAATGGTGGGTGGCAACGGCCGAATTCATGTATTGCCCCTGAGTGGTGGCCTTGATTCGCGGGCGATATTGGGTGGGTTGTTGGAAAATGTGGGCAGCCATCAGATTCAAACGGTGACGTACGGCTCGCCGGGGGCCTGGGATTATGAATTGGGTCGTCGCGTTGCCCAGGCAGCCGGTGTGCCCCATCAGGCCGTTGATTTAACGGCCGTTTCCTGGCACTGGTCGGCCGCAGATATTTTGGCGACGGCCGTTCAAGTAGCCAAACCCGTCTGGCTCATTGACACATACATTAACCATCACATCTTAAAAAGATATGGCGCAGAAAGCAGTTATTGGAGCGGTTTTATGGGCGACCCGCTGGCCGGTTCTCACTTGTTGCCGGAAGATAGCGCGTCATGGTCAGAAGCCCGGCGACGCTTTGTTACACGTAACCGGTATACTCGTTCCGTTGCATTAACTTCAAGCCACTACGATCCTGTTGCGATAATGCCGGGTCAGCCCTGGTTGCAACCTGAACTGCTGACCTATGATGAGCAACTTGATTTTGGCCTGCGTCAGCGCTGCTTGATCCGGCACATCATTACCCTGCCGGGCTATGCGTGCCGAATGCCTTTCTTGCATTCGGAATGGGTTGCTTTTATGCTGGGCACACCGCGAGAATACCGGGCAGGGCAATTTTTATACAAGAAGATTTTGCAGGCAGCTTATCCCCACCTCTTTTCATTGCCTACAAAAACGAACAAGGGTTTGCCCTTAGACGCACCATCGTGGCGTCAGCAGATGCAGAGAATCCGGTTGCAGGCACGGGCTGGCTTTAGACGCCTCTTGCCGCGATCAATAAGGCCCGCCAGACCCAACGTCAATTATATTGATTTTAATGGGGGTTTGCGTCGTCGTGCCGATTTGAAATCTTTTGTCCATGAGCATATACAACAGCTTAAAGGACGAGACCTGGTAAAATGGGTTGATATTGACAAACTTTGGCGGCAACATCAGCAGGGAGGGGCAAATTATGCCCCAGAATTACTGCTGCTGGCCTATTTAGACATATACCTTAGCGCAGGTAAACTTGCACAACATGTCGCAGAAATTTGAGGTTCAAGACCAATTGTACACATTTCCCTATCATTATTTGCCCACAGTAAATAATGAAGGCGCTGTAAGGCTGCACCGGCAAATGTCTTGGGGGCTGGAGTACCTGACCTACATGACCTTTGTGGTAGAGTTGATTCGTGAGCAACGGCCGTCATCCTTGTTAGACGTGGGCTGTGGCGACGGCCGTTTGCTCCACATGTTGCAAAACGATTCAATCCAACTGCGGGGCATTGATTTGTCGCCCCAGGCAATTGCCTTGGGCCAGGCGCTCAATCCGGACCTCGATTTTGACTGCATAGGCGTCGCCGACCTGTCAGAGCAATACCAGATGGTGACGCTGATCGAGGTTTTGGAGCATATTCCTGATAAAATGATAGCTGATTTCATGGTGGCCACCGCCCAACGGGTAGCGCCTGACGGCCGTTTGCTGGTTTCGGTACCTTCGGTCAATATACCATTGAACAAAAAGCATTACCGCCATTATGATTTACCCCTGTTGCAAGAGACACTCGCCCTCCATTTTACTCTTGTTGCACATTGGTGGGTTTACCGGCAGGGCAGTTTTTCCGAATGGTTTAGCCGCCTGCTGCTGTGTAACGGCTTGTTTACGCTGAATCAGCGTCATCTGGCCCGACTCATCTGGCGTTGGCACCGGCGGTATAATTGGTTAGGGGATGAGCGAAACGGCCGTCACCTGGTGGCGTTGGCTCGTCTTAAGCAAAGATGAAAATTGTCTATATCTCCAAATCCATCATCCCCTCTCGTTCGGCCAACAGCATCCACGTGATGAAGATGTGCCAGGCGTTGGCCCAACTAGGTCATGAGGTCATCCTTTTGGCCCCGCGCAGTCAAAAAACGGAGCCGGGCATCACGGATCCGTTTGCCTTTTATGGGGTTGAGCCTTGTTTCGAACTGCGTTACGCTTCCGTGCGCCGGGGATATGGTTGGTGGACGGCCGTTACTGCCAGACGCGAAAATGCCGACCTGGTTTACGGCCGTTACCTCAACGGTTGCGTCTACGCCGGTTGGCTGGGGCTGCCCACTATTTTTGAATCCCACGCCCCCGACCATGAAGGCAAGCGTTGGGATAGCTGGCTGTTTGGCAAAATACTGGGTAGCAGCCAATTGCGCTGCCTGGTGGTCATAACCCGGGCGTTAAGCCACTACTACCAGCAGCAATATGGCCTGGAATCCGCCCGCATCCAGGTTGTGCCCGATGCGGCCGACCCGCCGTCGCTAATAAAAGCGGCGGACGCCCTGGTTCTAGACAATTCTCGTCTGCACGTTGGTTATATCGGTCAGTTATACGCCGGCAAGGGCATGGAACTGATTTACCGGTTAGCCCAACAATGTCCCTGGGCTGCATTCCACGTTGTAGGTGGCGGCGAAAAAGAGCTGGCCTACTGGCGGCAGCGAGCCAACGGCCAGGATAATTTGATTTTACATGGCTTTGTTCCCCACGCGCAGACCAATCGCTACCGCCAGGCGTTTGACGTCGTCCTGGCACCATACCAGCAGCAGGTGGCTGTCTACGGCGGCCGGGGCGACGTAGCTAACTGGATGTCCCCTTTGAAGCTGTTTGAATATATGGCCGCCGGCAAAGCCATCATTTGCTCTGATTTACCCGTTTTGCGCGAGGTGCTGCGCCACGAGGAAACGGCGCTGCTCTGCCCGCCTGACGATCTGGCCAGTTGGCAGGCAGCCCTGGTCCGGCTGCGGGATGATGTAACCTTACGCCAGCGTATAGCCACGACCGCTCAACAGACTTTCCGGGAAAAATATACCTGGACCGCCCGCGCCCGCCGCGTATTGGCCATTGCCCAAGGAACGGCCGTAACCCATGCCTGATTCGCTACCACCCGCTACCAATCCTACCCGTGTACTCATGCTGCTGCCCGCCCTGGACAGCGTGGGTGGGGCCGAGCTACAAGCCTGGCGTCTGGCCTGCCGTCTTGACCAACAGGGCCAGCCGGTGCATCTGGTAGGGCGTGGCTCGCCCCAATCCGTTACGGCCCATCTCCAGCAGTTCGGCATAGAAGCACCGCCGCCCTACACGCCAATCTGGACTCCTTTCAGCGGACGACGCAGCCTGAATCGTTTTTGGGGCTACCTCAATCAACTGGCTTACCTGGGACTGATGTTTGTCTGGCTGTTTCGTCACCGGCACGACTATGATCTGGTACATGGCCATTTGTTGGGGCAGACGGGTGCCTTGTGTGGGCTGGCTGCCTGGCTTTGGACCAAACCGGCCCTGGTCAAAATTGGCAGCAGTGGTCCAGGCAGCGACGCCCGTAAAGCGGCCGTTGGCCCGCTGCGCCACTTTAATCGCCGACTCTACCGTAACATAGACCTCTTCATCTGCCTGACGCCCGACGTGGCGGCTGAACTGCGCCGGTTGTTTGGTTTTAGTGAAGCCAAATTTCGCCACATTCCCAACGGCGTGGATGCCGACACCTATCGCCCGACGGCCGCGATCCCGGCCCGGCGAAAGGCGTTGGGGCTTCCGGAGGACGGCCCCATCGTCCTGTACGTGGGCCGGCTGGAACCGACCAAGCGGGTTGACCTGTTATTGTATGCCTGGCAGCAGGTGCTAGGGCAGCATATGTCCGTCCATTTGCTCATTGTGGGCGAGGGGCAGGCGCGGTCCCATTTGCAGGACCTCAGCCGCGCTCTCAATATTGAGGAACGGGTGATTTTTTACGGCCGTTCACCCCACGTCGCCGCGGTGATGCAGGCGGCCGACCTCTTTGTGCTGCCCTCAGCCACCGAAGGGATGCCCAACGTCTTGTTGGAAGCGCTTGCCTGTGGCCGGCCGGTTATCGCCGCCGATTTAGCCGCTTATCAAGGCTTTCTGACCCACCGGCAGAATGCCTACTTATTCGAGGATAGTGGGTCCGAAGCGTTAGCCGGAGCCATTGATCGCTTGCTTTCTGATAAAGAGTTGGCTGCCCAACTGGGCCAGGCCGGCCGTACCCTCATTGAAGAACGGTACGCCCTGGACCGGATTGTGGCCCGTTATGCGGCGCTTTACCATGAGGCGATAAACTGGCGATGACACGGCTAATTTTGCTCCCTTATGCCGGCAGTTCGGTCGGCGGCTCTTATGTTTCCTCGGCGCAGGTGGCCGGTTATATTCAGCGCCATATAGGGTATGAATGTCGCGTCTTGTTGCCTGAACAGGGTAGGAATGATGACTTGTTCCGTTTTGTAGGTTTGACACCCCATTACTATCATCTTGGTGATGGGCAAACTGTCAAACTGTACCAGACACGCGGGTTTGGCCCTAAGTTGGCCGCGTTGCCTGCCCATTTGCTAATGTTAAAAACGGCCGTTTCCCAAATCCGTTATCATCAACCCGATCTTATCCACATTAATGATAGTCGCAGTCTATTGGCCTGGGCGCTGGCCGCTCGTTATTGGCGCATACCCGTCTTGTGGCAAGTGCGTGGCGCAGAAGGCAACTATTATTTAGATCGGATGCGGCTTAAGTTATCCGATCACCTTATCTTTGTATCAGACGCCATTCGGGAGCGGTTTGGTCAAACTGCCCGACCGCCTAACGTAACTATTTATAATGCCGTCAATTTTGACCGCTTCCATCCCCCATCTGAACAAGGTGTTGCCAAGAAAAATTTGGGCTTAAATCCATCTGTCTTTACACTGGGTCAGGTGGCAAACCTGTTATGGTATAAACGACCGGAATGGGCTGTCCAAACGGTAATAGATTTACATCGGGCAGGCCACGAAGTCGCTTTTATCCACTGTGGCGACGACCCGACACAGGGAGAGTATGAGAACCGCCTACGCCAAATGGTTGCTGCGGCAGGACTGAATTCATATTTTCACTTTCTAGGATATTGCGCTGAAGCGGAAAAGGTGATGCAAGCATTGGACATCTTGTTATTGACCTCAACGGCTAAAGGAGAAGCTTTTCCGCGAGTGGCTATTGAAGCTATGGCCTGCGGAACGGCTGTTCTCACGACACGCTGTGGTGGGGTGGCCGAAGCGATTGAAAACGGCCGTAATGGTATCATTGTAGATGCTAATGATTACCCGGCTTTACTAAATGCAGCCGAACAACTTGTGACTCAGCCTGATTACCGACAACAATTGGCAGAAACGGCCGTTACCACCGTCCGCGCCCGCTTTTCGCTGGAACAAATCAGCCAACAAGTTGCTGCTGTTTATAGCAAAATGCTAGATCAAAAAGAGCAATAATGAGCCAATCCAACCAGAATGTAAAACAAGATTCTTTTCCTACAGTAATGATGATGATGCTATGTATGGGGTGTACACTTGGTGGTGGCGAAAAACGGTATGCTCGTGTTTTTCAAATGTTGGTTGATCAAACCGATCAACCCCATAAATTGCTACTTACTCGTCAACTTCTGACGCTGCTGCACCAGGCTGGTATTCTGGTTGGTTATGAAGACCACTTAATTGTTTTAGATCCGCCCTTTCGCCGTATTGCACACGTGCCAGATGGTAAACGAAAAAACTATTTGAGCCGAATCATATATCCTTTCTTGGCGATCTTAGATGTAAGCTGGTATTTGTGGCAAACATGGCGCGTTGTGCATCAGCATCAGCCAGATGTGGTTCATCCACACCTTAATGCCATCTACTTTAGCTTGCCTGCGTTGTTGTTGAACCCCAAAGTTCGTCACGTCATGTCGGCCAATTCAGAGAGATTTCGCCCATCGAAGGGGCATAATCCTATTGGCGCTGAGATAGCCACCTGGCTAAAATATTACGCTATGCGTCGTTGCCATGTTGTAGACGCACTGAGCGAAGCACGAAAAGAGGCGGCTGTTGATTTTGGCATATCGCCCGAAAAAATTCTTGTTAACCCAGGTTCGTTTACTGACTATTCTGTGTGCCAGCCGGCTGCCGAAAAGAAAAAGTGGGTCGTTTTTTTGGCCCGACTTATTGAAGCCAAAGGCCCCCATTTATTGGTTCAGGCCATTCCCCGTGTATTAAGCGAAGAACCGGACGTACATTTTTACATTCTAGGCGAAGGGTATCTTGAAACCCATGTCGCGCAAGCCATAGAAGAATTGGGTATAGCCGATAAGGTAACGTTTCGCTTTGAAACGCGGCCTACAGAAATTCTCAATCAGTCTCAAGTATTTACGTCGCTTAACTTGTTAAACAGCTATCCCAATCAGGCTCTTTTAGAGGCTATGGGCTGCGGCAATGCGGTGGTTGCTACCGACATTGGTGAGAATTACCTATTGGTTGATGAGAAAGTGGGCCTAAGAGTGCCGCCCGACCCCGACAACATTGCCCAAGCCATTATTGCTCTACTGCGTTCGCCTGATTTGGCTAAAATGCAGCAAGCCGCTCGCAGGCGTGTTCTGACCGAGCATACGCCAGAACGCTTTTTTGACTATATTACTCAGGTTTATCGGCAGGCGGTGAGATGAGTGTTCCAGTCAACAAGTAAACAAGTAAACAAGTAAACAAGTAAATAAAATACGTGTATTGTACCCCGCGACCCGGCGGCGCTGGCGCAGGCGATTGTCACCCTGCTCAATGATACGGATTTGGCACGACGGTTGGGGGCAAACGGCCGTCAACGCGCCGCCACCCAATTCACCATCACGCAAATGGTGCAACAAACAGAGCGCCTGTACGATTCCCTGTTACGGTTGCATACCTAGCCGCTATCCAGCCGCAGCCGCTGGTCATAGGCATAGATGCTGATCACCTCGCCTGCCGCCAGCCGCTCTTGTATACCTTGCCAGTAAGCCGGTTCCAGCAAATCCCCGTGATGGTCCAAAAAAGCCCGTCGTAGCTCAGGCCCCACGCCCAAAAATCGGGCAAATTGTTCCGGGAAAATGTCATTTTCCGCCACCGGATACCAGGGCACGTCTGATAGCTCATCCTCCTCGTAGCGGGCTGGCGGAATGGCGCGGAAGTTACAGGTGGTCAGCAGGCATAGTTCATCATAGTCGTAAAAAACGACACGGCCGTGACGCGTTACCCCAAAATTCTTGAGCAGCATATCGCCGGGGAAAATATTGCTGACGGCCAGGTCCTTGATCGCCTGCCCGTAATCGACCATGGCCGCTTTGGCCGCCGCCGGATCGGCCTCACTGACGTACAGATTCAGCGGAATGATGCGCCGTTCGATATAGCAATGGGCAATTACCACCTGATCCCCCTCAACGCGCACCGTGTTGGCGGCTACTTCTTGCAGTTCGGCCAGCAGCGCGTCGTCGAAACGATCTTTGGCAAATTGCAAATGCTCAAACTCCTGGGCATCAACCAGCCGGCCGACCCGATCATGGCGAAACACCAGCCGGTAGCGACCCATCACGTCATGGCGCGTAGTCCGTTTGGGGGGCGCAAAGCGATCTTTGATGATCTTTAGCACCAGGTCCAGCGCCGGCATGGTGAACACTTCCATGACCATGCCCCGCTGCCCCCGCGCCATCTCGAAGCGGTCTTCTGAGGTAGCCAGATGGTGCAGCAGGTCGCGGTAGAGAATGGTTTTGCCGTGTTTATTAAAGCCGAGGGAGATATATAGTTCGGCCACGCGCTTGCGCGGCATGAGGGTTCGCAAAAAGCGCACCAGATCATACGGCCGTTGCACCAGCACATGAAAGTACGAATGGGCGAAGCTAAACAGGATACTGACCGCGTTTTCCGTCAGCAGGACAGCATCGACCGCCACGCCTTCTTCTTCATGCCTTAGGGCCAGCACCAGCGGAATCTGGTGCGAGCCGCTAAACAGCCGACCGACCAAATACGCCCCTTTGCCCCGGTAAAAAACGGCCGTTATCATTTCCACTCGTTCTACTAGCAGCAGCGCCCCCAGTTCCCGCAGACGCGCCTCAACGTGTTGGGCCACCAGCCCTGCTTCCGCCGTCCGGTTGGCGTAGGGAAAGCTGTGTTCACGCCCAAAGTCGTGCAGAATCTGGTCTATGAGAACGGCCGTTGGGGCGCGGCCATAGGTGCGATAAACCGGCTGGCGCGATTCGGTGGGGGGCAGGGCAAAGTCGGTATCAACAAACTCGATTTGGGGATCCACGCCCACCGTCGTGAAGATGCGACGGGTAACGGAGTTGAAGAAGGTTTCGGCCAGCTCCCAGGCGTCGTCACCGGCAATCAGGCTGGAATAGACCGCTTTCAGGCTGGCCCACACCAGCTTATCCAGCAGCCGCTCATCCAGAAGCTCGCATATTTCGGCCGTGACCTGGTCGATGATTTGCCGGTACAGGTCCAGCCGTTGGCCAGCGTCCGCCTGCCCGGAGCGCCATTCCCGGTTAATAAAGCGAATCTGCGCCCGCTCTGTCAGGCGGTCAAAGGCTGCCGAGTAACTTTCAAAAGCGGTGTGGATGGCCTGCGCCCCCAGATTGGCCAGGCGGCTGTCGGTTAGGCGGGCTGTGGTGTGGGTGTGGGTCATGGGTTTATCCTCTCTATTGCGTAGTGCGTGGTGCGTAATGGTTTTCTACGCACGACGCACTACGATTTCACCTCTGTCAACAACAAGTCTACCATCTCCGTAATCCCCCTCCAATCAGTATGTTCCGCTTGCTGCGCGGCTGTTTTTTGTGTTGCAGGTGGTGCATCTGATTCCCAGGCTGCCACGGTTTTCTCTACGATGCGGCGGGTTTCGGCCAGAAGCGCAGGCTGGCGTAGGGCAAACGTGAGCAAAAGCAGCGGTTGTGCCCATGCGCCGGTTTGTTGGTGGTATAAAACGGCCGTTTTCACCACAACATCCAGCGCCACCGGCCAATCACCAATGTCGGCAGCCAGGGCCAACGCCTCGGCAAAATAATCCGCCGCCCCCGGCAAATCCCCCATTTGCAGGCAAGCCTCGCCCCAGTTACCCAGCGCGCTGGCCAGGCCGCCCGGCACATCCGCCTGCCGGTAGGTAGCCACGGCCTGGCTAAAAAGAGCGCAGGCCGCCGCCAGATCGCCGTTTAGCAGATGGATTTTGCCCAGGTTATTATAGGCAATAGCCACCCCCCACACATCACCAACCTGCCGATAAAGGTCCTGCGCCTTTTCCTGATAACCCAGCGCGGCGGCGACATCTCCCTGCTGCATGGCGACCTGCACCAGGCCCGTGCAGGCATTCGCCGTACCTACCGTATGCCCGATTGCCTCGCAAATAGCGGCCGACTCTCGCAGCGCGGCTTCGGCCGCCTCATACGCACCCAGAGCGCATAAAATCAATCCCAGATTGTTTTGCGATGAAGCAACGCCCCGCCGGTCGCCAATGGCCCGGCGGATGGCCAGGCTTTGTTCCCCGGCGCGGCGGGCGGCGGCAAACGCTCCCTGCCGCCGCCGGTTGAGGCTGAGGCCGCTGAGGACGGTAGCCATGCCCCATTGGTCATTGGCCGCCTCATAGTGGGCCAGACTATCTTGAAAGTGATCGTTGGCCGTTTCGTAGGCCCCTCGCAGGTGGGCCATGTAGCCCAATCCGTACAGGGGTAGGGCGGCCGCCTGGGGCGCGTCTAATTGCTCAAAAATTGCCAGACTTTGGCGGTAAAGCTGGCTGGCCTCGGCAGCGGGAGCCGTAAATTCGAGACAGCGGGCCTGCCGCGCCAGCAAATGGCCCAGTAGTCGCTCATCGGGTGGCGTGAGGCTGCGGGCGGCCGCTACGGCCTGGGCAAACAGGGCTGCCCCTTCTTCGTACCAGCTTCGCAGGCAGTAATATTGGTACAGGCTTTCCAGCGAATTGTGCAGCAGGTCGGTGGCGGTGGCTGATTGGCCCAGATGGTCGATGGCCCACTGCCAGGCCCGCCGTATGTTGGGCAGTTCGGCATCAATGGCTTGCAGCGCGTCTTCCTGCCCCATCCCTTTGAGTTTGTCTTCCTGTTCGGCCAGGAAGAGGGTATAGTGGGTGGCGTGGGCCACGGCCGTTTCTGCAGCCATCGCCTCACATTCAGTCAACTTCTCGGTGGCGAACTGGCGCAACAACGTATGCAGACGATAACGGCCGTTGCCCCCATGATGCAACAGCGATTTAGCCAGCAGTCGGGTCAGCGTGGCCTGATCGGTAGCGGCTACGGCCTGCGCCGCCGCTGCCGTAAAGCTGCCCTGAAAGATGGCCAGCCGTGCCAGTCCCAACCCCTCTTTCTCCGTCAGCAGGCTCCAGGAGTGGGCAAAGGTAGCCCGAATGCTGCGCTGTCTTGCCGGCACGTTGTGAAAAGCGGAGGTAAGCAGGTCGAGACCGCTCTCCAGGGCGCGGGCAACGGCCGTGCAGCCCCGCTCAGCAATGGCCACAGCGGCCAGCTCCAGCGCCAGCGGCATACCGTCTACCAGGCGGCAGATGGTGTGCAGCGCGGCCACATCAGCCTGGCCAGGCTGGAAGTGGTGGGTCTGCCGCTCTAGCTGCTGGCGCAGGAAGGCGAAGGCTTCGTTCTGGCGGCTGGTCTGGTTAGTAGCGTCGGGGGAGGAAACGGCCGTTGCTCCATAAGTCAGCCCCTCTACACCGAAAAGACGCTCTTCACGCAGCCCCAGTCGCTGCCGCGACGTAACCAAAAAGATGATCTCTGGCGCGGCGGCCAGCAGCGGCGCTATCTGTTCAGCCAGTTCAGGCAGATGCTCTACCCCATCCAGCACCAGCAGCAGCGACTTGTGGCGCAAAAAGGCCAGCAGTTGGCGCTGCGCCGGTTCCGAGCCGTGCAGCGTCAGCCGCAGCGCCTGGGCCAGCGCGGGCATAATGTGGGCCGCCTGCCCGATGTCGCTCAAATCGACCCAAAAGATGCCGTCGGCGTGGAGGCCGTGCTGCTCGCTGGCCACTTGCAGCGCCAGCCGGCTCTTGCCGATGCCGCCGGGACCGGTTAGGGTAATCAGGCGGCTGTCGGGGGCGGCCAGCAGGTCGGCCAGGGCGGCCCGCTCGGCTACCCGGCCGCTGAACGGGGTCGGCATCAGCGGCAGGTGCAGGGGCGGGGTAGCGACCGGGGGCAACCGGGTGTCGTCACGAATTAGCTGGTACAGGCGGTCCGTTTCGGCCGTGGGCGAGACTTCTAGCTCTTGGGCCAGGGCGGTGCGGCAGGCGGCAAATTGGGCCAGGGCCGCACTGCGCTGCCCAGCCTGGGCCAGCAGCCGGATCAACTGGCGATGGGCTTCTTCGCGCCACGGTTCCAGGTCTACCTGCTGCTGGGCATAGTGGCGGGCCGCTTTCACGTCGTCGCGCCGCTCGGCATAGTCGGCCAGGTACGTCAGGGCTTCGATGGCCTGCCGGTGCAGCCATTCTCGTTTGAGCAGCGCCCATTCGGCAAACAGGGTGCTGTCGGTAACGATAAAACCAGCCAGAAAGTCGCCGCGGTAAAGCGTAATCATGCGCTCCAGCCGTTGCAGGCAGGGGCGGCAGGCGGCGATATGGCGATGGTCGTGGCTGGCGCAGGCATCGGCCAGGGTGGTGAATTGGGCCACGTCTACGTGGACGTTGGCCTCGGGATTTAGCCAGACGTCGTGGCGGTCGATGAGGAGGTAGGCGCGGCTGTCATCGTGGTCTTCCAGGGCGTGGCGCAGGTGGGTGAGGGCCTGGCGCAGGCTATGGCGGGCCTGTTTGTCGGGCTGTTCGGGCCAGAGGAGGGCGGCCAGGCTTTCGCGCCGGTGGGGATGGTCGCGCTCAACGGTGAGGTAGGCCAGTAGGGCGCGGGTTTTGTCCGTGCCGAAATTGGTCAGTAAACGGCCGTTAAGCGTCACTTGAAACGAAGCTAATAAATTGACTTCCAGGCAGGCCATAATGATGCTCCGTCAGAAACCACAGTTACCTCATTGTAGCGTCAAGTGACGGCCGACACAATGCCATTATGCCACTTTTTGACGTTTTTTTGACGCAGTGCGTCTAAAGTGGGGGTAATTGTATATTGCAAAAGGCCATAAACTAACATTTTGTGTTCTTGCCACCTGATGAAATGTCATTTTGTAGCCTGGCTGAGTATAGGTTAGTTTAGACCAAAAAGGAGCTTCCCATGACACGTTTATCTTTATCCTGGCTGGCGCTGATGAGTACGGCCGTTCTCATCGTGCTTGTGTTCTCTCATCCGTTGGCGGCTGAAACAGCCGTGGCTGAAACAGCCGCTATCACCCCCGAAACCACCCCCGTTACCATCATAACCGTAGACAGCGGCACTGACCCTGACGACCACCAGAGCCGCACCTGCCTGACCCATACCCCCTGTACTCTGCGCCGGGCCATCGTTCAGGCACGCAACCTGTCCGCCAGCGAGCGGCCGGTTCTCATCCAGTTTAACATCCCGGCCACGCCCGAAGAAGGGTACAACGCCACCTATGAGTTTTGGAAACTCAACATCTTTAACACCACTCAGACCACCATCTTTCGGCGGCTGAACGGAGACATCATCATTGACGGCAGCACCCAGCCAGGCGGCCGTGAGGATGGTCCCAAAATCGTTTTGTTTGGACCGGGCCTGGGCATGAAAGATGGGCTGGTTGTGGGCGATGTGGCCGGTCACAACAACAACGTCATTCGCGGTCTGGGCTTCCAGAATTTGCGGACCCACATCTTTCTCAATACTGACCACAACATTATCGAGGATAACTGGTTTGGCCTGAATGATGCCGGTACGGCCCCGCTGCTGCGGGGCGACAACCCGCCCAGCGGCAGTGGTGATGCCGGTATCGCCTTTACGGCCGGGTCTACCGGCGGCGGTGCGGACCACAACATCATCAGAAACAATCACTTTTTGGGTTTGAGCGGTGTGGCTATGGCCGTGCGCGGCACCCACAACCAGATCATTGACAACTACATTGGCACACGCGCCGATGGAACTGTGACCCAAAAGCAAACGGATCCCAGCCTGATTTGCACGCCGGTGGACTGGCTGGGCGGCAGCGGCATTAGCGTGGCTGACCGCTACAATGTAATTGACGGCAATATCTTTGCCGGAATACGCATTGCGGTTTCCCAATGGTCGTTGCAGGCCGATACCATGCGTATAACCGGCCGCGATCACACCATTCGCAACAATCTGATTGGGCTGGATGGCGCCGCCAACGAGATCGGGGTCTGCGGGCGCGGCATTTACCTGAGCGACGGCCCGAAAGATCTGCTGATTGAGGATAACCAGATCGTTGAGCCAGAACTTTCAGCAATTTCGCTCAACGGCATTATGTATGATGCCAATACCCTGCGCCGTAACATCATTGTCAAAACCGGCGACTGGCCCCAGGTAGACGGCAATCCTGAACCGGAGGATGCCATTCAGGTTGGTCCTGGCCTGCCGGCCGCATTCCAAAACTTCCAGCCAGCGCGGGTCACGTTAATAGATGAGCTGACAGTGCAAGGCACGGCCGGTATCAACTCCCCTTGCCCCAACTGTGTAATCGAGCTGTTTTTGGATGATGACGATGGTGTGGTAGAAGCGCTGGCATCGCTGGCTGTGGTAACGGCCGATGCCCAGGGCAACTGGACGGCGACGTTAAGCCAACCGTTGGCTGAGGGGTATGGTATTCGCACCACCAGCACGACGGCCCAGTATAATACCATTCCCAATATGCACGCCGGTACTACGACGGGCTTGTCGGTTCTCTACACAATCCTGCCCGATGATTATCAGGTCTACCTGCCGCTGTTGGTCAGGAACTAATCTCGCAGGTCTGGTAACTACCAAGCCAGATTGGACCAATTTGCTCTGGTGGATGCTGCAATTAGATGAGCAAAATTGGTCCAATCTCCATAGACCGTTAGTTAGTAGTTTGACAATGCCAGATTAGGCTACCAGCCACCACCGAATGGAATTCGGCGGCTGTTACAGCAAGTCTGCTGAAGCAGACTATGAAGGTTTCGACTATCAGTGCGCTTTAGCGTACTTCCCATACTAGCCTGGGAATTCCATTCCCAGCTACTGGCAACGGGCGTCTGGCGGGTAGGAGGATAAGATGAAGCAGACCAAACCCCAACTGCGTTATGTCTCCTACCTGCTGCGCCTGTGGGAGACTGAGGAGGAGGGGCGCATTGTCTGGCGAGCCGTTTTGGAGTATCCGGCCAGTGGCCAGCGGCGTGGCTTTGCGTCACTGGCGGCTTTATTTGCTTTTTTGGAGGCGGAAACGGCCGTTACTGAGCAGACACGTTCAGATGCCGCATACCAAGCTAAATCTTGAGATAGTGCGTGGTGCGTAGTGCGTAGTCAGGATT
>SLGK01000006.1 GCA_007123775.1 Anaerolineae bacterium | reverse complement strand
GATCAATGCCGATGTCAACGGCGCATACAATATCATCAAGAAAGCATTCCCCAATTCATTTGAGGGGATAGAGGGTGTTGTAGTTCACCCGGTAAGATGGCAAATCTTACAAATGGAATAGCTTTCTATAAATTCTGGAACTATAGAAGGAGCCGAGTAACTGTACAGGTGCCAGGCACTGGCCACAGGAGTTATGATCACCACAAACGTTCGGCCAGTGCCTGGCACCACTCTGAGGCTGTATAGTTACTCGCCAACATAGACAGTTTAGTCACAACATGACCTTCATTATCGGTGACATTCACGGCTGTTACGACGAACTGCAAGCCCTGCTCGACAAGGCCGGCATTGGCGACGATGAGCCAATCATCGCCCTGGGTGACGTGGTGGACCGGGGGCCGGCCTCGCCGCAAACGCTGCTGTTTTTGCGCCAACGGCCGTTGACCCAGGTGTTAATGGGCAATCATGAACGAAAGCACGTGCGCCACGCCCGTGGCGAACTAAAGCTGGCCAACTCCCAGCGCATTACCATCGCTCAATTTGCCGAACAGAACCTGGATTATGCCGCGGCGGTAGACTACATGGCCGGCCTGCCCCTCTACCTGGAACTGCCCCAAGCTATCCTGGTTCACGGCTACTTGGAACCGGACGTACCCCTGCCCCAGCAGCGGGCCACGGTGCTGGCCGGTACGATGGGGGGCGATAACTACCTGACCAAGCAATACGACCGTCCCTGGTATGAACTGTACCAGGGCACAAAGCCGGTCATTGTCGGCCACCGCAACTATAACGGCAGCGACGTGCCCTTTGTCTTCCGGGACCTCATTTACGGCCTGGATACCAGCGTCTACGCCGGCAAGGCGCTGACCGGTCTGCTGCTGCCCCAGTTCCGCCTCGTCTCCGTACCGGCCAGGGCCAATCATTGGCGCAACGTGCAGCGGGCGTACCGCTCTGTCTTGCCGCAAAGAAGGCCGTCACGTCCTGTACCGCCTGAAACGTTGTCCTGGCCCAGACTGGCTGCCTGGCTGGAACAAGCCGCGGACCAAATCGAGCCGTTGCCCACTCAGCAAGCTGAACGAGAGCGCGTGGCGCAAATCGTGGCCCAGGCGCAAGCCGTCCTGCCCCAACTGCCCGCCGTCCTGATGGCCCTCTTCACCGCCGAGCAAGCGCGGCTGGTCCAGGACGTGCCGGATTATTACGGGCTGACGCCGCGTGAGCAGGGGCGGACCTTTGACGCCTTTATCAACCACCACCCCCCGCACCTGCGCCAGATGCTGCACCGTCTGCGGCAGGGGCAGGCCGTCCAGGCCGTTGTGGCCGACGTGCTGCGCTCACCGGCTCAGGTATTGGCCGTCTGGTCTTATCTGTCGTCTGACGAGTAGGCACAGCTATAATCGGCCGTGGCTAAGTGGTGCCGTAGCCCAGACAAAGCTGGTAGAGGGACTCAACGGCCGTTTCATCCGCCACAAAAGGATCGGGGACGGCTCGTTCATTGGCAAAGTATTGACCGCTGACCGTGGCCGCGTCGGGATGGGTGGCCAACCAGACCGGCGTTCGCGCCCCCGCCTCGGCCGGCTCGTGCCCGCCAAAGCCCAGGTCGTTGCTCAGTTTGGAGTTGACATCCCCCGGATGGCAGGCGTTGACCACCACGTTGTAAGGGGCCAGTCGTGGGGCAAAGGCGGCCGTTAGCATCCGGTTGGCCTGCTTGGATTGCCGGTAGGCCCGCCTGTTGTCATACGGCCGTTGCTTAAACTCCACGTCGGTCAGGTCCAGATCGCCGGCGTAGTAGCTGGCCACGTTGACAATGCGAGCCGGCGCCGAGGCAGCCAGACGGTCGCGGAAGGCCCGAATCAGCCAGAAATAGCCCAAGACGTTGGTCGCCCACTGCACCTCAATGCCTTCGGGCGTTTCCTGCCGGCGGCGCGGTGAAGCGGCCGCGTTATTGACCAGTACGTGCAGCGGCCCCTGCCAGCGCCCGGCCAGGGTCAGAATATCGGCCTGACGGGAGAGGTCGGCCAGTTCGTAACGGACCCGGCGATTGCCGGTGGCTGTCTGTACAGCCCTGGTCGTTTCGGCCATGCGCTGTTCGTTGCGGCCGACCAACACCAGTTCATAGTGGGGCAGGGCGGCCATCTGACGGGCAATGGCCTGGCCAATAGCGCCGTTGGCCCCGGTTATCAAGGCGATGCGGCTTGTCTTTGCGGTAGTCTCGTTTGGCATTGTTCAATCCTTTGTCCACGTGAGTTACAAATCACTATGCAAAATAGTTGGAACTGACTTCAAAAGCCCACGTCACATAATCGCGGAATCCGGCCTTCGTAAGCTGAGCCAGCTGCGCGAACAGGCCGGCAGCAACGGCCAGGCTGAGCTTATTATCTATCCCGCAGCCAGCGATGCAAATCGGCATCGAGTTGTGCCAAATCCAGCAGGCGCAGTCCGGATGGCTGCCAGTTTGCCCCATCGGGCACCGTCCACGTCTGCCTAGCGTCTGCCAACTGGTGCGCCGCGTCGGTCCAGCCATCACGGGCAAAACCCACGTAGGCCACCTGCCACTTTCCCTGCTTAGGCACAACCGCGCCGCTCTTGTCTACCAGCTTTCGCACCACCCCCGCACCCATTGCGCCTGTGGCCCACTTACATTCACCCAATATCATTGTCTTTTCCCTTGAGTTAAGGCCTACCACATCAACCTGGGCCTGGCGTGACCAAAAGCTGCCCACCTGATCCACCGCCAGCGCCGCTTCTCCCCGCGCCCCGGCCCGCAGCAGCCACTCCCGGCACAGTTCCTCCCAGGTGTGGGTAGCAACGAAATCCAATAGATGCCGCTTGATTTCAGCCAGGG
Organism: Anaerolineae bacterium; assembly: GCA_007123775.1. Taxonomy (GTDB): domain Bacteria; phylum Chloroflexota; class Anaerolineae; order Promineifilales; family Promineifilaceae; genus SLGK01. The sequence goes on along the minus strand of SLGK01000006.1, from coordinate 2,331 downwards.
CCATCTCGCTTTCACCCAGGGCCAATTGTGCTTGACGGGCAGCCAGGAAGCGGTAGTAGAAGCGCAGATAGGGATCGGTGATATGATAACGGCCGTTGCGTGATTGCGGGCTGGCAGTGATGGGAACGCGCCTTTCAACAAAGCCGGCCTCACGCAAAACGCTCAAATATTTGGAAACGTGTCCCTGGGCCAGGCCGGAGCGCGTACCGATTGCCTTTTGGGTGCGGTCGCCCCCGGCAATTGCCCGCAAGATGCTGACGTAGTTGTGAGGGTCCTGAATAAAGTCTTGCAGCAGCAGGCGCGGCTCAGCCTGCATCAGATTGTCAGGGGTGAGCAGTTGGTGCCGGATGTTGTCCGAAATGGACTGCCCCTGATCGATTCTTTCCCAATAGGCGGGAATACCGCCAAAGATAGCGTAGATAGCCACCCGCTCGGCGGCGCTGTAGTGGGGAAAGAACGCCTGCGTATGGCCAAAAGGAATAGGTTGCAGGTGAAGCTGGCGCGTGGCCCGGCCGTAAAGCGGGGCCTGATAAGAAAGCATATGACGCTGCATCATGCCCAGGTGTGAACCGCAGACGGTCAGAAAGAGATTGCTCTGTTTGAGCAGGTGATCCCACATATTTTGCAGCACGCCGGCCGCGCCGGGGTCAATTTCCAAAACGTAGGTGAATTCATCCACAAACAGAGCCAGCCGCTCGCTTTGGGCCAGGGCAGCCACTTGCTCCCACGCCTGCTGCCAGGTAGCGTACGTAAAGGAAGCCGGGGCCGGGGCGTGGGGATTGGCAAAATTGTAGATAGTCTGGGAAAAAGAGCGCAGCTGGTCCAGCGTTGAGGAGGGTTCGGCCATCCAATAGATGGCTCGTGGCTGCCGCTGCTGGAGCCAGTGGGTAATCAGGCGTGTTTTGCCCACCCGCCGTCGACCGTAAAGGATGAGCAGGGTGGGGTCTGCGGCGGCCCACATTGCATCCAGCACCCCCAATTCACGCTGTCGCCCTTTAAATTCCTTAAACAACGCCATAATTATACGCTCCTTTTATCATACCAAATGCGTATAATACCCCGTTTCAGCCAATTGACAATACGGTACTACCACTTTATCTGACGGAGCGTAACTGGCTGGCCGTGCGTGATCTGGTCGGTTGGGCTGAGGATCATGTGGCGCTTTGATAACAACCTCCGACTAATTGAATTGGGAGTTGACGACAACTTACTATCCACTTTGCCAGGCGGCGCAAAAATCAAGAGCTGTAGAAGAGTGGCAACAAATACATACCCTTCTTCATCGACGGCCACGTTATAAACGGCATTGGTCAGGAAATCACGGGCAGGTATCATCTGGTCCAAAAAATCAGAGGGCAGTATCAATTCGGGCTCGCCGGGTCGTTGCAGATCGAATAGGTAGAACTTGACAAAGGCCACATAGAAATGGTCACCATGCACGGCGGCGTTGAATTGAGGTGGTCGTGAAGTAGTGGTTAGTGGCAAAGTATAACTAACATGGGGGGCGCTCGGGTCAGTTACATCTAATGCAGTCAGTGTCGTATAGCCCCCACCACGCATCTGTTGCTGTCGAAACAGGTAAACAAACCCATCTCTGGCTACAATAAAATCGGCACGAGGCGTTGGCTCCAGAGGAACTTTCCTGAGCTGGGCCAAATCCCAGATTTCTAACCTGTGGTTGTTCACTCTATAAACATAGGCTGGTTCAAGAAACAGGATGCGTTGGCTAATGGCTAGTGTAAGAGGAGAAGGGCTTTCTCCCACCTGGTCATCCACGATGATCACTGAGTCGGACGATAGCAAATAAACGGTTCCGCCATAAAATATGATTTGGCCTGAAAGGCCCGGCAGAGTATCGTATAGTTCTGGTGATTCGGGTGAGGCTAATGACCAGATCATGACGTAGTTCATCCTCAAGTCTCTCGTCAACAGATAAAGCTTGTCGGCTACGACAACAGCCTGATAAATCATCGAGTCAATCTCAATGCTGCTTACAATCTCCGGTCCGGAGGGATCGTCAATATTGATAATATAGATGGTGCTTTCTCTCGCATGAACCGTGGAATGTGTGGCAATGACAAGCACAAACCCATCTGTTAAAAGAAGCTGGCCGGAAGAAGGTAAGTCAAGGATCGCTTTATTAACCGGCTGGCTCCGATCCTGAACATCAACAACAATAAGGCGGGAGGCGCTCAATAGATAAATATGCCCATCGGCAACGGCATAGCTGTGACCCAACATCGGTACTTGTGAACCCTGCCATAATGGCGGCTCATATCTGCCAACAAGCCGCATAGGCCCGACGTGATCGATTGTTGGTGTTGGCGGCAG
>SLGK01000104.1 GCA_007123775.1 Anaerolineae bacterium | reverse complement strand
TAGGACTTGTAGGTCTCGTTTTGCTTCGTTTGTTGGGTGTGTCTGATAGCCGTTTTCTTTGCCAACCCCCTGTCTTGCTCTCACATCTCTCTATTTTTGGTCATACTGCTTCGAATTCCCGACCGGGCCGAGCCAGGTATGGCAACGTTTTATGAGCTACAGCTACCAGGCAGTTCTAAGATCAATCATGCACCGCATCCCAGCCCCGGCTTTGCACGAAGCCAGTAATAATGGGAATATGCACCGGTCGCCCCTGATAGGCTTGCGTACCCCAGTAAACACCAAGCAGCCAGACAAAAAAGGAGGGCAGCCCACAGGCAAATACGCTGATAGAAAAGCTAACAACAACGTAAAACAAGCCCCATATGAACGCCTGGGCATTGTGGGCCTTTATGAACACCCGCTCTCGTTCATCCTCAAGGAAAAAGATAAGGGCAGGCAGAATTGGTGTACAAACATAGATCAAAAATACCAATAATCTATCGTAACTGGTCGGCTCTACCACTCTTTTCAACGCGCTATCCTTGTCAGTCTCTGCTGTGTGTCCACTTTCCTTACTGTAATCTACCTGACCCGATTGTAATGTGCCAGCTATAACCCGTCAATAATTGAAGACCGCTCATTTGGCTGGCAATTCCTCTTGAATACTTGTATAATCATTCACAATTGTATAGGTTTGCATAGATTTTTGAGACAGTAGTTATCATTATGGCAGTTGAGGCTACACCTAAAACCTGGCTTTCCCTGGCTCAGGCTGCACAGCAATTGGATATTCATCCCACGACCCTGCGGCGCTGGGCTGACAATGGCGACGTGCCGGTGATACGCACGCCGGGTGGGCATCGCCGCTTTGCGGCAGCAGACATTAACCAACTGGCCGAACGGGGGGAAAGCTGTTCCCCGACCGAACTGAGCCAGCAATGGGCCGAGCAAGCCTTAAGTCACACTCGCCGAGAAATTAGCGCCCACGATGAGGCCTGGCTGGTAACACACAGCCACGATCTGCGCCAGCGTCATCGTCAACTGGGCCGCGAGTTAATGGCCCTGACTTTGCAGTATATTGCCGATCCGGCTCACAATGATCATCTGTTAGAGCAGGCGCGTCAGGTTGGTCAGGCCTATGGCCAGATTGCCCAGGAATCAGGGCTGTGCCTGACCGACGCTCTTAAAGCCGCCCTATTCTTCCGCGATACGCTCCTGGAAGCAGCCTTTAACCTGCCTGAATATGCCCATGTGCAGCCGGAGGATAATCGGCGCCTCATGCAGCGAATCAACCATGTACTCAACACTGTTCATCTGGCCATTGCTGCCTGTTATGACCCATAAATCATGTCTTTACTTTGTCTTGGCCTTAGCCACAACACCGCCCCCATTCACCTGCGTGAACGGCTTGACTTTAAACCGGAACAGTTGACGGCTTTTCTCCATAAAGCCACAACCCAACTCCCACTGGACGAACTGGCTGTTATTTCGACCTGTAATCGGGTGGAGCTGTATGCCGCCTATCGGGCCGAGCTGATTGCTGATCCCGCTACCGCCCTGATCGGCTTACTGGCTCAGAGTCACGGTCTATCAGCCGATAGGTTTACTCCCCATCTGTATCATTACCGCGATACGGCCGTTATGCGCCATTTGTGCCGCGTAGCGGCCGGTCTGGATTCACTGGTCATTGGTGAACCCCAAATTTTAGGCCAGGTTACAGAAGCCTTTGCCATTGCCCAGAACGAAAGAACGGTTGGTACCTGCCTGACGGCGCTGTTTCAGGCGGCCATTCGCTGCGGCAAGCGCGCTCGCAGCGAAACCCAGATCAGCCGCAATCCGGCCAGCGTTGGCTCCATGGCCGTGCGCCTGGCTGAAGAGTTGGTAGGTGATTTAGGCCAGGCCCGCGTTCTGGTTCTGGGCGCGGGCGAGATGGCCCAACTGGTTCTCAAGACGCTCCGTCAGCGCCATGTGCCCCAGGTCGAGGTAATCAACCGCACCCACAGTCGGGCTGTTGAGCTGGCCGATCATTGGGGTGGGCAGGCTTATCCCTGGTCCCAACTGGCTGAACGGCTGGCCTGGGCCGATCTGGTTATCACTTCAACGGCTGCCACAGAGATAGTGATCGACACGGCCGTTTTACAACCGATCCTGGCCCAACGCACCCAAGAAAGTGAACTCCTCTTCATCGACATTGCCGTGCCCCGTGACGTAGACCCCGGCGTGGCCGACCTGCCGGGCGTCCACCGCTACGACGTGGATGATTTACAGGAGCAGGTCGAGAAGTCCTTGCACGAGCGAGAGGAAGAAATCCCCAAAGTAGCAGCAATTATTGACGCCGAAGTCACCCTGCTACAGCTTCAGATACGCCAGCTACAGGCACGGCCGATTATCACCGACCTGCGTCTGAAAGCGGAAGCAATCCGCCAGCAGGAGTTGGCTCGCACCCGTCGCTTTTTGGGCGAACTGGACCCCGACGACTGGCAGCGCATCGAGCGGCTGACCCAATCATTGGTCAACAAGCTGCTGCACGAACCCACCCTGCGCCTGCGGACCGAAGCGGGTAACGGCCGTGCCGCCGAATTTGCCGACACCGTGCGCCAGCTATTTGCTTTGGAAGAGAGCTAAGCGGAGTGGCGAGGTGGCGCAGTGGCGAAAATACATCGCCACTGCGCCACCGCGCCACTTCGCCACCTTGCTATGACAAAACCACTCCCCAAACCCACCTTGATTTTGGGTACACGCACCTCTACGCTGGCCCGGTGGCAGACGGATCGGGTAATCGCTCTGCTGCAAGCGGCGTGGCCGGGGCTGGTGTGTGAGATACGGCCGTTTCAAACCCAGGGTGACAAAATCCTGGACAAGCCGCTGCCCCAAATTGGGGGCAAAGGGCTGTTCACCGCCGAACTAGAGGCCGCGCTGCTCGCTGGCGAAATTGATAGTGCCGTCCATTCGCTGAAAGATTTGCCCACCGACAACCCGCCCGGCCTGACCATCGGGGCCATCACCGACCGGGCTGACGTGCGCGATGGGCTGGTGGCCCGCGACGGCCTGACGTTGGCCACATTGCCCGCCGGGGCGTTGGTCGGCACCAGCAGCGTGCGCCGCCAGGCCCAACTATTGGCCCATCGTCCTGATCTGCGCGTGGCCTCCATCCGGGGCAATGTGGAAACCCGGCTACGAAAGGTCTTAGAAGACCATCTCTACGACGCGACCATTTTGGCAGCAGCCGGGCTGGAGCGGTTGGGGTTGACCCATCATGTGACGGAATGGCTTGAGCCAGGTACGATGCTGCCTGCACCCGGCCAGGGCGCTTTGGCGGTCCAATGCCGCAGCGACGACCAGGCCACCCTGACTTTGTTGGCGGCTATTGAGGATGCGGGGGTAAGAACGGCCGTTACCGCCGAGCGCACCTTTCTCAATCAGTTAGAAAGCGGCTGTTCGGCTCCGGTGGGCGCAGTCGCCACCGTAACCGACTCAACCATTCATTTAAGCGCACTGGTAGCAGCCCCAAGCGGCCAACAATTGATTCAGGTGCAGGGGCAAGGCACAGAGCCGCAACAGTTGGGGCAGCAGTTAGCCCAACAAGCCAAAAAGCAAGGGGCGGAGCAGATTTTGGCCCGTTTGCAGACCGGCCGGCCGTTACGCGGCAAGCGCATCGTCATCACCCGGCCGCTGCACCAGGCCCGCGATTTTCACAATATGCTGGTCGATTTGGGTGCCCAATCGCTGCTGCTCCCGGCCATTCGCATTGAGCCAGCGGCCGATATGGCCCCGCTCCAAGAGGCCCTGCATAACTTAGCCAACTATAGCTGGCTGATTTTTACCAGTGTGAATGGGGTTGAAATTTTCTGGCAAGAGTTGGTTAAGCAGGGTTATGGCGCTAACTATTTACAGGGGATTCAGGTAGCGGCGGTTGGTGAGAAAACGGCCGTTGCGCTGCAAGCCCACGCCATCACCCCCAATTTTGTGCCGGATCTGTTTGTGGGTGAAGCGATTGCCGCCGGGTTGGGGGATGTGGCCGGTCAGCGTATCTTGCTGCCGGTGGCGGCCCTGGCCCGCGAAACGCTGCCCGACTTACTCACGGCGCAAGGGGCTGAAGTAACGCGGCTGGATATTTATGAAACATTGCCTGCCCCCCTATCGCTCATGGACCTGGCCCCGTTGGCCGATGGGGTGGATGTGATTACCTTTACCAGCAGCTCAACGGTGACTAATCTGGTAACGGCCGTATCTGCGGTGGAAAACGGCCGTTTCTTACCCTACCTGCAAGCCGCCACTATCGCCTGCATTGGTCCGAAAACGGCCGTTACCGCCCGCGACCTCGGCCTGACCGTTGATCTGGTCGCTGAAGAACACACAGTTGAAGGGCTAATCGAAGCCATGCTAACTTATTTTCGTGATGCGTGAAGCGTGATGACTATTTTCTCACGCATCACGCATCACGCATCACGTTTTACGTTTTACGCCAACCATAACCATGACCAACCAACTATTCAACCTCCCCCACCGTCCCCGCCGTTTGCGGCGGCTGCCCGCCCTGCGCCAGATGGTGCGCGAGACCCATTTGGCCCCGGCCGATTTTATCTACCCCTTGTTCGTGAAGCACGGCACGGCCGTTCGTCAGCCCATCCCCTCTATGCCCGGCATTTACCAACTGTCGGTTGACCAACTGGCGGCTGAGGCCGAAGAGATTGCCGCACTGGGCATTCCGGCCGTTATTCTGTTTGGCCTGCCCGCCAGCAAGGACCCGGTGGGGCTGGAGAATTATGCCCCGGACGGGATTGTGCAGCAGGCGATTGAGGCGTTGAAAACGGCCGTGCCCGACCTGCTCGTCGGCACCGATGTCTGCCTCTGCGAATATACCGATCATGGCCACTGCGGCCTGCTCGACGACCAGGGCCACATCCTCAACGACGCCACGCTGGCTGTTCTAAGCCAGGTAGCCCTCTCCCACGCCGAGGCTGGGGCCGACATCGTAGCCCCCAGCGGCATGATGGACGGCATGGTAGCCGCTATCCGCGACGCGCTGGACGAGAGCGGCTATACCCATCTGCCCATCATGTCCTACGCCGTCAAGTACGCCTCCGCCTTCTACGGCCCCTTCCGCGACGCGGCCGATGGCGCGCCCCAGTTTGGCGACCGTCAGAGCCACCAGATGGACCCGGCCAACAGCCGCGAGGCCCTGCGCGAAGCGGC
>SLGK01000017.1 GCA_007123775.1 Anaerolineae bacterium | reverse complement strand
CGACCAGCGTGTTAAAGCCGCTTTCCACCAGGGCCGCCACGCCGCCGCACAGGACCGCCTGCTCGCCAAAGAGGTCGGTTTCCGTCTCTTCGGCGAAGGTGGTTTCGATGACCCCGGCCCGTGTACAGCCAATCCCTTTGGCATAAGCCAAAGCGAACGCTTTGGCTCGGCCGCTGGCATCTTGATGGACGGCCAGCAGCCCCGGCACGCCCACGCCCTCGACGAAGACCTCGCGCACGCGGTGGCCGGGCGCTTTGGGGGCCACCATGCTCACGTCCACGTCGTTGGGCGGGATGATCTGACCGAAACGGATGTTGAAGCCGTGGCTGAACATCAGCGTTTTGCCAGGGGTCAGGTTGGGGGCTATGGCCTCCCGGTAGACCTGGCCCTGGACCGTGTCGGGTACCAGGACCATAATGACGTCGGCTTCGGCGCAGGCAACGGCCGTTTCTTGTACCGTCAACCCATCCCCCTCCGCTTTGGCCCAGGATTTACTGCCTGCATACAGCCCTACGCGCACATCGGCCCCCGATTCTTGCAGGTTGAGCGCGTGGGCGTGCCCCTGGCTGCCGTAGCCCAGAATGGCGATCTTTTTGCCGTTCAATAAGTCCAGATTTGCGTCGTTGTCGTAGTATAGTTTTGCCAAGATAAATACCTCCGTTGCGAAGTGGCGAGGTGGCGGAGTGGCGGGGTCACTTCGCCACCTCGCCACTTCGCCACTCTGCTACTATTTATGTCCGTTTTTGTATGCTGTCGCTACGGCCGTTTCCGATCCATTGCGCTGACCCCGTTCCATAGCCACGCGGCCGGTGCGGACCATTTCTTCGATGCCAAAGTGGGCCAGCAGTTCGATGAGCGAATCAACCCGCTCTTCGGGGCCGACGATTTCGATGATGATTGATTCCAGGGCCACGTCTACCACTTTGGCGCGGTAGATGTCTACCAGTTGCAGCACCTCGGCCCGGTTACGGCCGTTGGCTTTGACTTTGATCAGGGCTAATTCACGGGTGACAGACGGCCGTTCTGTCACGTCCTGAATGTCGGTCACGTTGATCAGCTTATTCAACTGAGTCCGTATTTGGGCCATGTCCCGCGGCGTGCCTCGCGCCACAAAAGTCATGCGGCTAATGCCCGGCGTCTCGCTGTGGCCCACTGTCAGGCTCTCAATATTAAAGTTGCGCCGGCCGAACAGCCCCGACACCCGGTTCAAAACACCCGGCTTATCTTCCAGCCAGGCAATTATCGTATGACGTTCTTGTTTCTCACTCATCATATACTCCTATTTTAGGAACGCGGAGGTACGCAGAGGACCGCAGAGTTGCGCGGAGATTTTTTGTTGGGAACGCAGAGATTCGCGGAGAACCGCTGAGTTACACAGAGAAAAGCTTTTTCTCCGTTTTTTCTCTGTTTTTTTCTCCGTGAACCTCTGTGGTCCTCCGTGTATCTCCGCGTAACATCTTTTCTCCGCTCTCTCAATCAATCTCCGGCGATCTCCACTGCCGGGCGGCGAATCATGTCGGCGTTGCTCTTGCCGGCGGCAACCATGGGGTAGACGTTGGTAAATTCTTCCACCTGGAAGTCGAGCAGGAAGGGGCCATCGGTAGCCTGGGCCTGGCGGATGGCCTCGGCCACCTCCTCTTTGCGCGTAACGGCCCGGCCGGGAATGCCGTAGGCTTCGGCCAGCTTCACAAAATCGGGGTTGAACAGGGGCGTGCCGGCGTGGCGACGATTGTAGAAAATATCTTGCCACTGGCGCACCATGCCCAGGTAGCCGTTGTTGATGATGGCTATCTTGATGGGCAGCCGCTCCTGCACAATGGTCGATAGTTCGGGCATCGTCATCTGGAAACCACCATCCCCGGCCACCACCCACACCTCTTCCTCTGGCTCACCCATTTGCGCCCCGATTGCGGCCGGCAGGGCGTAGCCCATCGTGCCCAGACCGCCGGAAGTCAACAAACTGCGCCGCTTGGTGTGGTGGAAATATTGGGCCTCCCACATCTGGTGTTGGCCCACGTCGGTGACAACGGTGCAGTCGCCTTCGTTGGTGGCGTGCCACAACTGGCGCATCACGTAAGGGGCCACCAGTTCATCCGTCTCCTGCGTCAAAATGTCCCGCGCCTGGGAATCCCGCTTCCATTCCTCAATCTGGGCCAGCCAGGCGGGATGCTCTTTGGCTTCAATCTGGGGCAGCAAGGCTCGCAGCGTCAGCAGCGCGTCGCCCACCACCGGCGTGTGGATGGTCAGGTTTTTACCCATTTCGGCCGGGTCCAGGTCTACGTGGATGATTTTGGCTTTGGGGGCGAATTTGTCGAACGCGCCCGTCAGCCGGTCGTCGAGGCGGGCACCGATGGCAAAGAGAACGTCGCACTCTTGCAGGGCGTAGTTGCAGTAGGCTTCGCCGTGCATCCCGCCCCAACTGATGCACAAGGGGTGGGTGGCGGGAATGGTGCCGATCCCCAGCAGGCTGGTGGCCACGGGGATATTGGCCATTTCGGCCAACTGGCGCAGTTCGGCTTCGGCGCGGGCAATGGAGATGCCCTGGCCGGAGACGATGACCGGTTTTTGGGCTTCGTTGAGCAGGCGGGCGGCGGTGGCTACGGCGGCGGGGTCAGGCGCGTTCTGGTTGGGGTTATAGCCGGGTAGGTAGACGGAATCGGGATACTCAAAGGCCATCTCTGCCTGCTGCACATCTTTACACACGTCAACCAGGACTGGACCCGGCCGGCCGGTGCGGGCGATGTGGAACGCTTCTTTGAGGGCCATCGGCAAGTCCTTGATGTCGGTAATCAAGTAGTTGTGCTTGGTAACGGGCATACTAATCCCCTGCACGTCCGACTCCTGAAAGCCGTCGCGCCCCAGCAGGCTGGTGGGGACCTGGCCGGTGATGGCCACAATGGGGGTGGAGTCCATGTGGGCGGTCGCCAGGCCGGTAATCAAATTGGTAGCCCCCGGCCCGGAGGTGGCAATGCAAACGCCCACCTTGCCCGTCTTGCGGGCGTAGCCATCGGCCATGTGAGAGGCTCCCTGCTCGTGGGTCACCAGCACGTGGTGGATGGGGTAGTTGTGCTTAAACAGTTCATCATAGGTGGGCAAAATAGCCCCCCCAGGCAGCCCGAACACCACGTCCACCCCTTCATGGATCAGGCTCTCCCAAATTATCTGACCGCCGGTTTTCATCTTGCTCATGGCTGGACTCCTTTATTGTTTTTGACGGAGGACCGAAGACGGAGGACGAATTGCCTTTTCCGTCATCCGTCTTTCGTCCTTCGTCCAGAGAACAAAAAAACCGCCCTGTTGGGCGGTTTTGTGTAGACCTGTTTGCTTTAGCTGCTAACTGTTGCCTGTGCCTAACCTCACCCAACGGGTACTGCCTCCTGCTCCAGGAGGACAATAATAATGAGGCTAATAAGGACCAGGCTGATAACAAAGTTCATGATGGTGTTGAGTATAGGGGGAAGGTGGGGGTTGGGGCTATGGTGAAAGTGTACAAGAATGGAGGTGGTTTGGTGTGCAGTTTGCATAAGAGCAGGCAATGTCAGCTAGCCCCATCTTTTTGCTCTTCCCAAGTTCTAATTAGGAAAGTAGCCATGGCTCCTGCAAGATTTACTGCGAGTTCAGCATGTCGTGGGCTTGGTTTTACTGGCTTTCTGCCCTTGCCATGAGCATCACCTAGCCGATTACGAATTGAACCTAACCCTTCCACAACGGTTTGACACCCACCAAGTATTTGCTTGAACACCTGCTCTGTGTGTTGACTTGGAGCTAAATTCAATTGCTCTGCGATAAGCCTATAGAGCTTTGGCAAATCATGGCTATCCCTGTATGGTTCACCCAAATCATCCAGAATATGCTTGCATATACTTTCAAGCAGCGTTCGAGCAGAGGTGATCGCAGCTTCGGGATCGTCCGTGCGCCGGTCCAGCGCACGTTGCCAGATATCGCTTACGTACTCGGCATTGTACTCTTCAATCGTCGATGAAATCAGGTCATCTGAGGGGCTGTCGGCAACTGTTTCTAGCTTTTTGATAGTTTGCTGGAATGCTTCAAAGATTTCTTTCTTCCGTGCCTGCTCTGCTTCTGAAAAACTGGAAACGGGGTATTTCAGGAACACACCACGGATTATTTTGGCTTGAACTTGCGGGTCAGCAGTTTTGAGAATGTCTATGAAACGGGAGCGTGTAGTCCCCTCAATTTCCATTGGGTCGATTTCAAGGTCACAGTAATAGGGATAGAATTCAGCATGTGTTTTATAGCTAAAATCGCCGAGATAGCCCTGGTTTACGCCAATGTAATCATTTACAAGCTGGTAAATTTCTGACAATGATAGAGACATGGTTATTTGGTTGAAGTAGAATTGGGGTTAAATAACCAACCTAAGCAGTGTGCGACGGCCGTTTTCAACACGATCTAAGACCTTTTCAAAGCATCCTTATAAATGCAAAGACAATCTTCAACTTCCCGTGGTGTAAGCTCGTGAAAAGGCTCTGGCAACTTGTCCATAGCTAGCGATTTTTGCCCGTCGTAGATGCCGATAGCCTTTGCGCCTGACCGTGTGCCTGAGTGTATGTAGACACGCTCTGGTGCTAAGCCTAAATGTGCCCCAATGCGTAAACTAATGTCATACACGGCCAATTCGCCAATACCTTTTATGGGTCTGATGGCTGTATGAACTTTCTCAATCAGGTCTGCGAAGGTTTTACACATCTGTAACTCAGGCGCAATCGCCAGCAGTTCCTCTTTTGCCGCATTTAGTACCTGGCCAGGTATCCGGTATTGGTGGGGATGTCGCTTGCCGCTGGGTAGCTTTGAGAGTGCAGCCAGTTCGATAGCATCTTCCAGGCTGCGTTGCAGTGCATAATATTTCAGTTCACGCTGGGCACGATCTCGATGTCTGGTGATGTATTGATGCACAATGCGTTGAAACGTACTGAGGGTCCGGCTGTCAAATGTATCACGACAGGTTTCACTGGTATTTGTTTTGTCTTCGAATCTTTTACTCATAGGCTACTCCTTATCCAGAATCTCTATCGCGTGCATTGTTACCTCGCTTGACGGGCTGGTGGTCGCTAACTTTACTCAAGCTGTTTGGACGAATACGGCCGTATCAACACCTCTGCGGGAATGCCTAGCCCCTGGTGCAATTTGCGGATCATGGGTAAGGATAACGGCCGTTTTGCTCGGTGTCTCTTGATTAAAGTTGAGGTTAAACGG
>SLGK01000084.1 GCA_007123775.1 Anaerolineae bacterium | reverse complement strand
TGTCGTGCTTGGCGCACAGCGGAAATTGCCTCCTTGTGAGTCTCAATCAACATTGTTTCTGCTTCTATTATAGGGGATCGTCCCCGACATCAACCTAATGTTCTTTTTTGATCTTACTTAGAAGCTCTCTTGCAACCCGCAGGGCACAGCCACATACATAATCCTGATACAATTCATAGAATTTGGTTTTTGGCATCTTGTTCACGGAGACTTTGCCGCTTTTTAGCAAGCTCTTTGTTTCAGAAGGAATGACCTCTTCACTATTTGCATGTAAAGTAGCCTCCACATATGTGCTGCTCTCGACTTGAAATTGGATTGATGTACCAAGTTCTCCAATGTTACTAAATGGATTCACTTGTCGGATAGCTTCAGAATAGCCTTCTGCAGTTGAGGTAAGAACTTTCTCGGCCAACTCACACGTTGCTTCCCAGTCAGCAAGATCAGCTTCAAAAACCTCGAGAGCCTCTAGATATAGTTGCTCATCCTTTTCTTGTGCCTTTTCTACGGCTCGTGCCAACTCCTTCTGCTTATCTTCGGTTCGACCGAGAACTTTATCAAAAAAACTTGGCTCAAACCTTTCAAGGTTGGCTTGTGCGACTTCCTGGTTACTATTCGATTTTGTTGGCTTGACAGGAGGTTCAGCAGAACGCAATTCTTCCCAATTCCAAAGAGGCCCACATTCCTTGTGAACAGATAGCAACAAGTCAACTTGGTTCTCATAAAGCTCAACCGCATATTTAGCCTTTTCAAGCTCTTGCATTTTTTCTAACTGATGGTGTTGTCTTTCGAGTTCGCGCTGACGCTTTCGAGATTCCCGTTCTGCTTGTCGTACCGTAGCTCTGATACTGCGAACAGTTCCTTTCAAACTCACTATGAACCTCCTATAGATTTTATGCTGCAAAGGTGAAGCATGACTTTCAAGAGATTAAAACAATTGCACGTAATGCTAGTATAAAATAACCTAACAACCTGGTCAAACTCGGACAGAAACGGCCGTATTCCCTTCGTCTCACTGTTTATTTAACCGATCCACCCAACCCCACAAACGAAGCCACCACAGCGGCCGCCGCAGCCCTTGCCAGAGCGTGCGCGTGGTCTGCGGCGAGGGTTGCGCTCTGTCGCCATACTGCGTTTCATTGTACAGCGCGGTCAGCCGGACCAGCAGGGGGCGCAGCCGGTCAGCCACCTGCTGGCGGCGGGGCGATGTGGCCCACTCGTCTAGTTGCTGCTTGAGGGCTTGCTCAAACTCGGCCGGGGTTTGATGGGGCGGGATGGGTTGGCCCCAGTGGTAAATGTGGTGTTGTAAACGGCCGTATACCCACACCACCCCCTCTCGCCGTAAATCCTGTTCTGCCTGCCAGCCTAGCCACACAGCCCAGCCCAGCAACAGCGACAGCCCCGCAGCCAGCAGCCCGACCAGCCATAAAGGCCAGGGCGTACGGGCCGGGTCTGGTTCAGGCAAAGGCGGTGGGGTGGATGCAGGGGCAAGGTCGTCGGGATCGGTTATGGGAGGCGGCACGGCCGTTTCGTCGTCATCAGCCACATCAGGCGCAAACGGCCGTGTTGGTTCAAACTCCACCCAGCCATAGCCCGCGAAATAAACCTCAACCCAGGAATGGCTCTCAATCTGGCGTACGGTGGTCACGCCCGCCTCATCGGGTGGGGGGGAGAGGTAGCCGACCACCAGGCGTGCGGGCAGCCCCAGACTGCGGGCCATCACCACCATCGCGCTGGCGTAATAGTCACAGTAGCCGGTCTGGGCCTCAAACAGAAAATAATCAACCACATCCCGGCCGGCCGGGGGTACGCCCACGTCCAGGGTATAGGGATACTGGTTCAAGAAGGCGACCAACGCCCGCGCCTGGTCGTAAGGGGTGGGCTGGTCGCCCGCGATCGCTTGGGCCAGTTGGCCAACCCGTTCCGGCAGATCGGACGGTAGGTTCGTGTAGCGACCGAGAATAACGGGATCGATCTGGTCCAGGGGGGCGGTGCGTAGGGCAGCGGCGGTGGCGTTGGTGTGGCGGGATACGGCCGTATACACCTGCCCCTCTTCACGCGTACGAACCACCCGCGCCAGGTCGGTCTGGCCGCGCCAATAGCTGGTCGTTTCCTGGTCAAACTGGCGCGGCTGGCCAACGGTATAACGAATCAGCCGCGCATCGAACAGCCAGTGGACCGTTTGGCTGATGGTGGTCGGCTCGGCAATCGTGGGCAGGGGGATGGGATCGAACGGGGGGACGGTTTCGGTGCGCTCTTCGGAGATGGCCCAGCCGCGCCCGGTATAGACGTCGTAGGTGAGAGCACGCCATCTTTCCAGCCGGTCTCGGTCGGGCGGGGGTGGGTCGGACCAGCTTACGGTAGCGGTCATGACGACCGTTTCGCTCAGTTCGGGGGCATTGCCCAGCAAGTAGGCGCGGGGCAAAATCCCGGCCCCGCCGGGACCGCCGGGCGAGCCGGGCGCGGTGCCGACTTCGCCGCCAACGGGCGGCCGCACCCCGCCAAACATCCGCTCTAACGCCTGCTCGGTCTGGACGAGGGCGGGCTGTTGCAGCAGGGCGCGGGCTATCTGGCTGGGGTTGAAGACGGGCAGCAGGTAGGCGACGGTCAGCAGCAGCAGGGCGATCAAGCCAGCCTGGGCCAGCAAGTCGAAGCGGATTTGGGTGGAATAATCGACCAATCGTTTATCCCACTGCTGTTGCAGATTGTCAAAATGGAGCAGGGCGGCCAGCAGGGCGGCCAGACCCACAAAAAGGGCGGCGGGGAAGTAGGGAGCCGCGCCGTAGTAGCCATTGACCGCTAAGGCTGTCCCCATGATGAGCAGGGCGTTTAACGGCCGTTTCTGTCGATACGTTGCCCAACCCACATAAGCGGCCAAAAACCAGCTCAACAGCCCCAGCCCCAGAGCAAAGCTGAGCGTCTCCTGGCTGCTTTCGCCGCTCAGGACGGCTTGCAGCCAGCCCGACAGCCGGTCGATAAAAACCGCGCCGCGCTGAATCCAGAAGCGACGCAGCAGTTCCCATTCGCCCAGCAGAAAGCCCCAGGGGGGCCACAGCCGCCCCAGCCACATCAGGTTGACCAGCAGCCCGTAGGCGGTGAGCAGTAACCAGGCGGGCAGGGAGGATAACGGCCGTTTCGCCAATACCACCCCCAGCAGCAATCCCAACAGGGCCGCCGGGATGACAATGCCATCTTCCGGCACCCAGCCCACGCCCAACACTGACCAGACCAGGCAGCCGGCCGCGCCAAACAGCAGCAGCAGCGGCAGCCAGCCCTCACGGGGCTGCAAGCGAATGAGCAGGTAGGTGAGCAGGCGTTGGGTCATAATAAAGTGAAACGTGATGCGTGAAACGTGATGTCCCGGCAAAGCTCATCACGTTTCACGCTTCACACATCACGTGCCTCCGGCCGCTGCACCGCCACCACCTTCCCCGTGCCGGTCACTTTGAACTCCCAGAAGCCCCGGCGGGCGGCTTCTTCGAGGCGTTGGCCCAGGTCGCTTTGGTGGATCAGGTGGGTGGGGCTGCCTAATCGCTGCACGGCCGTTTGCAACCCCTGATTACTCTCTTCTGCGCCAAAGCTGCTTCTTTCTAGCAGGGCCAGGCTGAGGTCGATCCCTTTTTGCTGCAAAGTAAGCAGTTCGGGCAGCCAGTCGCTGCTGATGGTAGGGGTGATGAGAACGGCCGTGGCCCCCCGCTGCGCCACTCGCCCAAAATCAGACAAGGCCCGCTTGAGGCTGGTCTGGCCATCGGCCCGGATCAGGGCCAATGCTCGCAGCAGTTGCCAGCGCTGCCCTTCGCCTTTTGCCGGGGGAATAATGTGGGGGGAACGGCCGTAGGCAGCCAATCCCACCGGACGCCATTCAGCCAGCGCCCGCGCCGCCAGCGAAGCCGCCAACAAAACGGCTTGCTCCTCCGTGCCATCCAGACCACGCCCCACCTGAGCCGATGCGTCCAGGTCTAGCAGCAGCCACAAATCCCCGGCCGTATCCTGGTCGAACTGGCGCACCATCAGCGCACTCTGGCGGGCCGTGCTGGGCCAATGAATCCAGTTGAGCGGATCGCCGTGGGCATAATCACGCACAGCGGCGGCGTTGACGGTCGCCTGCCAGGCGCGGCGGGGCTGGCGCGTCTGGCCGCTGCGCCGGCCGGTGGGCAGCGGTAACGGCAAGTGGTGATGAATGGGTGGATGGATGATGATTTCTTCGGCCTGGGGGTAGTGGCGCGTCAGCATGAAGATGCCGAACGGGTCGCTGCTGCGGATAGTCCAGGGACCAAGCCGAAACTGGCCTCGCTGCTGGCAAACGGCCGCCTGCCGCCAGCGGTTCTCACTGTGGGCGTCAATGGTGCGGACCACGTTGACCTGGTAGCCGGGCACGGTCGATTCATCCACTACCTCTACCCACAGGCCGGGGATGCTGCTGCGATTTTCAATGCGAAAGGCTTCGCTCAGCCGGTCACCCACAGCCACCCAGCCGAAACGAAGCCGTCGCTCGGCGTGTAGCCCCTGCGCCAGCAGCCAGACCCAGCCATAAGCCACCAAAAACAGGCCGCCCAGCCCAATCAGCAGCGTGTTCCAGATGCGGTGGGGCAGCAGCAGAGCAGCCAGCGCCAACAAAACGAGCCATAGGATAGGCAATTTGTAGCGGAGTGTAATCTTAGGTGTCGGTTGGATTTGTGGCGTCACGGCAAGAAACCGGGTATTGGCCGTAACTGTGCAAACCTGCGAGGTTTTTGCCGGGCCAGATTGTTGTCCGTTGCACAAGAAACCTCGCAGGTATTTGAAGGGGGTGTAGCTTCTGAAAAGATGCACGCCACCCTTAACACTCGGTTCTTAAACTTACTGGCAGCGGTTGCCGCTGCTAAATGATCTTAACGACTCTTCAGTAAGTCTCGAATCTCGGCCAGGAGCTTTTCTTCATTGGTTGGTTCTGGTGGAGCCGCTGGGGAGGCTTCCTCTTCTTTCTTCATCCGATTAATCTGGCGAATAATTAGAAAGATCACAAACGCAACAATCAGGAAGTTGACGATTGTGTTGATGAAGATGCCGTAGTTAATGGTAGCGGCACCCGCTTCTTGGGCTGCGGCCAGACTTTCAAAGGTGCCGCCAGAGAGATTGATGTATAGATTGGAAAAATCAACGCCGCCAAACAGCCAGCCAATAGGTGGCATGATGATATCCTCGACCAGTGAGCTGACGATGCTGTTGAAAGCAGCCCCAATAATCACGGCCACGGCCAGGTCAATCACATTACCCCGTTGAATGAAGTCGCTGAATTCTTTAAACATTTCTTTCCTCCCATTTTTGATGTGGCTTAATATAATAATCCGTCGTTGGCAGTTGCAGAGCGAACTTGGATATAGTGCCAGATTATAACTTGACCACCGACAGTAAACAACATCAGGCCAATTTTTGTCGCAAGTGCGCCAGATCAATCTTCATATTGGCCAGATGGGGATAATCGGGCTGTTGTCCATACTGCTTTTCAAGATAATCAAGGCCTTCCTGAAAGTTGGCAAGCTGTTCGTAAGCCGTTTGTGCCGCTTGCGGCCGGCCGGTCTGTTCCAGAGAGAGGCCCAGATAATAATGGGCCAGTAGATCATAATCCGGGAGCGGCAGGGTACTTCTAATGGCTGTGTGTAACGGCTCTACCGCCGCCTCATATTGCCCCTGCCGGTACAGGCTCAAGCCCAAATGGTAATGGTAAATGGCGTTGTCCGGGTCCAGGTCAATCGCCCGCTGATAGATGCGGGCTGCCTGCTCAAACTGCTCCTGAGCCAGATAGACCTGCCCCAATGTGTTATAGACGGGGTGGGCGTTGGGCTTAAGGGCAATGGCGGCCTGAGCATCTCGTTCGGCGTGGGCAAAGTTGAGGTTGGTCAGGTAGATCAAGGCTCGCAACTGGTAGGATTCCCAAAAGTCGGGGCGGGCTTGAATGGCTTTGTTGACCATGTCCAGCGCTTCGTCGCTGCGTCCCTGGCTAAAGTAGCGCTGCGCTACCCGGTAAGAGATGGGGGTGTCGAGTAGGCGCTGCGCCACCAGCAACAAAAAAGTGAGGCCGACCCCGGCCACCAGCGGTTGGGAGCTGCCGGTGGTAAAGCTGTAGGCGATGCCGAGCATGGCGGGCACGGCAAAAAGTAGGGCCAGCAGGCGTACCGTGCGCCGGGCATTGCGAGTGTAATAGACCAGATAAGCAAAGATGGCGATGGCGACGAATATGGAAACGGCCGTGTTAAACTCCCCCGGCACCAGTAAAAAAATCACCACACCCACCAGCCAGATCACCAGCGCGATAATCACCGGCAGCAAAAAGCTAGAGCGCAGCTCACGCGGCGACAGGCCATGTTTGGAACGTCGTTTGTCAGACTCTTTCATAGGGGGATCATACGATGATCCGGGCAAAATATCAACGCTTCTTAAATCCGCGGCTCTTCTCCCGAATGTAGTCGGCCGGGTTGAGTGTAGCGCGATTTGCCAAATCGAGTTACTAAACCAATTTACTCTTCTCCCGAATGTAGTCGGCCGGGTTGATAGAGTAAGCCTCACTGACACTCTCTTTACCCATGCTGATACCGTAAATAGTTTGGGCCGCCTGCACCGTGCCCCGATTGTGGGTGATGATGACAATCTGGGTCTTCAAGCTCAGTTCCCGCAGCTTCTCGCGGAAGCGGTTGATGTTGGCCTCATCCAGGGCCGCGTCTACCTCATCCATGACGCAGAACGGGGTAGGGGATACCTGCAGCAGGGAGAAAATGAGGGCTGCGGCCGTTAACGAGCGTTCTCCGCCAGAAAGCAAGGCCAATGGCTGGTCACGTCGATTGGGTAGGCGAGCAATAATGTCCACACCGCTGATAGTCAGGTCATCGGGATCGGTCAGCACCAGTTGAGCCGAGCCGCCCCCAAAGAGCTGTTCAAAGGTGTCGCCAAAGACCTCGTTAACTTTGCGAACCGTATCGCCAAACGCACGCGAGGTCAACTGATCCAGCTCGGCGATTACTTTGCGTAGTTGACCTTCTGTTTCGATCAGATCTTCGATCTGTTGGGTCAAAAAGTCGTGGCGGGCCTGAGTCTCTTCATACTCTTGCGGCGCATCGGGGTTGATGGTCCCCATGCGTTGCATCTGGCCTCGGTAGTTGTGGATTGCCTCTTCGATGTCGTCTGGCAGCTCGTCAACGGCTGGGAGTTGTTCGACCACCTCGCCGATGGGCAGAGGGGTGGGACCGGTCTGGTCTTCGTCATAGGTTAAAGCCACCAGACCCAGGTCGGCTCTGATACGCTCTTGTAAACCTTCGAGCTGATTCTCACGTTGGGTGAGCTGGATACGGGTCTGGGTATATTGGGTTTCCAGTTCGTGGGTGCGCCGCTGCGCGACCGACATCTCTTTTTCCAGGCTGGTCAACTGCTGGCGCAGACTGTGTAACTGGTCCCGCAGCGGTTCGATTTTGGCATCTAACTGATCCAGGTGGGCTTGTAGTTGTTGCTGGTCGTTTTCCAGCTCATCCAAATTGATCTGCGCCTGCTGTTGCCTCAAGCTGTCGCGCCGGGCCTGTAGCCGGTCAAGCTGCTTCTGAATCTGGTTCAGGGTGGTGCGGCGACTATCGACTACGGCCTGACGACCGGCCACGATGGTCTGAGCGGTCGTTATTTCCTGGCGCAGGACGATCCGTTCTTGCTGGCTTTCGGCAATGGGTAGCTGGTCCAGGTGCGCGGTGGCTTCAACAACGGCCGTTTCCGCTTCAATTACCCCAGTTTGCCAGGCTGCCTGCTGCTCTCTCACCTGATCCAGCCGTGCTTGCAGCCGCTCCACTTCGGCCAGGCGGGTGGCTTGCTGCCGCTCAATAAACTGCCGCTGCTGCTGAGCCTGCTCCAGCCGACGCTGTGCCTGACCGAGCTTCTGGTTAGCCGCCTGAATTAGCCGCTCTAGCGAGCTTTCGGCCTGCTGTAGCCGGTCTGCTTCGGTCTGCTTTGTCTCGATTTGCAGCTGGTGGTGGGCCACGGCCGTTTCAATTTGCGCCAGTTCCTCCCGCCTAGCCGTCACTGCCTGCTGTGCCTGTCGCCATGCCTCTTCACGAGCCAGAATGCTACCCTGGCCATTGGCCGCAGTCGTTTGCACCAGCCCGCCCGCATAGACGATGAAGCCGTCGGGAGCTACGGCCAGCGTGCCAGGGGGCAGTTTGTGGGACAGCCGGTAGGCGGCGCGTTGGTCACGCACGAGAAGAATCGGGGAGAGCAGGCGTTCAACGAGACCTGACAGGTTAGCAATCGCCGCTTGCTCAAGCCCCGACAGGTCCAGGGTTACGACCTCATGTGCCCAGCCGATAACGGCCGTGTCGTCGGGCGTTGACTGTGGCGCAATGGGCTGCCCATCGGCCACAACCAGGGCCAGGAGCGATTGGGGATTGTCAGCCAGCAGTGCCCACAAATCCGCCTGGTTGGCTAAAAAGAGCGTATCGAGTCGCTGTCCTAAAGCGGCTGCCAGCGCGGTCTGGTGGGCAGCGGGAATTGTCAGAAAGTGGGCCAATTGGCCCAGCACCGTGACGCCGGCCGCCACCGTGAGGGCCTGACCGCGCTGCTGCTCCAGCATTTCCAGACGAGTTTCCAGGCGGGCCAGTTCGTTGCGTCGCTGGTTAAGTTGTTTTTCCTGTGCTTTGTCCTCCCGGCGCAGGTGCTTCAACGACCGAATGAGTTCCAGGCGTTGCTCATGAAGCTGCTGCCGTTGGGCCTGTTGGCGATCTAACTCAGTTTGACCGGCAGCGGCCGTTTCGCTCAGATGGGTGATCTGTGGCTCAAGCTGTTTGATTTCGGCCAGGTCGGCCGTTTTCGAGTCGGCCTGCCGTTCATTGAGCCGCTCCTGAAGTTGAGTCAGTTGACCCTCAGCCTGGGCCAGCGCTTTTTGTTGCTCCCGCAGCCTGGTCTCCGCCTGCTGCCGGGCCTGCTGCCAGCGATTGATTTCTTGCTGCTTGCTCTCAAACGTGGCGTTAAAGCGGCGTAGTTCTACCTGTCCCGTTTGCAGATTGGCCTGGGCCACGTTTAGCTCGCCGGTGGCCGCCAACAGTTCGGCCTCGGCCTGCTGCTGCTGTTGTTGCAGCAGGGGCAGGTCTTGCTCAATGTCGCTTAATTGACGGGTAATAGCCTCCTGTCGCTCGCGCAGGATGGCCACTTCACGCCGTATTTTTTCCACCTGCTCGCGCACCTCGTCCCGCTGCCCACGAGTGCGGGCGGTGTTTTCTTGCAGTTCGTTAATATGGGCACGCAGGGTCTCTGCTTGCTCCTGGCGGGCCAGCAGTTCGCTACGGCCGTTTTGCCAGTTGGTTTCAGCGGTTTCGGCCGTTTCGCGGGCCAGCCGCAGCCGACGCCGGGCTTGATCCCATTTGAACCCGTACCAGATACGAAGCAGGTGGCGCAGGTCGGTGGCTACCTGCTCGTAATTTTGAGCGCGCGTTGCCTGCCGCTTCAACGAGGTCAGGCGCGGTCTAATCTCGGCCAGGATGTCATGCAGGCGTTGCAGGTTTTGCTGGGTTTCTTGCAGGCGGCGCAGGGTCTCGGCCCGTTTGGTTTTATAATGGTTAATGCCGGCGGCTTCTTCAAAGAGGGCACGTCGCTCTTCGGCCCGTAGCGACAGGGCCTGATCGACGAGGCCCTGGCCAATGACGGTATAGGTGCGCTGGGCCAGCCCGCTGGTAGCCAGCAGGTCCAGCACATCTTTCAGGCGAACCTTTTGACCGTTGAGAATGTATTCGTTTTCGCCAGAGCGGTAGGCGCGGCGGCCGATTTCGACTTCAGAATAGGCAATGGGTAGCCAACCGTCGCTGTTGTCCAGGGTAAGAACAACCTGGGCCATACCTGCCCGTGGCCGGTGCTGGCTGCCGGTAAAAATCATGTCAGTGGTGCGCTTGCCACGCAGGCTCGTGTAGCTCTGCTCGCCCAGCACCCAGCGCAGCGCGTCGGCCACGTTGCTTTTGCCGCTGCCATTCGGACCAACAACGGCCGTTATACCCTCATCAAAGACAAATTCTGTTCTACTGGCAAACGTTTTGTAGCCCTGCAAAGTAAGTCGTTTTAATTTCATAGCGGCGGGTAGTTTAGTAGCATCCGGGCCGCAATGCAAGCGTGTCGGCATGACGGTCCGGTTGCGCCTTAGTCGTTCTGGTCAGCAGTGTTTTGCTTGTGTACTGTTTGCAATCTCGCGGTGCTGAATAGTCAGATGATCTGGTCACACAGCATCATGTGACAATTATACTGGGAATGGGTTATAATTCGACTAGCAGTTTCTCTATACTTGGTTACAGGTAGTAATGGTAGATGAGCGTGACATCCTAGAACAGGCAGTTAGTCGTCTTGAAGAGCATCGCCATGTGTTGGGCAAGGATGTTGTTGAGTTATCGGTGGCTGCCCTGCAACGGAAGCTGGTGACGCTGCCGCCCGCTCCTGACAACGGCCAATCACTGCCGGTGCAGACGGATAATCAGCCAGTAACGGCCGAAACAGCCACTGATTTTTGGCTTTGTTTACGCAGCAACCATCTGGTTCCCCATCTTATTGGGCGCGAGTTGGAGCATCAACTGCTTGAAGGGAAGCTAGAGCAGGTGATACAGCAGCAGAGCGCCCATTTAGTGACCATCATGGGCCAGGCTGGTCTCGGTAAATCTCATCTACTTTATCATTTTGAACAATGGCTTAAATTGGTGCCGGGTCCGGTGCTGCTGCTCCGGGGGCGGGCCGCCTTTGGTCAGGTCGATTGGCCCCTGTCGCCTTTGGGCGCGCTACTGGCCTCGTTGCTTGATTTGCATCTGCTGGATAGCCAGGAGGTTATGGCCCAAAAAATACGGACCGGCTTGCGCCGTTATCTGCCAGAAACGGCCGTCTCTGAAGCAGTGGCCATCGTTGAGCATTGGTTGGGGTTGGCTACCAACGCCACTGCCGCCTACAGTCCGGCCCACTGGCTTATGTTAATGGCCAGACTGCTGCGATCAGTCGTAGCTGGTGCGGAGGCGGCACCGCAAAGACCGGAGGCGGTGGTGGTGCTGCTCGAAGATTTACACAGAGCGGATGATCTGGCCCTTAACTTGGTGGAGGCGCTGTTTCGCCAGTGCCGGGATTTGCCGCTGTTGCTCATCGGCTCAACGCAGCCGATGCTTCGCTCTGAGAGGCCGTCCTGGCCCACAGACATCCATACCGCTGAGCATACGATGTTAAAGCTACCGCCGCTATCCCCGATAGACATGCGCCATCTGGTGAATGCCTTTTTACCGCATCTTTCGCCTGTGCCCTTGCGTCTGCACGAGGTGCTGGTGGCCGGGGGGCGGGTAACGCCGCTCTATGTGCGCGAAGCGATTCGCTTACTCCAAATGGAAGGGCGGCTGGAGCCAGATGGCCCGTTGTGGGCGCTGACTGAGTTAAATGAGACCAACATGGTCCATGTTGTCTCGCCTTCTCGCGGTGGTCGGTATAAGCTGCCTAATTCTTTGGTCGGCTTGTTCGAGCGACAGATAGCGGCCGTTTCACCTCTGGCTCGCGGGGTTTTGCAGAAGGCTGCGCTGCTAGGCGATTGGTTTTGGGATACGGCCGTTGCCTACCTGGAACAGACGGAAACAGAAGCCAGTGAGGCCCAGAAGCTACAGTTGGAAGAAATAGCGGCCGTTTTGCAGGCATTAGTCGCCTGTGGTCTCCTTCGTTACCAGCCTTTCCCTGTGTATCGTGGGGCCACGGGCTATATGTTTGGCCACCCAAGACTACGCCAGACAGTGCAGAAGCGAATGGCTGCCCAAGAGCGCCAAGCGTACCAGCAGCGCCTGGCCAGATGGCAGCCGCCGTCGGGCGACATTTTACTTGCCGTGCCCCAGTTGGTTACTAATAGGGCATCTACAAGGCAACGCCAACCAGTTTAGACAAAATGGTTGACCGGTCTTTACGGAATTGTCAATGAACCATCAGCAAAAAATTGATGAAGCTATTCGTGTCCTGGCAGCCCAGCGTGAACTGCTGGGGCATGATGTTGTCGCCGTAACGGTGGCTGCTCTGGATGATATGCTGGCCGACGCAAACACCGATTTAACAGCGCAGCCCACGGTCGCTACCGTTTTGGTGGTTCAGGGCAATGGCCCGGAGCAATTGTCTGAGGCTGAGCCAATCGACGACCTCTCTCTGCTACTCAACGAGTATTGGCAGCGGCTGCGCGGCATTGTCAAACAAGAAGGGGGAATCGTTGCCCAAACGACGGCCCGCCAATTAACGGCCGTTTTTGGTCTGACCAGCACCCATCGCGATGATCCGTTACGGGCGGTACGGGCGGCCCTGGCCATACAGGCTGACGCTCGCCTCTTCTTTGATCAGGAGGGCGATTTGTCTGGCCTGCCTCTAGCCTCTGCCAGCCAGCCGGATAGTCTGCCGCCGCTATCATTGTCAATCGCCTTGCATACCGGTTCTGTTTATGGGGAGCAACGAGACAACGGTCAACAGACGCTAGAGGGGGAAGGCGTGGCCCTGGTCCAGCAATTGCTACAATCGGTTACTGAAGCGGGTGTCTATCTCACTCAGGCAACTTATGCGCTGGTGGCCAATCGCGTGAAGGTTGAGGCGCTGACGCTGAGCGAGCCTTACACTGGCTCAGCCTACTGGCTACTTGGGCTATCTCTGCGCCTGGCTGACCAGTCTGGTTGGCACATTCCCGCCGTAGAAACGCCTCTCTATGGCCGAGACGACATTTTGGCCCGGCTGCGGCAACGGTTGGAAGCGTGTGCGGTTGGGCAGGGGCACGTGGTCACCATCATTGGCGAGCCGGGCAGCGGTAAGTCACGAGTGGCTTATGATTTTGGCCAATGGGTCAGGCAGCATTGGCCAGACGTGATGCTTTTGCAGGCTAAGGTGGATCAGGGCACACGGCCGTTTCCTTATGCTCTGGCGCGTAACCTGATCACCAACATCCTGCATATACAGGACAACGAACCGGCTGTCCTGGTTTTGGACAAGCTGGCTTCCTGTTTGCGCTGGGTTCAGATAGACGAGTCGGATTCGCTGCACCAGCAAGCTCACCTATTGGGTCAACTGCTGGGTCTGGCGGTTGTCGATGAACTGCCTCAGGTTGCCCAGCTCGATTTGCCCGCTGATGATCAGCAGGCGCGTTATCGGCGGGAAAAGGCTCTGACAATTTGGGATGCACTGGTAGAAAAAACGCTGTTGCTGCGTCCGGCGACGCTCATCCTTCTGGAAGATGTCCACCTGGCAGATGAAGAGTCGATTCATCTAATGGCCTATGTGGCTTCTCAATTGGTCAATGCCCCTGTTTTGGTTATTTGCCTGGCCCAGCCCATCCTTTATGAGCGCTGGTCTCACTGGCCTCACCTCAACGCCATTCATGACCTGGGTCTGCCCCACACCCGTCTGGATTTGCCACCCCTAGCCGATGAGGCCAGCCGCCAGGTAGCCCGACATCATTTAGACCAGTTGGCTCTGCCCTCAGAACCACTGGTTGATTGGCTGGTGGACCGGGCACATGGCAACCCGCTTTTCATTGAACAACTGGTTAAGCTGTTGCTTGATAAAGGCTTGATTACCGAAACGGCCGTTGGCGGACAACTCAGCGAGCAGGCGTTTGCCGACTGGGATGTGCCAGCTACGCTTGCCGATCTGTTGCCGGCCCGGTTCGAACAGCTCTCTAGCCGGGAGCAGACGATGCTGCAGCGGGCGTCGGTTATGGGCCGCACGTTTTGGGAAACGGCCGTTCTGGCCATGAGCGAAACACCGTTAACCAAACCGTCTGCCGCTGTGGAGACAAACGATGTCTGGCAGACGTTGGTTGAGCGGGGTTTCATCTTCAAGCAAGCCGTTTCCAACTTTGCCGGTGCTACAGCCTATCTGTTTAAGCACAATCTGCTGCGGCAAATTGTCTATGAGAGCATTTCACCGCGTCACCGGCCGTTGTATCACAAGCAGGTGGCGGACTGGCTTTCTGAGCAGACCGGCGAGCGTGTTGCTGAGTTTGCCAGCCAGATTGCTTTCCACTATGAGTTAGCTGGTAAAGAGACACGGGCCGCCGGGCTGTACGAACTGGCCGGGCGCCGGGCGCAAGAGATGTCTAATTTCGATGCGGCCGTTGACAATTATCGCAAGACGCTATCGTTGTTAACTGACAAGCCGCGCCATACCACCTGGCTGCTGCGACTGCAAGAGCATATGGGCCCACTGCTGGTGCGCCGCTTACGTCTGGTTGAAGCGGCACAGCTTTACCTGACCTTGCAATACACGGCCGCTCTGGATGGTGAGCTAAGCTTGCAAGCTCAGGCCTGGCTTGGCCTGGCCACCGTACAACAGGAGCAGGCCAGGTACAACGAGATGCTGGACTCAGCCAAACAGGGCCGGCAGGCGGCCCGCCTGATCACCAATTACGTCCAGGAAGTGCAGGCCAGCCTCCTGCAAAGTCAGACCCATATCTACCGGGGTGAGCTACCCCTGGCCCAGGCGTTGGCCGAAAACGCGCTGGCTGTTAGCCAGAAGACAGATCTGCCGCGTGTGCAGGTCTTGTCGCTAGGGTTGTTGTGCCAGATCTATCACGCTCAGTTCAAGACCGAAGATGCGCTGGCGCTGCGTGAGCAGCTTGAGCAACAGTGTGTAACGGCCACTGAGAGTGGTCAGCAAGTTAGTGCGCTCTGTTATCTGGTCCTGGCTGACATGTACAGGGCCACGGAGTCGTTTTCGCTGGCGCACGATGCGCTGAATAAGGCGCTGGCTCTATATCGCCAGGAAGACAATTTGCTGGGGCTGGCCCAAACGGAGGCGGCGCTGGGACGGCTGGCGCTCAGGCGAGGCCAGGTTGATGACGCGGTGGCTTATCTGCGAAGTGCTGTCACAATGGCCCAGTCGGCTGGTGATGAATACGGCCGTGTCCGCTACCAGCTTTACCTTTCCAGGGCGCTTCTGCAGAAACAGCAGTTTGATGAAGCCCAAAGGGGATTAGACTGGCTGCTTAACCGCACCACGAATGCACATCGCATGGAGGATTGGTGGGGCCAATTGCGGGCTTATGACCTGCTCGTTCAGATTTACGTGGCTCAGCAGCGACCGGAAGTGGCCCTGGAAACGGCTCGGCAAGCATATGCGCTGGCGCAAAAACGTGACTCGCAGCAGGCCATAGCCACCGCCTGGCGGCTGTTGGCATTGGCCCTACGTGGGTTACAACTGGCTCAGGCCGACAAGGCGACGGTCAAAGTTGATGAACAATCAGTCAGTGTAGATGATTGTTTCAGGCAAAGCTGGCAGACAATTAAGCTGGCCAATCCTCAGATACCCTGCTATCGGCAACAGGCGGAGCGA
This sequence comes from Anaerolineae bacterium, assembly GCA_007123775.1. GTDB lineage: Bacteria > Chloroflexota > Anaerolineae > Promineifilales > Promineifilaceae > SLGK01. Next base: position 29,016 of record SLGK01000084.1, on the reverse strand, counting down.
ACGCTACGAGCCTGGCGTGAGTACACGCTGGCTCATGATACGGCCGATACCGCGTCTGCGGAAGCTACCTTTGCTCGTCGTCAGGCCAGTCTGGAAACTGCACCTGGCTGGCATGATTTGCACATGAGTTTGTTTGATAGTAGATAGCTGTCTTACCGTCAGGCGCGGCAACTGTTCACCAGGGCCAGGTCCGGCACAAGAATCCCTTCAGGTAAGCTGATTCAGGAAAGGTTAGCGCAATCGGGTGATCGGCTGCCTGACCCAGCGGACGGATGATCTGGGTGTGACGGCCGGCGTCAACGGCCGCGCCAAACAGCACTTTCTGGAACAGGTCCGCGCTAATCAAGCCAGAGCAGGAAAAGGTAGCCAGCCAGCCACCCGGCCGCAGCAGCCGCAATGCCAGCCAGTTCAAATCCTTGTAGCCTCGACACGCCTGATCAATATCTCGCCGGCTGTGGGCAAATTTGGGTGGGTCCAGCACAATTACGTCAAATCTACTTCCTTCGTCACGATAGTAACGCAGGACTTCAAACGCATCGCCTGCCAGATATTCATCCTGGGGCCGCTGCCAGCCGTTGCGGTCTATATTGCGCTCGGCCTGAGCCAGGGCATCGGCTGAGGTGTCTACGTTGACAATACGGCTGGCCTGGGCCGCGGCCGCATAGACGGCAAATCCGCCCGTGTAGGCAAATAGATTGAGTACTGTTTGTCCGGCCACGATGTGGGGCTGCCCTACTAGAGCGCGATTGTCCCGCTGGTCGAGGTAGAAGCCGGTTTTATGCCCCTGGGCCAGATCGACGCCAAAGATCAGGCCATTTTCCTGAATCAGGTATTCGGCGGGTGGAGCCTCGCCCCACAGCAGTCCATCACTGGACGTCAGCCCCTCTTTGCGTCGCACGTCTACGTCAGAACGCTCGATGATGCCACGCGGTTGGCAGATGTCGGCCAGTAGAGTCACCAGTTGCGCTTTGCGCCGATCAATGCCCAGCGTGAGGCACTGCATCACCAGATAGTCGCCGTATTGGTCGACGACGAGGCCAGGCAGGCCGTCAGCCTCGGCGTTGATCAGCCGGTAGGCGGTGGTATGAGGCTGCAAAGCCAGGGTGACACGGCCGTTTATGGCCCGTTCTATCCGTCGTCGCCAAAAAGCATCATCAACCGCCTCGCCAGCAGCCCAGCTTAAAATTCGGGCCTGAATTTGGGAGTGGGGATTGTAGTAGGCGCGGGCCAGAAAATTGTGGCCCTGGTCAGTAATGTTTACCAGATCGCCTGGCGATGGCTCTCCCTCAACTGCTTGAATAGCGCCAGAGAAGACCCAGGGGTGGCGGTTCAAAACGGGCTTGTGCCGCCCTTTTTTGAGCGTGAGTGTCGCGGTGGGTATGTCCATAATTAGAAGTTTATCGTTTCTTAGCCAAACGGTAACGTCCGGTTAAACGGCCGTTAACAAAGCCATCTTATACTAAAAGTACATCTACGGGAAGCAGACATCCTCCTCAGGTACAGTTTTCTCTTCATTTGTCTGTCTTTCTTCTCCCCTTCCGACGAGGCCGGGCTAAATGCCCGGCCTTCGTTGTGATAATATGAACAAGGACAAACGTATGCACATTCTAGTAACGAACGATGATGGTGTCCATGCGCCGGGCCTGCTGGCTCTGGCGAGCGTTATGAGACAGTGTGGCCAGGTCAGCGTGGTGGCCCCTGATCGCAACTGGTCTGGCTGTGGTCATGTCAAGACGTTGAACCGGCCGCTGCGGGTGCGTGAGGTGCGCCTGGCCGACGGCACAACAGCGTTAACCAGCGATGGTGCGCCTTCTGACTGTGTGGCTATGGCCGTAATGGGGCTGCTGTCTAAGAAAGTGGACCTGGTTGTGTCTGGCATTAACCCAATGGCCAATATGGGGCATGATGTCACGTACTCCGGGACGGTAACGGCCGTTATGGAAAGCATCATCTGGGGCGTTCCCGGCATTGCCGTGTCGCTTGATGGCGGTCGCCGGGCTGAAATGGAGCTTGACTTTGGCGTGGCTGCTCGCGTGGCCCGGTTCATCGTGCGTAACGTGATTGAGCGTGGTCTGCCGCAGGGGGTTCTTCTCAATGTGAATGTGCCAGCCCTTCCCGCTGAGGCGATTAAGGGTATCCGCCCTACGCGACAAGGGATGCGCGTCTATCGGGACCGGCTAGAACAGCGGCAAGACCCACGCGGCAACGCCTATTACTGGATTGGCGGTGATGCGCCCAGCGGCGTCGTGGAAAATGGCACCGATATTGGCGCAGTGGCCAATGGTTACGTCTCAGTTACGCCGCTGCACCTCAATATGACGGCCCACCCGGCCCTGCTAGGGCTGGCACGCTGGAATTGGCGTGAGGCGCTGAGCTTATCGGCCAACAGCACGCTACCCCAATCCCCGGCTTGGCGCTGATCAGAAACCGGCGTGATTTGTCAGATTGCGCCGGTTTGGGCTAGACGATGCGGTGTTGTGTTTCGGTGCCCGACCGCTCTAGGAGCAGGTCCAGCGCGTGCGGGAGTACAGGCAGTAACACCTGCAAGTTTTCACGGATGGCTTTAGGGCTGCCGGGTAGATTGATGATCAGCGTTTGGCCTCGAATGCCAGCCACAGCACGGGAGAGCATGGCGTGTTGCGTGAGGCGCAGGCTGTCTGCACGAACGGCTTCTACCAGTCCGGGTGCCTCTCGTTCGATGACCTGCCGCGTTGCCTCTGGGGTTACATCACGCGGCGCAAAGCCAGTGCCGCCACTGGTAAAAATCAGGTTGACATTTGCCTCACACCAGTCTACCAGGGTAGCCGCAATCGTTGCCATGTCGTCTGGCACAACGGCATAATGAGTTATTTCCCAGGGCGCATTGGCGTGTAGAATCTGACGCAGCAACGGACCGCTGCGATCTTCATACTCGCCGCTGGCGGCCCGGTCGCTGGTGACTAAAATACCGATGTTCATTGTGCGTATCGCGTAGTGCGTAGTGCGTTATAAGGCACGTCGCCCTATCCACTACGTACCATGTTTCTCTACTAACTCCATCCACTTGTCGTTCAGGCCGCTATCGGTGACGCCAAAGTAGACGTGTACATTATCCCCTTCGCGCATGGCCAGGTCGTACCAAACATGCTCATGTTTTTTGCGAACGTCCAGAACGGCCAGGTCGTTGTGCCATTCGATTTCGTTCGGATTGGGGAACCCTTCTTCGACTTTGGTGATGGCGTAGCGCCACAGCTTGCGGGCTGAGGAGCGGGTGACGTTGTTAATCAGGTTGCCGTTTCGCAGGTCGCGCACGGTGTGATAGATCGTTCCCTGGCGGTTTTCGCTGTTGACGATTTCAACTCCGGTCCGGGGCGGATCAACCGGGCCACCGCGACCGTTGTTGCTGAGTTCAGTCAGATCAACTGCTGGCGGTAGGCCCACCGCGGTAACGTTGGTCTGGGGCAGCCGGGGCACGGTGATCACATCCCGTTCACCCTCTTCTTTGAGGCTGCGCTGTACCAGCCGCACTATTTCGTCACGAACGGCCGTATTCGTCTCCGTCTCATCCCGTATATAGATGCGGTTTTCGTCGATGGCATAGGGCAAATCTGGGCCAGGCTGCACCGTAATGCGCACCACCTGCTTATTCTGTGAGGGCAGGCTGTCTATCGTGATGTCCGGCTCTGGCGTGATGCGGCTGTCGATGGTATTGCTTAACTGCTCAATAACCTTTTTGGGATCACGCACCCCCACCGGCTGCTCATCGGCGTTGGGTGACACACCGACATAAATAGTGCCCCCATTCGTGTTAGACATGGCGCACACGTCGCGCAAAATAGCGTCCAGGTAGCCGCCCCGCTGCGTCATACGGGCGTGGAAGGATTGCACAATAGACTCCCCTTCTTCACGCGCCAGTTGGACAAAATCAACCGGTTTGGCAGGACCACGATACGGCCGTGTCAGCGAGAAATCATTCCCTTTCAGAACGGTTGCTATGGCGTCAAAACTGACTTCACTCAGTAATATTTCGGTAATGCGGTCACCTACCCCTAAATTCTTAGAGTGGGGCGACTCACGGATGATGCGGTGGGCATCTGATCCTTGAATACAACGCATGGGGCGCGGATACTCTGGTTTGGAACCGTCAAAAAAGCGGCGGGTGGTGTAGCGGCCTCGTTTCTCCAGGTCGGTGACTTCCAGAACGTGCAGATTGGGGTCCTGCGTGTAAGCAATACGGGTCTGGCCGCCAAAATTGAGGCCGCGCATAGCTACCCCATTGCTCGAATTGGCGTGGGCCGCAATCACGATACCGCCTGCTTCGTTGATGACCTGGTAAGCGCGTAAGGCATCACTGGTTGAGCCAACCGTCGAACTGCCAACGCGGAGTTTGTCTTGGGGGACATTCAGGGTTAATAGCAAATGTTCCAGGACATTGATCGGGGTCTCCGACGGAAAAATACCGAGAATGTGAAAGCCAAATGTGGCTGTAAATTCGAAACCGGGCAAAACCAAAATCTTGTCTAATAGACGACGGTATTCTTCGAGTGTGCGCTTTTCTTCTAGTTCGATACGGCCGAGCTGTTCTAACCAGAGCAGTTGCTTAATCTCCTCTTTCATTGCGGCAAATCCGGCCACCGTGTTGTGGTCGGTAAAAGCAACAATGTCCAGCCCGCGAATTTCGGCCTGACGCAAAATATCCAAATAAGAGGCGTTAGGGTCTTGATAGTCGTCGGAGCCGGGCGTGTGGAGATGCAGATCCATGCGCCGCCATTGCCGTGATGGCCTCTTTGATTTGGAACGGCGATTATTGGATCGGTTGGCCATTAAATCGTTTCCTCTGTTCTTTCTTCCATTAAATGTTTGATCCTTTGCGATAAGATATTGGGGGCATATGGCTTATGTAAAAATCCATCAGCACCAGCTTGCAGGCAGTCTGTCTCGCGGCGCTGATCGCCAGAAGTCATCAGCACAACCGAATTCTGTGGCGCATTGGTTTGACCATTACGAATTTGCTGCAAAAGGTCAATACCGCTGTGGCCATGGGCCAGATTGACATCAATGACGAAGGCCCGCGTATCCGTGGTTATCGCTTTTTTGGCTTCTGCTGCTGTTTGATAGGCAACCGCGTCCATGCCATCCATTTCTAACAACAATTGGATGAGCATCGCGTTGGCACCATCATCTTCTACCACAACAATTTGGGACATGTAAGGTTGATTTCCTCGTCTTTTCGATGGTAAGTTTCTACTCAGCGCAACAGATAAGGGGCTGCGTGAATCAACGTTACTTTTCACCGATAGAGGCGATACCCCGCATGGTGCTGATTAGCCCAATGGCGATTTTGATAGCTTCGCTGGTGGAAATCTCCGGTGGCCCCTCTCCCTTTTTGGACGCAGCTTGTGCCAGCAGGTAGGCGGTGGTTAAGCCAAACAAGGCACCCAAAAGGGTTCCTGTAATCAAATATTTCTTTTTCCATTCATTTGTGGATTCCATAGTATGGTAACTCCTTCGTAAAATAGCTAGAGCCAGAGCTAGAGCTAGAGGCTGGAGGACTTTGGCTCTGGTCTAGCTCCTTAATGTTTCCCACCACGCTTTGAGGGCGGCAGCAAGCTCGTGGACGCGGATTATGGGCCGGACGATGACCGGCAAAATGCGTTCTTGAATGAACTGGCTGAGTTGTTCAACTTTGTGATCGATTTGCCAGAGGATGAGCCGGAAACGGCCGTATTGCCGCACATAAACCTGGTCTGGCGTTGGTTCCTTCCGTCGCTCCTGGTAGCGGTTGACGTAGTAGGCGATGGGCAGCCCCACAATGACGCCCCAGAGGATGATGGAAGGCAGCAGCACCATTATCAATATCAGGTCGGCCACGCCTGACAAGAAAGCAGCGTTTTCGGCTGCCGCCGGCGTAAAGACGCTCCAGACCATGATGCCGGTCAGGACCAGTATGACGGCCGTTAACAGCCAGATAGGGAGATAAACATACAGCCGATTAAAGCGGCGGCGGGCCGCCGCACGTTCAGTTTGGGCGTCGGTGGGTTTATAACTGGGTTCAGCAGTTGTGGTGGTGATTTGAATTTGTGCTTGCTTATTCATTGTCTCATGCAGGCTGCCAGATTTTACTCATATATTGCACCAACATTGTATCACAACTGGGCTGAGACATAAACCTGTCGGTGAGGTGCAGCCAGATGGGGTCCTTAAATAGAAATCTGCCTATTGGCAGGCAGGGTGATCAGCCGGGCTAACGCCACCGCTGTCGGTATAGCAGCGGCAGGTTGTTACCGGCTCGCCTTCTCCTGCCCACAGCAGATAACGTACGCTGGTGCGGGTACAATTGTCATGCTGGCGCAACGGCCGTGTCCACTCGATACCTACCCCTTCAGCCTCAGACTGCTGCAACAAAAAGAAGCGCACCTGGTTCTGCGGGTTTTGGCCCAGCGTCAGTTCACCACGCGCTGCCAGCAAAAATGAAAAGGCCGGCAACAGCATCACCAGCAGCCAGAGCAGTGTAATCAGGGTATACGCCAGACGGCGTACCCAAAGCTTCATACAAACCTCAAACTAAGCGCGTAGTGCGTAGCTATTCTTCTACGCACTACGCACTACGTTGCTACATATTCCCGTTCCGCATAGCTTCCAGATACAGTTCGGTCGTGTATTCTTTCACCATGCGGCGCATACTAAACTGCGGGGCGTTGGTACGGATGGCCTCGCGCATGACCTCAACCCAACCACGCGGCACATTGTCCCGGTCCCGATTATAGTAAAGGGGCACAATTTCATCTTCCAGCGTCTGGTATAGATCGTTGGCGTCGTAATCATCCTGACGATCCGGGTTTTCAAACTCGGTATCGTCACCCACAACCCAACCGTTGGCTCCGTTATAGCCTTCGACCCACCAGCCATCCAGCACGCTGAAGTTGGGTACGCCGTTCAGGGCGGCTTTCATACCGCTGGTGCCGCTGGCCTCTCGCGGCCGGCGCGGGTTGTTGAGCCACAGGTCAACGCCCTGTTTCAGGCGGCGGGCAATGTGCATGTCATAATCTTCGATAAAGGCGACACGGCCGCCAAACTGGTTATGCTTGGCCATGTTGTAGATATGCTGAATCAGCGATTTGCCCGGATCGTCGGCCGGGTGAGCTTTACCGGCAAAGATGATTTGCACCGGCCGATGCGCGTCCAGAATGATGCGCCGCAGCCGTTCCAGGTCGCGGAAGAGCAGGGTGGCTCGTTTGTAGGTGGCAAAGCGGCGGGCGAAGCCAATGGTCAGCGCATCCGGGTCGAGCAGCGTGCCGCCAACGAGGGCCTGGGTGGGATCGTTACGGCCGTCTACCCAGCGGTCGCGCACCCGTTCACGCATATAGCCCAACAGCTTATACTTCAGGTGCATGTGCAGATTCCACAACTCTTCATCTGGTGCTTCAGACAGTCGTTCCCATAAGGAAGGATCGTCATGGTTTTCACGCCAGTTGGTGCCCAGATATTTGGTGTAAAGCTGGTTTACTTCACTGGCTATCCAGGTTGGCACATGAATACCGTTGGTGATAGAGGTAATGGGCACTTCACTGACGGGCCGATCAGGCCAAACTCTGTGCCACATCTCGCGAGAGACCTGGCCGTGTAGCTTGCTCACGCCGTTGCGTTGACCGGCCGTGCGCAGAGCCAACACGGTCATGTTGAAGGCGGTGCCCCAGCTTTCCTCATTGCGACCCAGGTTCAGGAACTGTTCCCGGTCAATGCCAAGCTGGTCCCAATAACCGTTGAAATATTGTTCAACCATGTGGAAGCCAAAGGCGTCATGGCCAGCCGGGACTGGCGTGTGCGTGGTGAATACGGTGTGCTTGCGTACCAGATCGAGCGCTTCTTCAAAACTTTTGCCAGCCTGCACCTGCTCACGCATCAGTTCCATGACCAGGAAGGCAGAGTGGCCTTCATTCATGTGATAGGCGGCCGGTTGCAGCCCCAGCTTACGCAAGGCGCGAACCCCACCAATCCCTAACATAATTTCCTGGCGAATGCGCATTTCGCTATCGCCGGAGTAGAGGCGGGCCGACAACTCACGGTCCCAGGGGTCATTTTCATCGACATCAGTATCAAGCAGATAGAGCGGAATACGCCCTACCTGTACATGCCAGATGCGGACGTGAACGGTGCGGCCGGCCAGGTCTACCGAGACCTTGACTGAATTGCCATGTTCGTCGGTTACTGGTTTGATGGGGGCCTGTGACATGTCGATTTGCTGATAGATGGCTTCTTGCCAGCCGTGAGCCGGGATGCGCTGGCGAAAGTAGCCCTGTGGGTACATAAAGCCAATGCCGATAAAAGGTAAGCCAAGGTCGCTGGCCTCTTTGGCGTGGTCGCCGGAGAGGATACCCAGGCCGCCGGAATAGATGGGCAGCGAGTTGTGCAGCCCAAACTCAAACGAAAAGTAGGCAACTGTTTTGTCGCGGTAGTCGGGATAGCTTTCGTGGAACCAGGAGCCTTCGAAGCTCATTGCTTCGTCATAGGCCATCATTACTTTGTTGTATAGTCGGAGAAAAGTCGCATCTTGCGCGGCCGCTTCTAAGGAGGCGACGCTTATCTCTTGCAGCATCTGCACTGGGTTGTGTTGGGTACGCCGCCAGAGGGAGTAATCGAGTCGCTTGAAGAGATGACGGGCGGTCGGCGACCAGCTCCACCAGAGGTTATAGGCGAGTTCGCCCAGACGATTTATTTTTGCAGGTAGTTTGTCACCTATTGTGTTCATATTTTTTCCTTTCCTGTTAATCTGAACATCTACGGGTAAGCAAGGCATGGCCACTGTCGAGTGGGTCAGTGGAAAAGTATTTAAACATGGGTTTGGGATAGGGGTTGGATTATAGACAGAGCAATGCCTGGATCAGGTTGGTAATAATGCTGATTGGTTGATAGATCAACCAAAATCGAGCCTATTATAGCATGGTTATAGAATTGACCACAATAAGAAGTCTGTGAACGGCCGTATAGAGAATTTTTCATGAGCGTGGCATGATAAGGGCGTAGCTGATCAGGTGGTTTGCTCAGGCACGTTATTGTTGAGCAGATCACGCAAAAGACCTCTGGGCGGTTGCGGCTGTTGCAGGCGGTCCAGCGCCAGCGCGACTGTTTCTTGCAGGCACCAGTTGAACTGGTCTTCATTCATCAGCTTTTTGTCAATTATCGGGGCCGGATTGGTGCTGTTGATCACATAAGGGGTGTCGCCTTGTAGCACAAATTCGACCATGTTGATCTCATAGCCAAAGGTTTGGGTTAGCTTGAGCGCAGCCTGAGTTAACATCTGGCCCTTTTCGCTTTCGGTATCAATCAGTTCCGGCAGATAACGGCCGTCGGCCAGCGAGTAGCGTAGCAGTTGCACTTTTTCCTGGCCGATCACAAAGGCGTGTATATGTACATCTGATTCCACAATCTGCTGCAGAATCATGGTACGCGTACCGCTCTCGTCATAATGTTGAATCAGCTCATCAACGCTGTGAACGCGATAAACCAGCCGCCGGCCGCCGACGCTAACGTCCTTAAAGATGGCCGGCACGCCCACAAAGTCAATGATGCCGTCCCAATCCATCGGGTAAACCAAATTGCGGAAGCTGTCTGGCTTGTTTTCTTCTTCGACTTCTTTGTTAGGCAGCACCACCGAGCGCGGGCTATTAAAGCCAAGCTGGTTGGTGAGGGCGATACTCATGAATTTGCTGTCGGCCGACCAGGTGAAAGGGTTGTTGATGGTTGTGCAACCCTGTAGTGCGGCTAATTTCAAATAAGAACGATAGTAGGGGATTTCATGAGAAACCCGGTCGATAATCAGGTCGTAGGGGCAGGTCTCGTTCATGTAAGTGCCCCCTATTTTGACGAATTCGGCGATGACAGGCTGATTAGCGTTGTTAACGGCCGTTAACAACGCATTGGGCCAGTCTGACTCCTGGCCCACGAGGATACCAATTCGCTTTTGCTTGTCCTGACTCATGCACAGATTCTCCCTTCATAACTATTGTGAATAATGGACTGCTGATGCCTGTCTAAACTATACAACAAATTCGCCGGACTGACTAATAACCTCGATTTGTCCAAAGGCTTGCATCCCAGCCTAAAACGACAATAATTAAGCGCGATTTGCTGGTCTGAATGAAAATCTGTAGCGCAAACATCCCTGTTTGCGCGGTCAAGCAGGGTGCTTGACTTACATTCTATCGAGGAGAGGTTATGAAATCAGCCGCAGACAGTGACGTACCGTCTATTACCCTGCTTGAACGGCTGGGTCTACATCGACCTGAGCTGCGGGCCTGGGCGATGTATGAATGGGCCATCACGGGCATGTGGGCCGTGGTGGTGGCCACCGTTTTTCCCATCTATTTTCAGGCCGTCTTATCGGGTGATTTGCCCAATGAAATTGCCACGCGCAACTTTGCCTACGCCACCACCATCGGCATTGCCATCATCGGGGTCACGGCGCCCATTTTGGGCGCTATTACCGACCGGGTGCCGATCAAGAAGGTGTTTCTGGCGCTGTTTACAACTATTGGCGTCCTGGCCTCTATGGCCCTCTTTTTTGTGAGCGAAGGCAACTGGTTTCTGGCCCTGGCCGTTTTTGTCCTGATCAACGTTGGGGCCAACGGCAGCACCGTCTTTTACGATGCCCTGCTGCCCCACATTGCCACCAACAAAGAGATTGACCGCGTTTCGACGGGCGGTTTCGCTCTGGGCTATTTGGGAGCCGGGCTGCTGCTGGCTTTCTGCCTGCTCATGATCCAGATGCCCGGTCTGTTCGGTATGGAGGAAGGCACGACCCTGCCGGTGCGTCTCTCCTTTGTGGCTGTGGGTATCTGGTGGGCCTTGTTTGCCATCCCTATTTTCCGCCGCGTGCCGGAGCCGATGCCCAAGCTAGACCCCAACGAGGTGCTGGTGGGCGGGGCGGTACGGCAGGCGTTAAGCCGGCTGGCCCGTACCATGCGCGAATTGCGCTCATATCGCAACGCCTTTTTGCTGCTGCTGGCTTACTTCGTGTACGGTGACGGCTTGGGCACCATTATCCGCATGGCCGCTATTTATGGCGCAGAGTTGGGCATTGAGCAGGGCGCACTGATTGGGGCAGTGGTGATGGTCCAGTTTGTGGGTGTGCCTTTTACTTTTGCTTTTGGCATGTTGGCCGGCCGTATCGGCACCAAGCAGGCGTTGTTTGTGGGGCTGGCTATCTATACCGGCGTCAGTGTATTGGCTTATTTCATGACGACATCCGTTCACTTTTTCGCCCTCGCTTTCCTGGTGGGTATGGTCCAGGGCGGCACCCAGGCCTTGTCTCGCTCCTTCTTCGCCAGCATGATTCCCCAATACAAATCGGGCGAATTCTTCGGCTTTTATGGCGTCATTGACAAATTCTCCGGCGTCATGGGGCCGACCGTCATGGCCACCGTGATCACCCTGACCGGTTCCAGCCGTCTCGGGATTCTCTCCGTCATCCTTTTCTTCATTGTAGGCGGGGCTATTCTCTACTTCGTCAACGAAACCGAAGGCCGCCGCATCGCCGCCGAGGTCCAGGCCCAGGCACTGCCCGACCCGGAGGCGGAACCGGTATTTTAGCGGAGTGGCGGGGTGGCGAAGTGGCGAGGTAACAGCGTCACGCCGCCACCTCGCCACGCCGCCACCTTGCCCCTATGAAACGCTTCTTACCCTTCCTCGTCCTGGCCGGGGGTATCTTGGTGGCTTCCACGGCCGCTATTTTGATCCGGCTGGCGCAGCAGGAGGGCATGCCCTCCATGACGATTGCCACCGGCCGCTTGCTGGTCGCCAGCCTGATTCTGACGCCGCTGGCCTGGGCGCGGGCCGGCGACGACTTGCGCCAACTGTCGCGGCGGGATTTGCTGCTGGGGTTGGTGGCCGGTTTTTTCCTGGCTGTTCATTTTGCCGCCTGGATTAGTTCGTTGGGCTTTACTTCGGTCGCCAGCAGCGTGGCGTTGGTGGCGACCAACCCGCTCTGGGTGGCTATTGCTTCCTACTTTCTGTTTCGGGAGCGGTTGGGGGTATTGGCCCTGGTGGGGATTGGGCTGACCTTTGCCGGGACGATTTTGATTTTGGTGAGTGATAGCCGGGTGGAAACGGCCGTTGCTGTCCAGCATTCAGCCCCCACATTAGGTAACTTACTGGCTCTGCTGGGGGCCATAGCCGCCTCTGGCTACTTTTTGATTGGCCGCGACGTGCGGGCGCGGCTGTCGCTACTGGCCTACATCTGGCTGGTTTACAGCAGTGCGGCCGTTTTTCTGTTGGTCGCCACGCTGCTGGCCGGGCTATCACTGACCGGCTACTCGCTGCTGGCCTACCTCTTTGTGATTGGGCTGGCGGTAGGGCCGCAGTTGTTGGGCCATACCGCCTTCAACTGGTCGCTGCGCTATCTGTCGGCCACGTTTGTGGCGATTGCTATTTTGGGTGAGCCTGTTGGTTCAGCGATTCTGGCTTTCATTCTGCTGCAAGAGAGCGTGGCCGGGCTGCAACTGGTTGGCCTAATTTTGCTCTTGCTGGGCATCTACCTGGCGGCCGTATCAGAACGAAAACGGAAGAAGGTGGCGGCGGAAACGGCCGTGGCTGCCCCCATCGAACCCTCCGGCAGCCGCTAGCGCCTCGGTTCACTATTTCTCCGCGAAGCTCTGCGTGTCCTCCGCGCAACTCCGCATAACTGCTTTTGGTTGTGGCTACGTTATGTTGCGCAATAAGCAATGTGCAACACGATCTGGCTATTTTGGCTTTTTCGGACCATCCCACGCTAACGATTGCCGCTCCCATCCGGCCAGGTCAGCACCTGCCTCATACGTCGTTTGCCAGAAGTCAAGCAGCGTCTCATCTGGGTTTGGCGCTTGGCGCACAACGCCATAGGGCAGAATGAACTCGCGCAGATCGCTGCTGTAGAACGCTTCTGCGGGGCGCACGGCTGCCTCTGCAAAGCCGGCCGTTTCCCCCTGGCTAGTGTCCGACGGCAGCATTATGCTCGCTGGCCTCTTGGGCCAGTCGTGTAAATAAGGCTATCCAACCCTGTGTACCCATTTGGCCCAAACTTTCCCCCAGGCGCACAATAATCACGTTGGTCTGAGGATCAACATAGAGGAACTGCCCATCTTTGCCCAGGGCCAGAAAGTCACCTCGTTCCGGTGATACCAGCCACCACTGATAACCGTAGTTCCACAGACCAATCTGCCGGAAACCGTCAGGCCAATCCGCTTCAGGCACAGCGTTCAGCCGTGTTGAGTCCATCACCCAATTAGCCGACAAGAGTTGACGGCCGTTCCAGTTGCCGTGATGGGCATACAGACGACCAAACCTGGCCAAATCTCGGGCTGTGGCCGCCAGGCAGCACCAGGTTTTCTCCAGGCCGTTAGGTGCATGGTCAAGGCTCCAGACACCACCCTGCTCCATCCCCAGGGGAGACCACAAGCGCTCTTGTGCATAATCGGTAATGGTCTGAACACCCAGGGCGCGATCTAAGATCAAGCTCAGGAGCGCCGTATCACCTGATTTGTAACGAAAATAGGCACCGGGCGGGTCCTCGGCCTTGATACCCAGGATGTCTTGCTCCAGGGTGGGCGTATAGTTGAGGCGCACGTGGATACCAAAGGGGTTGTCATTTTCCAGGTAATTGGTGCCTGAGGTCATGTGCAGCAAATGGCGTATAGTAATTTTATCAAAGCCGCTGCCGGCCAGTTCAGGTACAAAGTCGGTGACCGGCTGGTCAACGGACTGAATGTGGCCATCATCAATGGCCATACCAATCAGGGCCGACAACACTGATTTGGAGACAGAGAAGAATTGTGAATAGGAAACGGCCGTGTGCCCTTGAAAATACTGCTCGTATAAAATGGTATCATCCCGAACGATCAAAAAGGCGATGCTGTCGTTGCTCTGCAGCAACCGGTCCAGAGATAAGTTTGCCTGACCATAGTTTGCTTCGTCCAGAAATCCGGCGCTATCCGCTTGTCTTACAAACGGAAATGGATTGTCACCGGCCTTTAGGGTACGCCCCGGATAATGATTAAAGTCGTGAATGGTTGTCGTGCCATAGCGCATAATCCGGTACACAGTAACCGGCCCGGCGACGGCCACCCAGGCGGCCATGAACAACATTACAACAACAAACAACAATAGAAGAACCCCGACAATGTTCCGGCGCGTGATGAGAAGCCGCATGTGAGACACTCCTACAGCAATTGTAGGTCAAGCAGGGATGCTTGACTGCACAAACATGGATGTTTGGGCTACAAATTTACATCATATTGCGCCAGCCCGGTGCGGACGAGATTAATCAAGCGGTCTCGTTCTTCGGGAATATCTTCGGCCAGGCGAGCGGCAGCAATCACTGTTTGCCACGCGTGCCATTCGACCTTATCAGCCACCTGGCGATCAAAGTAACCTCTCAGGTAGATATGGTGGAACAGGCCACGGATCAACTCAATGAACCGCCGGCCAGGCATATCGGGGGGAAGGGCTGCCTGGCGCAGCAGCAGCGAGGTGCGGGCCACGTCGCCCAGTGAATGCCCGCGCGTGGCGTCCATCCAATCCAGAATGATCGGCCCACGGTCGGTGATAAAAATATTCTCCGGGTGAAAATCACCGTGTCCCAAACCCTCACCATCGGGCAAGGTGGTAATCAATTCCAGCAAGCGCCGGCGGACTTCCGCCGGCATGGCCCCGTTGCCTTGTATACACCGGGCTAACCTTTCCCGTAAGGAGGGCAATTGGGGCAGCCGGTACTGGTGCATTTCCAGGTGCAGATCGGCCAACAAGCGGGCCATGGAGACCAGGGTCCACGGTTTTTGCTGGAACGTTTTGGTCAGTGGAATGCCGGTGATGCGTTCGTATAGAATGCCGAAACGGCCGTTGACCTGAATGACATCGTAGACAGCCGGCACCGGTAAACCGGCCGCATAAACCGCCTCTGCCTTTTCCGCCTCGTAACGAGCGCCGGCCTCGCTCCAACCGGAGCGGAACAACTTTAGCACCCGACCATCTGGCCAGGCAAAAATTTCAGCGGTACGGCCGTAAGCAAAAGGAGCATCGAGCAATCGTTCACGGTTCATTGCGTTTTCCCAAGCCCTGTATAAAGGTGTCCAATACAGCCCGATCAATGGCTGAAAAATCATCCTGATGACCACGCAGTTTCCTCAACTGCAACGTGGCCGCCCCATGCACCAACGACCACAGGCCATAAGTTATCTCGCCTACTCCATAGCCAGGCCCCGTCTGGAAAAGAGCCTGGTCTATCCCCTCCTGAACGGCCTCAGCCACAAAGTAATACGGCTTGTCCTCCTGCACAGGGTCATTCAATGAGGTGCGCCGTGTTGTTAATTCACTGAACATCAGTTGGAAATATTCTGGCTGCGTGCGAGCGAAGTCAATATAAGCCAGACCCAAGGCTACCAAACGGCCGTCCGGCGGCAGGTCAGACGGCACCTGGGCCAGCCGGTCCTTCAACAGGGCATCACCCGCGTCGGAGAGAGCTTGAATGATGGCTTCTTTGCTGTCAAAGTATTCGTACAGACCGGCAGGGCTGTACTCTACCTGTCGTGCTATTTCGCGCAGGGATAAATTATGCAAGCCACGCCGGGTAATTAGCGCCAGCGCCGCATTCAGGATGGCTTGCCTCGTGAACTCACGCCGTTGCTTACGAATGTCAACTGTCTGGGGTAGATTATCTGACATAGTTTGCCCGAACACTGTTTAGTTTATTGAACAATGTTAACATTATACGTGGCTTTTACCGAATGTCAAGTTAAGCAGGAACAGAAATGGTTTGGCGATCTCTCGTGGTTGCCTTCCAATGGGCAGGCACAAGGCCAGCCGCTACCTGTCTGGCCACTAAAACCGTGGGGCTGTGCCACCAATCTCCCAACCCTACGCACTATACCACAGCGTCGCGCCCTGTGGTTGGGGTGGTAGAGGCAAACGGCCGTTTTCCACCGCCACCTCAGCTCCACTAAACAACTCCCGCAGGCGCAGGCCGTCAGGCATTCCGGCAGCGACAGCATCCAGGCTGGTGGCCGGTTGGGTGGTGGCTGACCGATTGGTGACAACGAGAACACGGCCGTTTACCCCCTCCCGCTGAAAAATAAAACCATCTTCCTCGACCGCCAGAATTTGAAACCCACCCGTCTGCAAAACGGCCGTTTGGCGCCGAAAAGCGATCAACTGCCGGTAAAAGGCCAGCCGGTCCTGCTGCCAGCGGCTTTCGTCCCAAATCATACAGCCGCGTGCGCCCAGGTGGGGCGTATCGGGCAGGCCGATTTCGTCACCGTAATAGAGACCCGGCACGCCAGGAAAGGCAAACTGGACAATAGCCGCCAACCGGTGCAGGGCTTCATTGCCGCCCAGGAGCGTATCCAGCCGGGGTACGTCGTGGCTGCCCAGCAGGTTATACTGCTGCAGGGCAATGGCCCAGGGAATGGCTGCCAGTCGGCTGCGCCAGCTGTCAATCAGGGCCGCCGTGGGCCAGGAGGCGGGCGTGGACAGTGTCGTGGGCAGGCCGTGTGCCCCTTGCTCGTAGCCGCCCAGCCAATGGCGCAGCGGCTGCACAAAGCCGCTGTAATTCATCACCCCATCCCACTGGTCGCCTTGCAATTGAGGCGAGGCGTCAAAGAAATGTTCACCCATCAGGTAGGCGTCCGGGTTGCTCTCCTTGACTGCCTGGCGAATACCCTGGGCTACCTCTGTACCGATCTGGCTTTCCCCCTGCCGGCCGAGCATATTGGCCACGTCCACCCGCCAGCCATCGGCGGCAAAAGGGGGACGCAGCCAGCGCCGAAAGACCGAATTCTCCGCTTCGTATATACGCCGCCGCAGTTCCGCGCTGCGATAATCCAGCTTGGGCAGCGACCAGACGCCCAACCAGGAGGCGTAGTCGTCGGGATGGTCGTTGAAGGTGAAGAATTCGGCTTCGGGAGCAGCGGCGTCGGCGCGGGCCTGGGTAAACCAGGGATGCCAGTAGCCGCAGTGGTTGGGCACAATGTCCAGCAAATAGCGCATCCCCCGTTCGGCCAGGGCGCGACGCAGGGCGATCAGGGCCTCGTTGCCGCCGAAGTGGGGGTCCACCTGCTCGTAATCGGCCACGTCATATTTGTGGTTGGAGTAGGCGTTAAAGATGGGGTTTAGATAGATAGTGTCAATCCCCAACGCCTGCAAATAGTCAAGCCGTTGCTGAATGCCGGGTAAATCGCCGCCGTAAAAGATGAGAGCGAAGAATTGGTCGGGATCGGGTTCGGTTTCCCAGGGTAGGGTACGGGGGCGCTGGCCACGATATTCAAACTCGTGGGGCTGGGGATCGGTGGCTGGATTGCCGTTGGCAAAGCGGTCGGGGAAAATTTGGTAGCAAACGGCCGTTTTCACCCACTCCACCGGTTCATAATCAGCCACAATACGGAAGTCGGTGCCGTCCAGCGGATCATAGTGGGAAGGGCCGGCGGCAGTATGCCACCAGACGCCATCGGCCGTTTCCAGCACAAAGCGGTAATGGACAATTGGCTCGTTGATGGGTAGATCGGCTTCCCACCAGGTAATCGGGCCGGACGGCTCAGCCACCTGCATGGCCATTTGCATGGGGATAAAGCTCTGCTCGCCGTCAGGGAAGTAGCGGATGAAGACGCGCAGGTTGGCCGGGGCCTGGCCGACGCGCAGCCGCAGCCGCACCGTCTGGCCCAGGCAGGGATATAGGTCTGAAAGGTAATGGGGAGAGCCATCGTGGTGAACGGCCGTTAGCCAGTTGGGGTAAAGGGGCATCGCGTCTCCTCTTGAAGGTAAGTGGTTACTGTTTACTCCGCAATTATCAACGAATGGTAGGAATTGTCCAAACCAGGCTCTGCTCTGTTTTTCTCCGCGAAGCTACTTCGGCTCTGCACCTTCGACTACGCTCAGTACGAGTCAGCCCAAGCCCGCGTATCCTTAGTATGACGTCGCGTTATCCGTTCCTCCCTATGCCCACTCCTCCAGCGACATCTCCACGGCCGTTACCCCTAACAGCGACAGCCAGCCCATCACCGCCAGGAAGAAGGGGAGTGTCGTTACCAGCGACAGCAGCAGCAGAACCACGCCCAGGACCACTACCGTCACCGCCGGAAAAGGGTTGAGCAGTAGAAAACGGCCGCAGTTAGCATAGGTCGTCTTGAGCGATTTATCTGCCTGGGCCAGCCAGAAAGGCCAGTAGAAAAAGTTGAGGATTACCCAGATAATCAGCTCATCCCACCATTTGACGGCTGCCCGCCCCACCACTGCGAACGGATGAATCATTGTCTCAGGCTTTTTCTCCGCTTTTCTCCGTGAACCTCCGCGTGTCCTCCGCGAAACTCTGCGTAACTGCTTTTGGTTATTCTATCCTTTCAACTTGCCATAACTAATTCCCTCCACAAAGTATCGCTGGAAAAAGAGAAAGATCAAGGCCAGCAGTTGGGCCAGGGCGTTGACGCCGGTCTGGACCTCATTTTTGCCGCGTACCAGCCAGGCCGGGGCAAAGGAGATGCCGGCCGTTTGCAGGCCGTGCAGATAACCCTGCTCCCGGTCGTTGCCGGCACGCGAACCTTCGGGCCAGGTGATAAAAGCAATGCGCTGGTGGCCTCGTTCTACCAGGTGATTGACGATGCTGGTCATACCGGAACGGCCGTCTACGTCCACCCAGCAATAATCCCATTCCGGGTTGGCCTGGCCAAAGCAGGCAAAGCGAATGTTCTGTTCAATCAGATAAGCGATACGAGCGTCGTCGTGGTTGGTATCGGCCAGGATAAAGCCCTCCACCTGCCGCCGGGCGTACAAATCCTGGTAAATGGCGTATTACAGCCACCCTTTTTGGGCGGCAATGGCAATGGCGGCGGCGCGAGAATCGACGCCCAGTTTGTTGTAGACGCCGGTCAGATGGGCTTTCACGGTGCGCGGCGTGATGTTGAGGCGCAGGGCAATGCCTTTGTTGGTCTCCCCGGCGGCGGCAATCCGCAGCACTTCCAGTTCCCGTTCGGTCAGCTCAATGTCGGCGGCGGTCACGGTGGGGGTTGACGGCCGTTGCGCCGCCAGGACCCGCTGCAAAATTTCCGGCTTGAGGAGGGTGTCACCGCGCACGGCCGCTTCGATGGTGTCAATCAGGCTCTCCCGGCTCATATCCTTGAGCAGATAGCCCCGCGCCCCGGCCTGCAAACCGCGCAGCATCATCTCGTCCTCGTTGTAGGTGGTCAGGATGATGACGGCAATCTGGGGCTGTTCGGCCTGTAAATGGCCAATAGCCGTCAGCCCGTCCATTTCCGGCATCCGCAAATCCATCAGGATGACGTCCGGCTGCAACTCGGCGGCCAGCGTCAGGGCCACACGGCCGTTTTCCGCCTCCCCCACTACTTCCAGATGATCGGCCGTTTCCAGCAGCAGCCGCAAACCGCTGCGGACAATGGTGTGGTCGTCAACGATGAGAATTCGGGTTTTATCGGTCATAGTTTTTAGATAGGACGTAAAACGTAAAACGTAATGCGTAAGGGGCTTACGTTTTACGCATTACGTTTTACGCCCAACGGTAGGCTAACCTGAATGGTCGTACCCCGACCGGGCGCAGCCTCAATTGTAACCGTGCCGTCCAGCAGGCGCACTCGCTCGCGCAGGCCGCGCAGGCCGTAGTGGCCCTGGTCGGGCACGGCGTCGGGGTCGAAGCCGTGGCCGTTGTCGCTGATGGTCAGGTGTAACCGGTTGTCCATCTGGTAGAGATGGAGGGTAACGGCCGTGGCCTGGGCGTGGCGGGCGACGTTGGTCAGGGCCTCGCTGACAATGCGCTCAATATGCTCTTGCTGGCCGGTGGTGAGGGAGGCTACGGCCGTTTCTGCTTCAATCCGACAATCACAGGCGATACCCGTCTCTGCCTGCCAATCGCGGCAGAGGGTGGCCAACTGCTGGCCAAAAGGGCGCGGTGTCTCCCGTGAGCGCAAATCGTCAATGGCGGCGCGGGCCTCGGCCAGGGTGGTGCGAGCGCGGTCCATTGACTCCTGCACAATCGCCTGGGCACGATCCGGGCGGCCGGCCGTGAGATGGGCGTTGGCCGCTTCTAGTTGCATAATCATGCCGGCTACGCCCTGGGCCAGCGTGTCGTGCAGCTCGCGGGCCATGCGCTGCCGTTCCTGAGCCAGCGTCAGTTGCTCTACCTCCTGGGCATAGGCCGAAATTTGCCGGTTGGCGGCAGCCAGTTCGGTCACTAACTCCTGCGCCTCTTCGCGGGCGGTGACCTGACGCCGGTAGAGTAAGCTAATGACCATGATCACAACGGCCGTGGGCAGCGTGGCCACCAGCCAGTCAGACGTCGTCTGCCAGCCCACTGCGGCCAGCAGCGCCGCTATGCCCACCACCAGATAAACAGCCGCCCCCACCACCACGGTGCGCCCCTGCTGCCAAACGCCCACCGCATCGCCCAGCAGCCAGACCAGCAGCAGCAGCCACAGCGCCGGATCGCCGCTGATCAGGGTTATCAGGGCTAGCAGCAGCGATTGGCCAGCGACATAGCCCAACCAATGCCAGCCCCATTCTGACCAGGCCACCACGTACCAGCGCAGCCCCAGGTGCAGCATCAGGAGCGTGAACAGCAAATATGGCATAACCAGGGCCAGCGGGCCGGTATGCCTGGCAGCCATATCGCCCAAGTTCAGCAGAAAAACCAGACTGGCAGCGAGGCTGAGAAGCAGGAATATGGGTAGGGGATAGCGGCCGGTGGCGTCAACTTTCATAATAGGTTCAATAGCGTGGTGCAAGGCACTGGCCGGACGGTTTTACATATGACTGGGCCTATGGCCAGTGCCTCGCACCTGATTTTGACCAATTGTAATCCCTTTGGCCCACATTCACCATTGCCCATTTGGACACTGTCCAACTGGACAGGCCGGCCGGGCGTGATGGGCGATGTGGCGGCGTAATGGAGATGGTATCGTTACAGTGAAAAGTATAACGTAATGAGTAAAACGTAAAACGTGACTGCGAGACCCATTACGCATTACGTTTTACGCAATACGAAAAGGAGTCTCTACCCATGAAAAAACAAGCCTATCTCTGGTTAATCCTATTTGCCCTGCTGAGCCTGTTTAGTACCGGCCAGTTATCGTGGACGGTGGCGGCCTGGCTGGCCCCGATTTTTGGACTGCGCTTCTGGCAGACGTTTGAGGGTCCGGCCAGACGACGGGCCTGGCACTTTTACCTGGCGCTGTGGGCGGCGCTGTCGGTCGCCTGGTATGGGGCCACGCCGATTTGGGGACCGGCCCACTTTATCTTTATGGCGGTCAATGCCGCTTTTGGCATCCTGCCCTACTGGCTGCACGAATGGGTCGGGGCGCGACTGCGGCCGGCTTTTGTGGCCACGCTGGCTTTTCCGCTGGCAGTTACGGCCGTTGAACTGCTGACAGTGGCAGGCAGCCCCTTCGGTAATTTTGGCGCGGAAGGGTACGCCCAGTTTGGCTTTAGCTGGTTCGTGCAGTTAACGGCCGTTACCGGCATGTTGGGCCTCGCCTTTATCACCAGTTGGTTTGCGGCGGTGGCTAACTGGGTCTGGACAGAATGGGAAAACGGCCGTGCCTGGACCACCGGTCTGGCTATTCATGCCACCGTCCTGCTGCTGGTTTTGGGCTATGGCGCGGTGCGGCTAGCAACGGCCCCGCCGGTGGAGAATGGGGTGCAAGTCACGGGCCTGACCGTGCATCAGGTAAACCTGCACGAGTTAATGCCGATGCTGACTGAGGACTTGACGACCTTCCGCAGCCGGACGCAGGCCATTCACGCCGATTATCTGGCCGAAACGGCCGTGGCTGCCGCCAACGGTGCCCAACTGGTCGTCTGGCCGGAAGTGGCCGGGATTGGTGTGGCCGAGGACGTGGCCGTGCTGCTGGCGGCCGGGGCAGAACTGGCCCAGGAGACGGGCATCTACCTGGCTATTCCCACCATGACTCTGGATCCAACCGGGGCCGAACAAGCGGTCAACCAAATCCACCTGCTCGATCCCGCTGGAGAAGAGGTGCTGACCCACGTTAAATATGGCGGTAACTTCATCGAAGGCTCGCTGGCTGGCGATGGCGTCCTGCGCTTCGTGGACACCCCTTACGGCCGACTCAGCGCCGTCATCTGTTGGGACACCGATTTTCCATCGGTGATCGCTCAGGCCGGGGCGCAAGATGTGGACATCCTGCTGTCGGTGGCCGCCGATTGGGAGGGGATTGACCCGCTGCATGGCCAGATGGCCACTTTCCGCGCCGTGGAGAACGGTATGGCGGTGGTGCGCCAGGCGCAGGGTGGCTGGTCGGTGATGGTGGATGGTTACGGCCGTATCCTCAGCAGCGCGTCCGGTGCCGTCCAACAACAAAGCGCATTAGTGCCCACGGCCGGCGTGACCACCCTGTATCCGCAAACGGGCGATGCCCTCGGCTGGTTATCATTGTTGGGCTTAATCGGGCTGCTGGCTTATGGGTGGCTGCGACCGGGTTTGGGGATCACGGCGCATGATCCAGTAGCCGAGTAACCAGGCCGGCCCGTCAATGTGGGCGATAGTGTTGAATCCAAAGCGTTCGTAAATGGGTGGATTGACGGGGTCGGTGGCCTCCAGCCAGGCCGCGGCCCCATCCTGATCGCAGCGGTGCAACTGCCTTTCAAGCAAGGCGCGAGCTAATCCCTTACCGCGCTGCGCCGGCAGCGTCCCCAGCAAATCCAGACGCCAGGTCAAGCCCTGAGTCGCCCGGATGACGGCCGGCCGCCGCTGCCGGAGCAGGGCCACAAACGCCCGCAAATCGCTCAACATTAGCCGCATGATGTGGGGACAGACTCTTAAGATGGAACCGGTTAGACTCAGCATGGCCAGCATCATGCGCCCGGCGCCGGCCATAGAAAGCATGGGGACGCCGGGCGGATACCAGAGCGCCACAGCACCCAGTTCACCATCAATTTCGGCACCGTGGACGGTACCGTAACGGGTGGCGTCATAGACCCTGACATTCATCATCGTTTCCAGGAAAAGCCGCCTTCGCGGTGCATGGGGCAGCATTGTCAGTTTGGCCGGCTCCTGGTCAAACGCCTGGGCCAGAACAGCCGCGGCGGCAGCTGCCTCAGCCGGACCCAGTGCCCGGACCTGTACGTTCGGCCGTTTCTCAAGCGGCGCCGGTTCGCCCATAGTGACATTATCCTTTGCCGATGGCGGCGAGGTAGCGTGGTCTTCTGCCTCGCCGTCCGCCTGCTTTTTCGTCATACCTCTTCATTCCTTCATTTACGGCCGACCTTTCAAGTGCGTGGCCACGTGTTCGGCATCCTCAGCCACGCCATAGAGCAGGCCCGACTTGAACTTGTTGAGCCAGTGCAAGCCCACAAAGTAGAGGCCGGGCTGCGGCGTAACGCCCTGTTCCTGGACGGGATAGCCAAACTCGTCCAGTTGCGCCCCTTTGATCCAGCTAAAGTCAAAACGGTAGCCGGTAGCCCAGATAACGGTGCTGATACCGGCCCGGGTCAGCGACAGTTCACGGGGTGGCTGGGGCGGCTGCCAGGGTTCGGCCGTTGCGACTGGTGGTGGGGCGTCAATTCCCAAATCGGCCATACGCCTGTCCAGCATCTCACACAGCTTGTCACACTTCTTCTCGGCCTGGTTCAGATTGTCGGTCAGGTCATCAGCCAGGTAGAGGCAGTCGCCGTCCGCGCCGGTCACTTTGCCCAAAAGGATAACCCCGTTACGGCCGTATTCCCTAATATTGATCGTCTTGCCCCCATCACGGCCGCTGACGTGGTTATGGGCAGTAAAGCGGTCGGCCGGCGACTCCAGTTGGTGAGCCGGCATATCGAAAACACCCAGTTCCCGCATCCAGTGGAACGTGTCCTGGCCGCGATAGTGGCGCGGCATGTGACCGGCCCGGCTGACGGAAAGATAAACCTGGCGACCGGCCATGACCAGATCATCCATAATTTGCGTCCCAGACTGACCCGACCCGACGACCAGGACCGCCCCGGCGGGTAACTGGGCCGGGTTGCGGTACTCGTTGGCGTGCAACTGCATTACACTCGGCGGTAGCGCGTGGGCGACGGCCGGCCGGTAGGGGCGGCTAAAGATGCTGGTGGCTACGACCACGTTTTGGCACTGGTAGTCGCCCTGGTCTGAGGTTACGGTGAAGCCGCCATCGGGGTTGGGGGTAACGGCCGTGACGCACACGCCCGTCCGCAGCGGTGGATCAAAGGTAGCGGCAAAATCTTCCAGATAGCCAACCACCTCATCCCGCTGCAAGAAGCCATCCGGGTTGCCGTTACAGGCAAAGTTGGGCAAATTACACATGGCGTTGGGCGTCACCAGAGTAAAAGAGTCCCAACGCTTGCGCCAACTGGCCCCAATCGCTTCCTTTTCCAGAACCAGGTGTTCAACCCCATGCTGCTGCAAAAAATAACTGGTAGACAAACCGGCCTGCCCGGCCCCAATTACAATCGTGTTGATAGCTGTACCCATCTCAATTTGCTCCTTCTGCCAAAAATCGGGTTTTTCTCAAAAACCCGATTTTTTAGTTTACTGTACGCCGAGTCATCTGCTTGCCGGTGGCCCGCCGGGCGCGTCAACCTTGTTGTTGGCGTCCGGCGAACCGGCCGGTTACTTATTAGGATAGGAGATGGCGCGGCGTTTGTCATGGGTGCTAACACGTAATTGGGTACGTAGAACTGGTTAAAAAAGCTGGTGCTGCACGGCAAAAGTGGCAGCCGCGGCGCGAGCAGCGGGGCCGGAGGCGTCAATTTTGCTGTAGATGTTGGAGATGTGTCGCTCGACGGTACGCACGCTCAGGACCAGTTGGTCGGAGATTTCCCGGTTGCTGTGACCGGCTGCCAGCAGGCTAAGTACTTCCAGTTCGCGGGGGGTTAAGTTGGCGGGGTTGGTAGAACGGCCGTGTTCCTCTCCACCCATTTTTTCTATCTGGCGTGAGAGGGCGCTGGCGCGGTCAGCATCGGGTATGGCCCCCAGGCGGGTGAACGTCTCGGCTGCTCTGTGGGCCTGCTGCTGCGCTGCTGCGCGTTCCGCCAAAGCCAGCAGGGTGCGGGCCAGAGCCAGGCGTGCCCGTGCCGCCTCGAGGGGGATACCGGCTTGCGCCCACAGTCGGGCCGCATCTTCAAAGCAGCGGCGGGCGGTGGACTGGTCACCGGTCGTGGTGGCAGCCAGCCCCTCGGCAAAACAGACGGCCGCCTGCATCGGTTTGGTGGTGACGTGGCTAACGGCCGTTTTCATCTCAGCCACAGCGGCCGCCACCGCTTCGGCCTGGCCGCGTCGCGCTTCAGCCCGAACGAGCAGCTCAAAACCGGCCACCCGCTCCAACTGATTGGCGGCCGGCAGGGTGCGTAGATAGCGTTGGGCCAGGTTAACGGCCGTGTCCAACTTATCCTGAGCCAGGGCCAGCGCCGCCCGACCGTAAAGCAGATAATCCCCACGAAACGATTTCAGTTCCGACTCGATGCGGGCATAGATGGCCTCCGCTTCGGCAAAGCGACCCTGACGGCCGCGCAAATCGGCCAGTCGCACCAGCCCATCGGCCACCCGGGCCGGCTGATCCGTTGTGGCCAGGTCGCCCGTGGCCGCCAGCAGTTCCGCCTCGGCCGCCTGCCATTCGCCGCGCCAGATGAGCAGGCTGGCGTAATGGACCTGGCAAAAGGCGAGCAGGGTGGGATGTGACCAACGGGTGGCCAGGCGACGCATCCGTTCGATCCATTGGGCCGCCCGTTCGTAGTCGCGCGTCCATTCGCAGGCAAAGACCAGACAGCAGCAGGCGGTACAGGCGGCGTCAATGTCGGCGACGTCGCCGCTGGTGGCCGCCAGCGTGGCCTGGTCCAGACGGCGCATCCCTTCCTCAACCAATCCCTGGCTGACCAGCGATAATCCCTCCCCGGCCAGGCCGGCCATTTCCAGGTCAACATCTCCCAGGGCTTTGCCCAAAGTGACAACCTCGGTGCAGTAGCGGCGGGCAGCGGCATAGTCCATCTCGGCCCACATAATCATGTGCGCCTGGGCCAAATCCAGCCAGCCCAACTCCGGGCCGGGTTCCAGGCTCTCTATCAGGCGACGGCCGCGCTCAAGCCAGCCGTTGGCAACGGCGTACTCGCCCCGGTAGTAGAAGGTGTCCAGGGCCAGCCAGGCGGCCACGCGGGCCGCGCTGCGACTATCCCCCTGGGCGCGGTACAGTTGGTAGGCGCGTTCGCGGGCCTGGAAAACGGTAGCGGGGTCATTGAGCCACCAGGCGGCCTGGCCCAGCCCGTCGAGGGATTGGGCCGTTTCGATAGATTCGATACCGGCTGTTTCTTGCTGGTGAACGGCCGTGGTGAAGGCGGCCTGGGCTTCTTGCCAGTTGCCCCGGGCCAGGGCACGCCGGCCGATCGTTAATAATGCTTGTGGTGGGGGAGAATCAGGGCCGCTCATGGTAACAGTCTACCGGGGATTCGGTGGCTGTCAACTGCGGGCACGTCTGCGTCAACAACTTAAGGCAAGGGCAGGGGCAGGCGTCGTCGGCGTCGGCGCTGCCAGAGGTTCTCGCCGCTATAAATGGCCAGGGCGATCCAGATGATGGTAAAACCAACAATTCGTTGGCTGGTGAACGGCTCGTTGTAGATGAGAATGCCAATGAGGAACTGCATGGTCGGGGCGATGTATTGCAGAATGCCGAGCGTGGTCAGCGTGACCAGACGAGCGCCGTAGGCAAACAGCAGCAGCGGGATGCTGGTAGCCAGACCGGTGCCAGCCAGTAACAGGGTGGTGGTCCAGGAAACGTGGCCAAATGCGGCCGTACCGTCCACCTCCAAAAAGAAGAGATAGCCAAAGGCGGGCAGGAAGAATACGGCCGTTTCCAGCGTCAGTCCTTCCCATGAATTTAGAGTGGCGGTTTTACGCAGCAGGCCATAAAAAGCGAAGCTGAAAGCCAGGGTTAGCGAAATCCACAAAACCACGCCGTAGCTAACGGCCAAATAAACCACGCCAATGGTGGCCACGCCAATGGCCAACCATTGCCCATTGCGCGGCCGTTCCTGCAAAAAGAGGACGCCTAGCAGCACGTTGACCAGCGGGTTGATGAAGTAGCCCAGGCTGGTATCCACAATGTAGTCGTTGTTGACGCCCCAGATGTAGGTCAGCCAGTTGATGCCCAGCAGGGTGGCGCTGAGGCAAAAGAGGAGTAAGGTGCGGGGTTGGGTAACGGCCGTTTTCAACCAGCGCCACTCCCGCGCTACGGTCATCAGCAGCATCATAAAGGCAAACGACCAGAGCATCCGATGGGCCAGAATCTCGCCCGCAGGCACATGGTCCAAAACCTTCCAATAGATAGGGAACAACCCCCATAATAAATAGGCCCCTAGCGCCGCTAACGTTCCTTTGTTTTGCATGATAATCGTCTGCCTCTTGGTCGTGGCCAGGGTACGGAAATTGTGAGACCGGGTCACGCCCCTTAGCCAAGCGGTCAATTATAACCAAACCAGGCCCGGATACGAGTTAAAGTTCAGCCAAAGCTTCTGGCAGCCCGATGGCCCTGTGCTATACTTGCCACAAACGACAGACCATACCTGTGAGGCTCAAAATGGTTGAATTCGGCCGACTACTCATCATCATTGGCATTGTTACCGCCCTGGCGGGTGTTTTGATCCTGGTCGCCGTGCGCTACTTTCCCTGGCTGGGCAATCTGCCGGGCGATGTGACGTTTGAGCGCGGCAACATGCGCTTTTACTTTCCGTTGGCCACCATGCTCCTGGTCACTATTTTGGGCAGCATATTGCTCAATATTGTCATCCGCATCTTCAACCGCTAAGAAACAATAGTGGGTCTTTTGGATTTAGCGGAGTTTAGCCGTAGTGCGTAGTGCGTAACCAGTGAGCGTTACGCACTACGCACTACGCACCACATGACCCATGAAAACTGCCGACTTCAACTACCACCTGCCTGAAGATTTGATTGCCCAACGGCCGTTGCCACAGCGTGATGCTTCGCGCCTGCTGGTGTTAGAGCGGAACAGCGGGCAGGTCAGCCACCATCAGTTCAGCCAGATAGGAGCGTACCTGCGGCCGGGGGATATCCTGGTAGCCAATGACAGTCGGGTCATTCCTGCCCGACTATACGGCCGTAAACCGACCGGCGGCAAAGTGGAAATTCTGCTGCTGGACCAGCTAAACGAGCAAGAATGGCGGGCGCTGGTGGGTGGTCGTCGCTTGCACGAAGGCAGCCAGATTCTACTGGACAACAAGGATGGCTCGGATAGCGGTATGGTGGCCACGGTAACGGCCGTTCTCGACGGCCCCCAACGCCAATTACGGTTCAGTCAACCAATCGACGACCTGCTGCCCCAACTGGGTCATGTGCCCCTGCCGCCCTATATCCGCGAGCCACTGGCCGACGACGAGCGCTACCAGACCGTCTATGCCCGGCCGGCCGGGTCGGCGGCGGCCCCTACGGCCGGACTTCATTTTACCGGCGACCTGCTGCTGGCGCTGCGTGACCGGGGGGTGCTGTTTGATACTGTGACGCTACACGTGGGGCTGGACACCTTCAAGCCGGTCGAGGCCGAGCAAATAGCCGACCATACCATCCACAGCGAGTGGGCTACCCTCTCCGCGGCCACCGCCCGGCGCATCAATGAGGCTAAGCTGGCGGGGGGGCGACTGATTGCGGTGGGCACAACGGCCGTTCGTACGCTGGAAACGGCCGCTTTGCGTTCGGCCGGTATTACGGGCAGTCTGCAAACGATCAGCTCCCGTGACGCGGCGGGGGAAACCTCGGCCTACTGTCCCTGGAAGCCGGTAGCCGCCTTTAGTGGGCCAACCGACCTCTTCATCTATCCTGGCTACCGCTTTCGGGCCGTAGACGCCATCATTACCAACTTCCACCTGCCCCAATCCAGCCTGCTGATGCTGGTCGCCGCTTTTGCCTCACTGGCACAGATTCGCCACAGTTACGAAACGGCCGTGGCCCAACAATATCGTTTCTACTCCTTCGGTGATGCGATGCTGCTGTTGTGAGGCGGGTTGGCAGGGGAGCAAGGTGGCGAAGTGGCATAGTGGCGTGACCGTCAT
>SLGK01000046.1 GCA_007123775.1 Anaerolineae bacterium | reverse complement strand
GGTCGGCGAAACCGTTCCCACCCACCCGCCCCGTGTTGGTTGCCTTTGGCTATCGGCAGCATTTGGATTCGCTCTTTATGACGCCCTGCTCGCTGTGCTGATTCAGCAGCAATTGGCCGGAAACCCGGCGCAGAAATACGGGACGCTAATGCCACTTTTGTTGCAAGTAGTCGAGCTGTAGCCCATGATCGGCGATAGCTATTCTAGCAGCAGCGAGGAGTAGCTTTTGGGGGCGGATCGGGGCAGAAAGATTATGCACAGGGGGGATTATACACACGGGTTTTTGGGATGCTACTTTTAGACAACAAGAAATGCGCATAATCTTTTTTGAGATTATAAGCATAATCTTTGAGCAGTTAGCCGGATATTTGAGGGCAGCCACAACAGTCAGATTTTCTGTGTCTCATAGTGAAATCTTGCGGCCACATTGGCACAATCGCAGCATGTTGCAACCTCACGTGGCTACAAATAGGCCGACCGTTTTCCTCGCTGACTGAAATAGAACTGCCTGCAATTATGCCCCGTCCGCACGCTCCCGACCGGGCTATAAGGAAGCCAGTTAGCACTGTCAGAGAGAGCTTTGTTAAGTGTACACCCGCCCTGGGAAAAATGACGTGGAACAAAGAACAAGAGACGTGCGGTTAAAGGGCGGATGTACGGTTAACGATTGTTGGCGGAGCTACCAATCTTGCGTCGAATGAGGGCATAATTAGGCAGATTGAACCGCCTTGAGTGGGCATCGTTGTCACAGACAAAACAACCCCCAAACAGCGACCAAAGCACTCTAGCAACCGGCAAGCCGTAAGGGGCGGTTATGGTCAGGCTGCCGGTCAATTCGGCCGTTGCTGGTCGGTGCAGATGCTCCTACCCGCTCCTCACGGCTGCGTTATTGGGGTGGGGTTCGTCTGATGGTGCGGGGAAGCGGGCGTAGGATCATTGGCAGCGGCTCGCTATTGTCGGCGACGTGACGGGTGCAACAGCAGGCTGGCAAAGGGTCGAATCTGGCGCGAGGGAGGTAGGGATGAAAAAGATAGTGACAGGCAGTTTGCTGCACACGGGTTTTGGACGGGCTGTTTTTTTAACAACAAGGAAGGCCACTATCTTTTTGAAGATAGTGGCCCGTATCTAGCCCCGATTTTGGCCCGTTTTGGGTCAAAAAGATAGTGGGTTTTGGGGGGCGTGGCCATCATCTGGCCGGAAAATGGGGGATACGACACACGGTTTGGGGCTGAAAACGGCGATTTGGGGATAGTGTACAGCATCTTTGGCTCTCATTGGGCCTCAAAATGGGGTAAAAGCGGGTCAAAACAGTAATCGTGTGTCGCATCTTTGGCTGTCAGTGAGGGCAAATGAAAGGGATTTGGCGATCTGGCCACTATCTTGGGCTGCGTGTGTCGTATCTTTTGGTGGCGTCGGACGGCCGTTTCCCCATTGACTCAGCTCAACTGCAACCTCAATTCTGCTACAATATAGGCAGGAACATAGCCCGTTAGAGGCAGCGAGGCGCAGCTACCATGACATTCATTCTCAGCTTTATCATTACGTTGGTTATGGCCATTGCTTTCGTATGGTTGGTGATCCGGCTAAAGGCGTGGGTTGACGGGCAATGAAGTGATAGGTTGAAGCGGCCGTTCCCCAA
Organism: Anaerolineae bacterium; assembly: GCA_007123775.1. Classification (GTDB taxonomy): domain Bacteria; phylum Chloroflexota; class Anaerolineae; order Promineifilales; family Promineifilaceae; genus SLGK01. The sequence goes on along the minus strand of SLGK01000046.1, from coordinate 3,595 downwards.
CCTTTTGCCAGGCCACGCACTTGTCAACGGGTCTCTGGCCCGATATATTGAATGCAACGGTAACGTTATCGCCTGTTAGCCAGGTTGAGGAGCAGCTTAATTTTGGTGTGTTCGGCACCAGGCACACTGATGAACCATGCGAGCAGATTGATGATGGAGACGCCTGCTTTGCACCAGGAGCCAGCCAGCATAGTATCATGGTTGACACGCGGCAGGCGACTCGGCTGGGTTTTGCTGTTCCTGTGGTTGCTGGCTGCCTGCGGCACGGTTGACGAGGCTGAGATACCGGCTACGGTCACCACCACGCCCCATGTAGCCACCGAGACAGCCATGGCCACGAGTGCGCCCTCGCTGACGCCTACGGCCGAACCAACGGCGACAATCCTACCGGCCACCGCCACACCCTTGCCCATGCCACCGCCAACATCCGCGCCCCTGCCCACGACCACCCATTACATCTTGTGGGCCACGTACAGCTTGTGGGCCACGCTGGACGTGCCGCAGCGACAGTTGACGGTTACACAAACGATCACCTACGTCAACAACACTGCCGTTACCCACACACAACTGCCCTTACTGGTAGAGCCGGCACGGTATGACAGGGTCTTTCAACTGCACAGTCTAACCGACGGCCACGAAGCCGCACTGCCTTTTGCCTGGGACAATGGGCATCTGCTGCTGACGTTACCTGCGCCCCTGCCTCCGGCCGATCATCTTATCCTCCATATGGCCTATAGTCTGGCCATGCCGGCCCAACAGATCGCTCTTGGTTATACGCCACTGCAGATCAACCTGGGCGACTGGTATCCGATGGAGCCACCGTATGTGGCTGAGCGTGGCTGGGTCATTAACCAACCGGGCCACGTCGGGGAACATCTGGCCTACGTGCGGGCCGATTACGACGTTTATTTGCGGCTGATACCGGGCGAGTCTGAACCGATCCTGGCGGCCAGCGGCTACCGGCAGACCGTGGACGGCTGGCATCATTGTCGTCTAACCAATGCGCGTAATTTTGCCTGGTCTGTCGGTGAGTATGAGACAATCAGCGGAACGGTGGATGGTGTCGAAGTAACCAGCTATGCTTTTGCCGATCACGCCGAGGAAGCTCAGGCCGCTTTTTCAGCAACCATGCAAGCCGTGAGCCTGTTCAACGAGTTATTTGGCCCCTATCCGCACGACACACTGGTCCTCATCGAAGCAGATTTCCGGGATGGTTTGGAGTTTGATGGGTTATATTTTTTGGACAGGGGTCTGTACCAACGGTATAACGACTCACCCCGTGAATATTTGATACCGATTGCGGTTCATGAGACAGCCCATCAGTGGTGGCAGGGGCTGGTGGGCAATGACCAGGCCTGGGAGCCGTGGCTGGATGAGGCGATGGCCACCTACAGCGAGCTGCTCTTTTACGAACGCCACTATCCGGATCTGGTGGAATGGTGGTGGTATTTCCGCGTCAACCGCTTTGGGCCGACCGGCGCTGTGGACAGCGCGATTTACGACTTTGACCAGTTTCGGCCCTACGTCAATACCGTTTACTTGCGCGGGGCCATGCTGCTGCATGAGATGCGGCGGCAGGTCGGGGATGGCCTTTTCCTGGCCTTATTGCAGGCATATGTGCAGGCCGGTTTGACCAATGAGATCGTTACGGCCGACACGTTCTGGTGTGCCTGGCAAGAGGTAACGCAGGCAGACAGCCGGCCGCTGCGACAGCGTTATTTCGCCGACGCTGCGTTTGATCCGGTAGAGAGTTGCCCGTAAACGGCCGTTGGCAGCAGCCACATCGCCGCCTGGCTTGATGCCTTTGATGAGTGGGGCCTGCCTCAGCATGATTGGCGCAGTTGGCTCTGTGGCCTTTCCCCGGTGCGAGAAACGGTGGCGGCCCTACGGCCGCTGATGGCCAGTGGGTCGCTGTAGACAATCGCCTGCTGGTCGGCGAAGATGTGTCGCCCATTGGCCCGTGGCAGGCGTGCTGCCACTTATTGCTGGTTCAGCATCATCTCGAGTTTCTCGATTTGCGCCACTGTTTGTTCTTTGTAGGCAATCAGCAGACGCCTGGGTAGCCGCAGTGACACCAGCTTGGCCCGCAGGACGTCGCGGTACCATTCAGCACCCAGGTCCAAACCGGTGCCGGCTTCGTGTGCAGGCTGGTGGCTATTGTCGTTTTGGCTCCACGTTACCGCCCAATATTCAACTACTTCTTGAGGGTCGGTCAGACCTCCCCGCTGGAACAGACCGGGCTGATCGGCCGTAACGGTGGCCTCACCACTGGCATAGTCCAGCATGTGTTCAAACGGGTCGTACCACAGGCCGAGAAGATGACCGACAAAGGCTTTGGTTTCCCAGCCGAGGTCCCCCATGATTTCCAGGAATTCGTCCGTAAAATAAATCTGGTTATCTTCGTTGAGATAGGCGACTTGTACCCAGGGTTCATTGTGGTAGATCATAGACTGCTTCTTCCCTTGTCTTACTGGGTGCCGTTAAGCAGTTAAGACTGCCAACTCACCATCGTCACTCAGGAAATAAAAGGTAATGTCAGAAAGCAACTGACCATAACGGGCTAACCATAATCGAGGCACTTCGGCGTCGTTGCCAAAAACCAAAAACTTGACCGGCGCAGCCGTTTTTTCCAGCAGCCAGACGTGTTCGGCAATAATTGAAAATTTGGCTGGCGGCAGGCGTTGCCCGCGCACCAGCGTAAAATACTTCGCATCGCCGGCGACACGGCCGTCCGGGGAAACCAGGTCCAACAACTTGGGTAGACCCGGTAGCTCTCGCGGTTCAAGCGCCGTGCCGTAATGGTCAGACATGATCTGTCGGGCCAGCGCTTCAAATTCGCGGGCGGTCAGCGAGCCGCCCTTAAATGTGCCAGGCTTGACCCGCCCAGGTGAGGCCAGCTGCACGCCTGCAGATTCATTGGCGTAGAACAGCCATTGCCGGCCATCCTGACGGCCATGAATCAGACCTTGCCCGCGCAATTCCTGCGTCAGCAGGTAAACTTGCTGGTGTGAGGTAATGCCCGTGGCCTGCCGAATATCGCCATTACCGGCAGCCTTTGGCGCAATGGACCATAGATAGTCTAGCACCTTTTCCTTGTTTGTCTTGTTCACGGCTTATCCCCAGAAGCATCCATCTTCATCTGCCAACAGCTGCTGCAGGCGGGCCTGGAGGCTAAAGCGCCGGCCGGATTGTGGTAGTGAATATGGCCACCAGGCGTCGAATTGACGCATCCAATATAAATGCCACTTGGCCCCATTCAGCGTCAGGCGAAACTGGCAAACGGCAAACAGATAGCGGTCACCATTCAAGCGCTGCTGAATCTGGTAGACGCCCAGCCCTGTACCCTCATCCGTCAGGCGCAGTGGGCCATACCCCTGCAACGCCTTATCAATTGTTTTCAAAGCGTGCCGGGCCACATCTGGCGGAATGATGTCCGGGTTACGGATCGCTTCCAGCCCATCATCCCCCCCGTACTCATAGGCGTTGAAGTAATAGATGAGCTCGTTGATGGTCAGGTGATGCCGGGAGGCGTACTGCTCCAGTTGGAAGGTATCCTCAATGATAGGGGTTACGTCCGTGACGATCTGACGCATCG
>SLGK01000070.1 GCA_007123775.1 Anaerolineae bacterium | reverse complement strand
CTCCTAATTCTCTGTTAGCTTCAGTAAAATCAAGAGAGAGATGATAGTCCATTTTGCTTAATTTATCCGATGACCCCATTGCCAGGACCACCGCATGGGCTTAAGTTGACACTTATGGTCATATGACAATCCCAACGTTACATTTTTCCACGAACAATTAAACTGGACTAAGTTAGTCAACAATTAATCATCTACTAATGTTAGATGGAAATTGATCGATCTGGCTTAGTAGGTATCGGGAAAAATCATGTTTCAGATCAGCCGTCGTGCCGATTACGCCGTACGCATTGTTTTGGAATTGGGTCTGGCTCCGGCCGGTCAACTATTGAACGCCCGCTTTATAGCCAGGCAAACGGCCGTTCCGCAACCCTTCTTACATAAAATCACCGCCGATCTAATCGAGGCCGGTCTGGTACGCAGCCAGGTTGGTCCGGGCGGCGGGCTGGCCCTGGCCCGTCCGGCCGAGCAGATCAACATGCGTCATATTCTGGAAGCAGTAGAGGGGCCGGTTTGCCTCAATACCTGTTTGCTGCGACCGGGTGAATGTCCGCGTGACCGCCACTGCCCGGCACACGGCTTTTGGGGCCATTTGCAACAGATGATTGTGCAGCAGTTGAATGAATCTACCCTTGACCGGCTGCTCGATCAGGCCAGAGCCTTACAAAAACGGCCGTCGCGCCAATCACCGGTTTACCTTTATCAACCATAGGCAAGCACCCCAATGGCTACGATTCCTGATTCCCTACCTCGCCCTACGCCGACAAAGGCAGCCCAATTTCACTGGAGTTGGCTGATTTATGGCCTACTGCTGGCACTGATTTTGCTGGTATTTGCTTTCACCATCTTTCAACCCATCACCGTCTTGCCCCGTATCACGCTGGCCCCTGGCTATGCCCTGGAAAGTGAGACCGGCCACCTGATGACCAGCGAAGATGCGCGGGGACAACTGACGCTCTACAGCTTTACCTATACCAACTGTGAAGAAAACTGCCCCGTACCGGGCGCAGCTCTCTCCGAACTGCACCAGCAGATAACGCAGCATGGCCCCACGAACGTACCGGTTGCCCTGATTACGATTTCGCTGGACCCGGAACGTGATACGGCCGTTGCCCGTCAAACCTATCTTGATCAATACCAACAACCCAACAGCCACGTCCCCTGGCACTTTGCCGCTACCGACGAGATGCGGACCCGCGTCATTGTAGGCAGCGGCTTTGAACTCTACTACCGCACCCGCCCCGACACAGATGGCGACGGGTATCAGATTGCCTATGACCCCCACTTCATTTTGGTAGACGGCATGGGCATTATGCGGGCCGAATATCGCCTTACCTTGCCCGACCCGGAGATCATCCTGCGTGATCTGCATCTGATTGCCGAGGAAGTAGAAAAGAGCCAGGGTGCCGGCCGCCTGGCTTATGAGGCGGCTCATCTGTTTATGTGTTATCCGCGATAGCCATTTTTGACTGAGGTCAACTATGAATAAAACGGTCGGTACAAACACTTCCGCCCCACCTAAGCGTCGAATCTCCCTTTGGCTGCTGGCCCCAGTGGGCATCGCCCTGGGCTTCCTACTGGCTTTCCTACTTATGCAACTGCTGGGCAGCACCCTGTTTGCGTCGCGCAGCCTGCACGGAACGGTGCTGCAATCGCCCAGCCCGATGGCCAACTTTACGCTAACAGCCCATACCGGCCAGTCCGTGAGCCTGCATGATTACCGGGATAAGGTAGTCATGCTTTACTTTGGCTACACCTTTTGCCCCGACGCTTGCCCAGTAACAATGAGCGATCTGGCCCAGGCGATGGAGAAATTGACATCTGCTCAACAAGAACAGATACAAGTCTTTATGGTCACAGTAGACCCGGAGCGAGACACAAAAGAGCTGTTGGCCGACTATATGGCCTACTTTCACCCTTCTTTCGTGGGACTCACGGGCACGGCCGAAGATATTGCTCAGGTAGCCACCCCCCTCGGCATTTACTATGAGCAAGAAGAAGGAACGGCCGCTTCCGGCTACCTGGTCAACCATACCACAACCGTTCTGGTTGTGGATAAAAAAGGATATTTGCGGCTTATTTACCCCTTTAATACACCGGCCGAAGAGATTGCGGCCGACATGCGTATTTTAGTCAGGGAGTGAAAACGTATAAGGAGGACATACCAATGAAAGACAAGAAGTATAAAACACCCCACGGCACAATTGCCATTTTGGCAATCTATATCTTGCTCATTTTGGCGTTGTGGGGCAGCGTTTACCTCACGGTGCTATCCAGGGGGGTGACACAATGATCCACGTTGACCCGTATGAGAAAAAGTTCATCATCGCCAGCACCATTTTGCTGGTTGTATTTGCGGTGGCTATTGCCATTAGTGCTTTTTCCTATGGCATTCAACTGCCGGCCCCGGAACAGCGCGTAGACCCTAACGTGATTACCACACCCGGCGTTTCCGCCTTCGCCGATCCGGTCGATGAGCGGCTGCGTGAACTTGGTCCCGGTCGCTACGAAGTCTACATCCTGGCCCAAACGTGGGCCTTTCTGCCCAATGAGATTCGCATCCCGGCCGGATCGACCATCACCTTCTATGTAACCAGCCGCGACGTTGTACATGGCTTTCAGATAGAAAGGACTAACATCAACATGATGGTGATTCCCGGCCAGGTCTCGCGCCTGACGGCCACGTTCGACGAGCCAGGGACCTACAACTACATCTGCAACGAGTATTGTGGGACCGGACACCATATTATGTACGGCCGTCTCATCGTGGAGCCATAGGATGCAAGCAACAGACCCCCTATGGCCCGAAGTAAGCAGTGCCGAGCTGGCTATCAAGCCGCCTCTGCCGCTGCCTACTTGGAAACTAATTGTTACCCTGTTTAAGCTGCGGATTGTCACCCTGCTGCTGCTGGCCGCTTATGGTGGTGCCGCTCTGGGTGCCATTGCCGGTGCCCAGGTCAGCGGTTGGTCTCTACTCCTGCTCACTGTTGTTGGTACGCTGTCGGCCGCAGGCGCATCTGGCATTAACCAATATCTGGAACGGGAACGAGACGCGCTGATGCAGCGCACCGCCCGGCGTCCCCTACCGGCTGGTTATTTGGACAATCCCCGCCCTGTTTTATGGGCCGGGCTGGCCATGGTGGCCGGGGCGACCTTGCTGGCGGCCCTTATTAACCCCGCGCTGGCCTTTTGGTCCCTGATGGGTGCGCTCATCTACGTGGGCGTTTATACCATCTGGCTCAAACCACGCACCAGCCTCAACATCGTCATTGGCGGAGCGGCTGGTAGTTGTGCTGTTATCAGCGGCGGAGCGGCCGTTGGCGTGTGGGCTGAGCCAACGGTCTGGGTGCTGGCCGTGCTGCTCTTTGTCTGGACTCCGGTTCATTTTTGGAGCCTGGCGCTGGCCTACCGGGAAGATTATGCGCGTGGCGATTACCCTATGCTGCCCGTGTTGGTGTCGGCCCCGGCTGCGGCCGGCTGGACAGCGCTGCACACGTATCTGACGGTGGCGGCCGGCCTGGCGTTGGGCCTGTGGCCCGGCCTCAACTGGCTCTACCTGCTGCCGGTTGGGGTTGTCTCACTGCTGTTTATCGGCCGTACCCATGCGCTGCTGCGGCGACCGGAGCGCAAACCAGCCCTGACACTCTTCCACTTCTCAAATCTATATCTCACCCTGGTTCTGGTTATGGTGATGGCCACCGCGATGGTGAGTTTCTTCTGGAGGTAAATTTATGTATGCACAAGCACAAAAACAAACAGCCTGGCTGATTGGTATCGGCATGGCGGCTCTTTTTATCGGCGGCATCATGGGGCCTCTGCAAAAATTAGAGCATGTGGGTATTAACCTGTATCCGCAGCTACAAAGTGTAGGCATTGCCAGTTACTACCAAGGGCTGACTTTACATGGTGTCCTCAATGCCCTGGTCTGGACCACCTTTTTCATTGTTGGTTTTTTCACCATTACCTTGGTGACTAGCCTGAAAAGAGAGCTGAAATACCCCAAACTAAACCTGGCCGGTCTCATTGTAATGGTTTTGGGCCTGCTCATTGCGGCTGCCCCCATTTTGCTTAACCTGGCTACGGTCCTTTTTACCTTTTACCCGCCCATGATGGCCCATCCCACCTTCTACATTGGCCTGACGCTGGTGGTGGTAGGCTCCTGGATTAGCGGCTACGGCTTTCTCTTTACCTACTGGGATTGGCGCAAAGAAAATCCTGGCGAAACAACGCCCTTCCTGGCCCTGGGCGTACTAATTACAATGGTGATGTGGCAGTTGGCTACTATCGGTATCGCCGTCGAGATGCTGTTCATGCTCATTCCCTGGTCATTGGGCGTGTCCGATACGATTGATCCCCAACTGGCCCGTACATTCTTCTGGTTTACCGGCCACCCGCTGGTTTACTTCTGGCTGCTGCCAGCCTACCTTTCCTGGTATGGTATGCTGCCCAAACAGGCTGGCGGCAAACTGTTTAGCGAGCCGTTGGCGCGGCTGGTCTTTTGGCTGTTCCTGGCGCTTTCTATCCCAGTAGGGCTGCACCACCAATATCTGGATCCCGGTGTGCCAATCGGGGCTAAGGTGCTGCACGCGCTGTTGACTTACTCTCTCTTTATCCCCAGTATGATGACCGCCTTCAATGTGATTGCTTCACTGGAAATCGGTGGACGGAATCGGGGCGGTACGGGGCTGTTGGGCTGGGTGCGTAAGCTGCCCTGGGGTGATCCCTCTTATGCAGCCCAAAATCTGGCAATGATCTTGTTTGCCTTTGGCGGTATCAGCGGTCTGACCAACGCCTCCTACAATGTAAACCTGGCCGTTCATAATACAAGCTGGGTGCCGGGTCACTTCCATCTAACGGTCGGATCGGCCGTTACGCTGACCTTCTTTGGTATTGCCTACTGGTTGGTACCCAAGTTGGCTAACAAACCCTTATGGAGTCGTAAGATGGGCATTTGGCAAGCCTGGACCTGGTTTGTGGGCATGATTTTGATGTCCAACGGGCTGCATATCTTGGGTCTTGCCTTTTCCGCGCCGCGCCGGACGATGTTGGGGGTAGCCCCTTATGCCGCACCCGAATGGAATCCCCTCCTGATTGAAGGGGTCATCGGGGCTTTGATTCTGGGTGTTAGTGGCTTACTCTTTTACATTAACATTATGGGCACCGTCTTTTCTAAACAAAAGGTGACCGAACCGGTGGAGATGCCTGTGGCCGAGCCGTTGGAAGTACGGCCGACACCCGGCTGGTTAGACCGTTGGCGGCTGT
>SLGK01000269.1 GCA_007123775.1 Anaerolineae bacterium | reverse complement strand
GTGCAGCGGGCGGTGGCCGTGCGCCGGTCGCTCAGGTTGGAGAGGATGCGTAGATGGGTACGGCCGTTTGTCAATTCCGCTACTAAAGGGGCCAGATTCTCTACGGCCGTATTGATGGCATTAGCCCCCATCGCGTCGCGGCAGTCGTAGAGCAAGTGGACCACCAGCATGGGACCAACGGGTGTGTCGGGAAACGGCCGTATTTCAATATCCCTGGCCCCGCCGCCCCGCTTGACGATATTCTGGCTGCAGCCGTTGGCCTCAGCCATCAGCCGCTCCTTGTTGGCCACCAGCGCCAGTTGGGCCGCGCCCATGTCGGGGATGTCGAGTACCTGAATCTGGCCGATCATCACCGGCTCGCTGGCCTCCGTTTGGAAGCCGCCGCCGGACCGAATCAGCTTGGCGGCGTGGCTGACGGCAGCCAATACGCTCGGCTCTTCGACGGCCATGGGAATTAAATAATCGCGGCCGTTGATCAGAAAGTTGGCAGCGATACCCAGCGGCAGACCAAACGTACCCAGCGCGTTTTCAACCATGTGGTTGGCCTGCTCACTGCTCAGACCGTCGGCGAATACGGCCGTTTCCGCATCAGTCAAATCGGCCCATTCCTGAATGATCGCCAGCCGTTCGGCAATTGGCAGCTTATAAAAACCCGGCAGCCGGGATGATTTTGCTTGTGACAACAGCGTCATGCCTCCTTCTGCTAAAGTGTTGCGGGCGGCGGATTGTTTTACCTGCCACTCGCCACCTGCTACTTTTACAACACTCCCAGCCCTTGAAAGATTCCTTCAACTTTGCATACAAATACGGCTCGCCAGGCGAACCATCTATAAATCTACCGTTGAAATCCTGTCAAAAGCTATCGGATAGGTTGGTTTTTGGAAATTTCAGCAGGTTGACAAAGCGTATTTCGTATTGCTATTTCGTATTGCGTAACCAGAGAAAGCTACGAAATACGGAATACGCAACACGAAATACGCACGACCTACCATTCCATGTTATAATAGCTTCATTCAACAGGAACATCTGAGCTATGCAGGATTAGACTATGGCGAAACGAAAAGCGAAGGCAACACGAGGCGGCACAAAAACTAGCCGCAGCCGCAAACGAACGACCAGATCGACCAAGAAGTGGCAGTTGAGCCTTAACCAGCAGCAAAAGATTCTAATTGCGGGTATCGCAGTCGTATTTATAACGGCTATACTCGCCCTCAGCCTCATCTCACCCGACCAGGGTCAATTAACCACGACTCTATCCGGCTGGCTGTGGCGCAGCTTTGGCTGGGGGGCGATCCTCATCCCCTTCATCACCGGGGCCGTTGGCTTATACCTGGTTCTGATGGGGATGGAACAAGAACCTGAACTGCCTGTCTACCGTCTAACTGGGGCCGGTTTACTCTTTTTTGTGGCGTCTGCCCTGGCCAGTATGTTGGCTGAAACCCGCAACAACGACTTGGATACATGGACGGCCGTTGTTGAAGCTGGTGAAGGCGGTGGCCATCTGGGCAACACCATAGCCGCTCTGTTGACAGAGTTTGTGGGCGTCGCCGGAGCGATATTCACCCTATCAGTTCTGGCCATTATTGGCATTATCCTGGTATCGGGGCTAACCAGGACCGAATTAGGGGAGCTATTATTGCGGCTTTTCCGGGGCAGAGCGATCCCCTCTTTGCCAAACTTTTCTCGTTGGCGGCAGCCTGCTGAGGCAGACGAGCCTGCCGCCGAACGGGCTATCGTCGTCAACAACGGCCGTTCCCGCCAGACTATCTCTCGTAGCACCAAACCGGAACAGGCAACCCAACTGCCGCTAACGCCAGGTCGGGCGAATGAGACCCCTACACCGGAGCCGCCAACCGCTAAACCCCAACCCGCTGCCGCCACTGCACCCCAACCCCAGACGATTGTCGCCGAACCAATCGTCATTGGTGGCCAGAATTATCAGGCCGGGTATCAATGGGCACTGCCCAACATTGCCGACATGCTTATCTCGGGAGCGGATCAGAACAGTAACAACGACTCTATTCGAGAACAAGTAGAGATTATCGAACACACGCTGGAAAGTTTTGGTGCCCCGGCCACTGTGGTCGAAGTCAACCCCGGTCCTACCGTGACCCAGTTTGGCGTAGAGCCGAATTTTATTGAGAGCAGGGGCGGCAAGCGCACCAAAGTTAAGGTAGGCAAAATTGCCAGCCTGGCCGATGACCTGACGCTGGCGCTGGCCTCCCATTCGGTACGAATCCAGGCTCCGGTCCCCGGCAAAGGCTACGTAGGTATTGAGGTACCCAATCAGGCGAAAGCCACCGTCTCCCTGCGCGACGTCATGGAGTCAGGCCAGTTTCAGCGGCTGAAGTCACCACTGCGTATTGGTCTGGGCCAGAATGTGTCGGGGCAGCCGGTGGCGGCCGATCTGGCCAGTATGCCCCATTTGCTGGTGGCCGGCACGACTGGTTCCGGTAAATCAGTTTGCGTCAACGGTATTATTGCCGGGCTACTGCTGCAAAACACGCCCGATGAGCTGAAAATGGTGATGATTGACCCCAAACGGGTGGAGCTGACCGGCTATAACGGCATTCCGCACCTGGCCGCGCCGGTGGTGGTCGATATGGACCGGGTGATTGCCACGCTGCAATGGGCGCTGCGCGAAATGGATGCCCGCTACAAAATGTTTGCTGAGATTGGTGCCCGTAACATTACCGACTTTAACAAGAAGGTTAAGTCACACAAAAAGCTGGACCGGTTGCCTTATGTGGTCATTATTATTGATGAATTGGCCGATCTGATGATGCTGGCCCCGGAGGATACGGAGCGGGCCATTACGAGGCTGGCGCAAATGGCGCGGGCGACCGGGATTCACATGATAATTGCCACGCAACGGCCGTCTGTCGATGTGGTCACAGGCTTGATCAAGGCCAACTTCCCGGCCCGTATTGCGTTTGCTGTTGCTTCCAGCACCGACAGCCGCGTTATTCTGGACACGACCGGTGCCGAGCGCCTGCTAGGGCAAGGGGATATGCTCTTCCAAAGCCCGGACGCGGCCTCGCCCGTCCGGCTGCAGGGTTGTTTTGTGAGCGATGCGGAGTTAGACCGATTGATTCAATATTGGAAGTCAGCCCGTCGCTACAACCTGATTGCGGCTAATGAACAGAATCCGCCCCGCGATCCGCTGGCCCCCATGACGGAGAATCCGGCGCTGGTACGCCAGCCAGTAGCCCAGCCAGAACCACCACCAACACGGGCAACGGCCGTTTCGCCACCAGCCCCACCAGCTCCATCAGACCTACCAGTCCGCCCCAAGCCGACTGCACCGCCAACCAGCAACATGAAGCCCAGGTCCGTGCCTGGAGCCAATCAACCCACTACCCCCCTACCTCCGTCTGGCACTGAGAGCAGTGGCATGGCCCAAAAACCACTCATCGAAGCTCTGCAAGAAGCTGAGGAAGAGGCCGCCAACATGGCTGATTATGACGATGATCTGATGCCGGAAGCGATTGCCCTGGTACAAAAGCTGCAAAAGGCGTCCACTTCGCTGTTGCAGCGTCGTTTTCGCATTGGCTACACGCGGGCCGCCCGCCTCATTGACGCCATGGAGATGCAGGGCATTATCGGCCCCGCCACGGGCACCAGCAAAGCCCGGGACGTGCTGCTGCCCGCTCCGGAAGAAGAAGCTGGCGAGTAAATAACCGCTCTTTACCAAAGAAAAGGGGCACAGTGAACCAAGCACTGTGCCCCTGCTGAAACCTGATTACTGACTACTGAGCCACCCGGCGGTTGTTCACCCAAACAGCCGCACCGGTTAACAGCAAACCAAGTGTAACCACGACAATCATTATCCAGCCACTAGCAAGATTCCCTATCTGTAAACCTTGTAGCGTAACGGCCGTTGGGCCTAGATCATCCTGATTGCCTGATACAAAGGGCGTGCCTTGCAAGGCTGACGTCGGCAAACCATTTACCCGCAGGCGACGGCCGTTGCTGTCTGAAATCTGGGTAATGCTCGTGCCATAATCCAGCGCACTGTCCCAGCAGCCGCCGATTTGAGAACCATCGGTACACTGCGGAGCCATATTTAGCATGGCAATCAGCCGCGCCTGGTACACCGAGTCGCAGCCCGTGCCCGAATCAATAGGAATAGACACCTGCCAGGTACCGCTACCAGCCTGAACAAAGACATCGTAATAGTCGGAACATTGGGTATTGCCATCTTCGACTGTGGCCTGGCCAAAGGGTGCGTTTTCATGACCACGACCGTGCGAAATGACAACGGCCGTGCCAGTGCCGCCGGTCACTGACGCCTGTCCTAGTGAGCCAATACCATACGCTTCAACGGCCGCGCCCAGGCGTGTAGCCCAACCATTGCCGGTAGCGCCAGGATCGCTGTCGTAGACGCCCCACCAGTTATAACCAAAATCACCTGTGCCCGATACCCCATTAACAATGTTATTGGCATAAGCTGTAGCATTGCCAGCGGCAACGTTAATACCTGGGTCTCCACTTAAGTTAAGGCCCCGAATAGTAACATTAGCACCATCCGTTACCGTAACGGTGTCACCGATTGCGGCCATAACCGGGGATTGCAAGGTCAAATCTTTGTCAATGCTCACACCGGCAGCAAACGTGCCGTATACATTAACCGTACCACCAACGGCCACAGCACCAATAGCCGTCTGTAGACTGGTAAAGCAGGGCGAGTTGCCGGCGCAAACACCAGCCGGATCGGCATGTACAGTTGTTGCTGCTGGCTGAACAACAAAATTTGTTATTGAGCGGAAGTTTACAAAAGCACAATCGCCGGTATTATAGGTACCAGTTTCACAATCACTGCCCTCATATTGGCGTACCGCAATAATTTTGGTGCCGGTACCGATAGAAGGGACAACCACACTTTGTTCAAATGTGTCACCAAAGATTGCTGCCGAAGTATCCGTTGTATAAAAATCTATGGATCCAAATCCAGCCACAGGTGGGCACGCGGAAGCAGGACGCTTGGTAAAGTCTAATCCAGCTATCGACCCAAGTGCAGTGAAATTGGCATCCCAGCCGGATAAATCAGCCGCAGCAAAATAAAAGCAAAAAGCAGTTTGGTCTGCGTCTACATCATATTCACCATTAAAGGTCACACTCGTACCAATTTGAGCCGTGTTAGGTGTGATAGTAAATGAGTTAATGGTTTGAATGCTCTGGTCAAGAATCAAGAAGGGATTTGACTCTGTGGCTTCTTGCGTTTGCGCCTGGACTGGCCCAGCCGCAAAAAGCAGACCCATGAATAAGAATAGGGTGAATAGTTGAATGAGTTTCATGTTTGCGCTCCTATTTGTTTTATGTAAAGCCTTCGTTAGTTTAATGAGCTTGTTGCTGGTTTTGATACAGGCATTGTTCACGACTGAACTATACTCTGTGACTACCCAACTATTATATATGACGCTGGTCATGTTTTCGGTTATAAACCGGTTATAAATCTGTCGGTTTGTGGAGAAGGGGTTAGGTGTATAATTGAACACATGGCACACTTAGAAGGGCGGGAACGCGCCCGATACGTACAAAATATGTTCGCCCGCATTGCCGGCCGCTATGACTTAATGAACCGGCTGATGACGGGAGGCCAGGATATTCGCTGGCGTCGTTATGTGATTCAGCAGGCCAGATTGCCGGAAAACGGCCGTTTGCTCGACATTGCCACCGGTACCGGCGACATCGCGCTGGAAGGCTTACAGCAGGTTCCCGGCCTGCAAGCCGTCGGCGGCGATTTCACCATCGAAATGATGCAGGCCGGTCAGCAAATCCCCAAACGGCAGGCTATCCAATGGGTCGGTTCCGATACGCTGGCCCTACCTTTCCCCGACAATACCTTCGACGCCGTGACCTCCGGCTTCCTGATGCGGAACGTGATTGATGTGGCCGGGGCTTTCCGGGAGCAGATGCGGGTGACGCGGCCGGGCGGTCATGTCGTCGTTTTAGAATCCAGCCCGCCCAAAGACAACCTGCTCAAACCATTTATCAAATTTCATCTCAACTACGTGATTCCCACGCTGGGGCGGCTCATTTCGGGCGAGAGCGACGCCTACCGCTACCTGCCCGACAGCACCCAACTGTTCCAGCAGCCGGAAAATCTGGCCGACCTGATGCGTCGGCTGGGCTTTATCAACGTCCACTATAAGCTGTTTATGTTTGGCACAGTGGCGATTCATGTGGGGCAGAAAGGCACGTAGTGCGTAGTGCGTGTTGCGTAACAAAGGTGTTCTACGCAATACGCAACACGCACTACGCAGAGGTTTTCTATGACTTCATTATCAACCAAGGTAGCTATTGTGACCGGGGCCGGCCAGGGGATTGGGGCCGCCATTGCCCATACGCTGGCGGCGGCGGGGGCCTGTGTCACCGTTAATGATCTAAACCCGGACCGGGCGGAGCGAACGGCCGTATCCATCACTGAATCCGGCGGCCAGGCCATCGCCGTGGTCGGCGACGTCAGCAACAAATTCCAGTGCGTCAACGTCATTGAGTCCACCCGTGACCAGTGGGGCCGGCTGGACATTCTGGTCAACAATGCCGGTATCCAGCCGCGCACATCCATCCTGAAAATGGATGAGTGGGAGTGGAATCGCTGCCTGGAAGTGAACCTGAAATCGGTCTTTTTTATGAGCCAGTTGTGCGGCCGCGTCATGGCCGACGAGAACCAGGAACGGGGTGGCGTGATTGTCAACATCGCCGCTACCGCCGGGGCCGTTACCGCCTGGCCCAACCGCTCTGCCTATGGCGCGGCCAGCGCGGGCGTGGTTGGCTTTGCCCGCGAATGTGCCCGCGAGTTTGCCCAGTACGGCATTCGGGTCAACACGATTCTGGCCGGGCTGATCGACACGCCCATGACTACCCAGGCATTGAAAGATGAGGCGCTGCAAACGGCCGTTTCCGCCAACCCCCTGCAAAGCATCGGCCAACCGGACGCTGTGGCTCAGGCGGTGCTGTATTTATGTGGGGAAAACGGCCGTTACCTCACCGGCACCACCCTGATCATCGACGGTGGCCAGACTATCGTATAGAGCGTATTGCGTATTGCGTGTTCCGTATTGCGTAGCCGCAAAGAATGACGCAACACGCAATACGAAATACGTCTACTCATGACCCAACAACGTCTAATCCCCGCCCAGGAAGCCCGTACCGAGCTAAAGATTAGCAACTCCCGCTTTATTGCCACGGCCGCACCTGTGTTTAGCGTGGATGAGGCGCGGGATTTTATCGGCCGTATCAAAGGCGAGTTCAGCGATGCCAGCCACAACGTGCCCGCCTTTATCGTGGGGCATGGCAACAACGTCACCGCCCATTGCAGCGACGACGGCGAGCCATCGGGCACGGCCGGCCGCCCGGCGCTGATGGTCTTGCAAGGCAGTGGTTTGGGGGATGTGGCGGTCGTTGTCACCCGCTACTTTGGCGGCACCAAACTGGGCACGGGCGGCCTGGTCAAAGCCTACGGCGACGCGGTCAAGGCGGTGCTGGCGGTGCTGCCCCTGGCCCAAAAGGTGCCTACCCATACGTTGCTGCTGGCCGTGCCGTACCATCTGTTTGAGCAGGTAAAATTGTTGGTGGAGGCGGAAAACGGCCGTATTCTTGACGAAACCTTTGCCGCCGACGTAACCCTTGCCGTACAATTCACTCAAACCCGCTTCCCCATCTTTCAGGAGAAGCTGCAAGAGCTATCACACGGCCAGCTACAGGCCGAAATCGTCGAAAGCAACGACGAGACCATCGTTAGAGTGTAGAGTGTAGAGTACGGAGTGTAGAGTGCCTCTATCTCTACACTCTATCTCTACACTCTACACTCAAGGAGTTCACATGCTCGACAAAGCCTACAACATTAAAGATGAACTTGTCCGCCTGCGGCGCGACATCCACCAGCACCCGGAACTGAGCTTTCAGGAGTTTCGCACGGCACAACTGGTGGCCGACACCCTGGTTGAATTGGGTATTGACGCCCGGACCGGCATCGGCCGTACCGGGGTGGTGGCCCATATTGGTCCCGACGACGGTCCCACCATCGGCATTCGGGCCGACATGGACGCGCTGCCCATTCTGCAACAGAATGACGCGCCCTACCGCTCCCAGAACGAAGGGGTGATGCACGCCTGCGGCCACGACGCCCACACCGCTATGCTGCTGGGCGTGGCCCACCTGTTGCAACAAAACTATCGCCAGAGTCCGGCCGACTGGCAGGGGCGGGTGCGCCTGCTCTTCCAGCCGTCAGAAGAGACCTTTGACGAAAACGGCATCAGCGGCGCCACGGCCATGATTCAGGACTCGGCTTTAGAGGGGCTGGATTCGGTCATTGCCCTGCACGTCGCTTCTCATTTGCCGGCGGGACAGATTTTCTTTCAGGATAAATACAGCCTGGCGGCCGTAGACTCCTTCAAAGCCTGGGTACGCGGCGACGGTGGGCATGGGGCTTATCCCCACAGCGGCAGCGACCCGCTCTTTATGCTGGGACCAATCCTCAACGCCATTTATGCCGTGCCTTCGCGCCGCATTGACCCGCTGCGGCCGGCCGTTCTCAGCCTGGGTCAGATTAGCGCGGGGGCAGCATCCAACGTCATCCCCAACGAGGTCTATATTCAGGGGACTATCCGCTCACACGATGAGGAGACGCGCAGCCTGGTCGCCGCCGAGTTGGAACGTGCCCTGAGCCTGAGCCAGACGTTGGGCGGCCGCTTTGAACTACAGATAACGCGAGGCTATCCGACCCTTTACAATGACCCCACGGTCAATGGCTGGATGCGAACCGTCACGGCCGATTTGTTAGGTGCAGAAACGGCCGTTGACGCCGAATTTGGCATGGGTGCCGAAGATTTCGCCTACATGGCCCAACAGGCCAAAGGGGCCATGTTCATGCTGGGCGCGGCCATTGACGACGGCCTGGTGCGCCACCATCACACCGACATCTTTGACATCAACGAAGAGGTACTGCCCCTGGGAACGGCCGTTTTAGCCGAAACAGCGCGGCGATTCGTGACGGGCAATATAGTGCGTAATGCGTAGTGCGTAGCCAATAATCCTACGCAATACGCACTACGCAATACGGAATCATGGAAACCACCCGCCACTTCACCGCCACCACCTACGTGGTCCACAACGAGCGCGTTTTGCTCCACTGGCACAAAAAGATCAAGTGCTGGCTGCCGCCGGGGGGCCACATCGACCGGGACGAACTGCCGGAAACGGCCGCTTTGCGCGAGGTCAAAGAGGAAACCGGCCTGGACGTTACGCTGTACAACCCCGACCCGCCGCTCGACCTGACCGGCGACTCGACACAGCAGTTGGTGCGGCCGGCCCACATCCTGCTGGAACAGATTAACCCCTTTCACCAGCACATAGACCTGATATACTATGCCAGCGTCAACGGCTCGGCTCAGCTTGCACCGGATGCCGAGGAAACAACCCAATTACGCTGGTTCACCGCCGCCGACCTAACCGCCACCGACATGCCGGTCAACGTGCGGGTCTGCGCGCTAGAGGCGTTGCAGTTATTGACAACCGACGACGGACCACTTGACTACCAGACTAATAGACTACCAGACTAACAGACCATATGAACATACGCGGTTTATTCAAAACAATGCGGCCCAAACAGTGGCCCAAAAACGGCTTTGTTTTTGTCGCCCTGATTTTTGACGGCAAGCTGCTGGATTGGGCCAGCGTGTGGCCCACGCTGATCGCCTTTCTGCTGCTCTGCCTGATGTCCAGCGCCGTCTATATCATGAACGACCTGGCCGACATTGAGAGCGACCGGGAACACCCGACGAAACGGAAACGGCCGTTGCCCGCCGGGCAGCTTAGTCCGGCAGTAGCAACGGCCGCAGCCATCATTTTTGCGGTGGGTAGTCTGCTGGTGGCCGTCTGGCTGGCTATTCCCTTTGCTCTAATTCTGCTGGCCTACCTGGTGATCCAGATCGCCTATACCTTCCGGCTGAAGCATATGGTCCTGGTCGATGTCTCTATTGTGGCCACCGGCTTTATTTTGCGGATTGCGGCCGGCGTGACCGTCATTGCCGTGCAGCGCTTCTCACCCTGGCTCTACCTCTTTGGCGGCTTTCTGGCCCTCTTTATGGCCCTGGGCAAGCGACGCCACGAACTGAAGCTGTTAGGCGATAACGCCGGCAACCACCGCGCCATTCTGGACGAGTACAACCTGGACCTGATCGACAAGCTGCTGGGCATTGTCACCACCAGCGCCATCGTCGCCTACAGCCTCTACACCTTTCTGGCCGAGGGTGTGCCTGAAAACCACGCCATGATGTTGACCATCCCCTTTGTGCTGTACGGCATGTTCCGCTACCTCTACCTGATCCACGTGCGCCAGGAAGGGGGCGCGCCAGAGGAGATTTTGTTGAAGGATCGGCCGTTGCAGGTTGCGCTCGTGTTGTGGGGATTGGTGGTCTTTTTGGCTTTGTACATACTCAATGTTTGACCGAAGACGGAGGACGAAAGACGTCACCTCCGTCCTCGGTCTTCCGTCTTCCGTCATAACGCTATGACCATTGCAACTGCGCCGGGCAAAATTATACTTTTTGGTGAACATGCGGTGGTTTACGGCCGTCCCGCCATTGCCGCGCCCCTGAGTCAGGTACGGGCCAGGGCGGTCGTCAGCGACGGCTCCCGCGACGGCAGCGTGCGCCTGATTGTGCCCGACCTGGGCCAGGCCTTTGCCCTGCACGAAGCGGAGGAAGAGAACGCGCTGGCGGCAGCGGTACGCCAGTTGCAGCGAGCGGCCGACATTGACCAATTACCAGCGCTGACCATCACCGTCTCCAGCCAGATTCCGATTGCCAGCGGCCTGGGCAGCGGCGCGGCCATCACGGCCGCTATCATTCGCGCCCTGGCGCAGCATTTGGGATTGGTTGATTTTGTGGGGAACACGGCCGTTTCTGACCTGACCTATGAAGTGGAAAAAATCTACCACGGCACGCCCAGCGGCATCGACAACACCGTCGTAGCCTACGAGCAGCCGGTCTATTTCCAGCGCGGCCAGCCCCGCAACCGGATCGAACCCTTTGCCGTGGCCCGCCCTCTGCGCCTGATTGTGGCTGACACCGGTGTCAGCAGTTCCACACGCCAGGTAGTGGGTGACGTACGTCATCAGTGGCAGGCCAACCGCCAGGTATTCGAAGATTTGTTTGACCAGTGTGGTTCCATCACCGAACGCGCCCGGCAAGCGCTGCAAGCGGGTGACATGGTGCGGCTTGGCCAGCTCATGACGAAAAACCACGCTCTGCTGCGGACCATGACCGTCTCTTCCACAGAATTGGAGCGATTGGTAGAAACGGCCGTTGCCGCCGGGGCCTGGGGTGCTAAACTAAGCGGTGCCGGTCGAGGCGGCAACATGATCGCCATCGCCCCCGAATGGCACGAGGAAACGGTACGCCAGGCTCTCCTGGCCGCCGGTGCCCGTCACGTATTTACCACCACCGTCAGCGGAGAACCCGTTATCGGCATTCGGTGAACGGTCATCGGCAAACGGTTTTCTCTGCGTATCTCCGCGCCACTGCTGCTGCCCGCCGCCAAAAGAAAAAGGCCAGCCTATGCAAGCTGGCCCCTGTACGCCACAATAACCAAAACAGGTTATAATAGGCAGTGGATTAACAATGATTAAGACGCCATTAAGTCTTTGTCAAACCATTAAGTTTTCGCTAACGTTTTAATGCAACGTGTGCAAAGATACATGCGCCGTTTCTGCCCATTCATGTAAACCGTCTTACGTTGAATGTTCGGTCGAAACTGACGCTTAGTCTTTTTCTGCGAAAAACTGACGTTTTGGCCACTCATTGGCTTCTTGTCACACATTTCACATAGAGCCATAATATCACCTTACCCTGACAAATTAAAAGCGACCATTGGCGGTCGCTCCATTTTACCTCTAAAATAAGCAGTCGATAATTATAGACAAGACCTGCTTATTATGCAAACGGAGCGAAGCGGCGAGGTGGCAAAGTGGCGAGGTTGTAGAACAACTTTGCCACTTCGCCACCTCGCTTTAGGAGAAACCATGCCGCAGAAAGATGAACCACTAGGAACCATTGATATTTCCACTGCCACCATTGCCACTATCGCCAGCCAGGCCGTGAACCAATGTTACGGCGTGGTAGGTATGTCCAGCAAGAACCTGGCCAACGGCATTGCCAACCTGCTCTCACGGGACAGCAAGCGGGGTATCAACGTCTCCTTCGACCAGAATGAGATCATCATTGACGTCTACGTCATTGTTGAATACGGCGTTCGTATCCGCACCGTGGCCGAGAGCATTCAAAACACCGTGAAATTCCACCTGGAAAATACCCTGGGGCTGCCCGTCCAGGCCGTCAACGTCTACGTGCAAGGGCTGCGCCACAGCAAGGAAGAGGCTTAAATAAGGGATAGGACGCCGATTTCCAGGATTAACGCAGATAAAGATAAAAAGAAAATCTGCGTCATCTACGTTAATCAGCGTCCCATTCTTAGAAAGGGAGAGAAAGGAAGTTGACCACCATATCAGATACTAAACCCACACCGCCCAAATGGCTACAGTGCAACGGGCAGCAGTTTCGCAAGTTGGCCCATGCGGGCCTGCTGTGGTTGGACCAAAACCACCGTCATGTCAATGAACTCAACGTTTTCCCCGTGCCAGATGGGGACACGGGGACTAACATGCTGCTAACAATGCGCTCGGCTTACGGCCGTATTGCTGAAAATGGGGAAATCCACGTGGGTACAGTGGCCAAAGCGCTGGCTCATGGGGCACTCATGGGCGCACGCGGCAACTCCGGCGTTATCCTCAGTCAGATTTGGCGCGGCCTGGCCCGCAAGCTGCAAGACAAAGAGGTCTTCACCAGCATAGAGTTGGCAGACGCGCTGCAAGAAGCGGCCGACACTGCCTACAGTGGTGTCATGCGCCCCGTTGAAGGCACAATCTTGACAATTATTAAAGAGGCCGCCGCCGAGGCTCAAGACGCCGCCAATAAGAGCCGGGACCTCCGCTTTGTTCTGGAGCGGGTGCTGGAACGCAGTGAGCAAGCTCTGGAACGCACACCCGAACAGTTGCCCATCCTCAAACAGGCCGGTGTGGTTGATTCGGGTGGGCAAGGGCTGGTTTACATCCTGGAAGGGATGCTGCGCTATGTTCATGGTCAGATGAAAGATTTGGACGCCCAGGCGGTCGCTGTTGCCGAGGCCCGCACCCAGACCGCGCCGGCGCAGGCACATGCCGTGCCTGAAGGTGGCAGCATTGAAAATCCCTATGACGTGCAGTTCATCCTTATGGGCCACAACCTGAATGTGGACGAAGTGCGTCAGCGGATCGACGCCATGGGCGATTCGACGGTGGTGGTGGGCGATGAAACGACGATCAAGGTCCACATCCACGTCAAAGATCCGGGCCAACCACTGAGCTATGGCATCAGCCTGGGGCAGATTACTGATGTGGTAGTAGAGAATATGCAGGAGCAGATGGAGGAGATCGTCCAGGCCGCGCCGGCCGCGCTGCCGAGTGTGGAAACGCCAACCATCGAGCCGGGCCAGATTGGGGTGGTGGCCGTGGCTGCCGGTGAAGGATTGGCCAACATTTTCCGCAGCCTGGGCGCGGTTCAGATTGTCAACGGCGGCCAGACCAATAACCCCAGCACCGAGGAGATCTTCCAGGCAATTCAGGACGTGCCCAGTGACAAGGTAATCATTCTGCCCAACAACAAAAATGTTCTGCTGGCGGCCGAGGCCGCCCGCGATTTGAGTCCCAAACAGGTGGCCGTTGTGCCCACGCGCACTGCGCCCCAGGGCCTGAGCGCGATGTTGGGTCTGAACCTGGATGGGGAGCTGGCCGAGACGGCCAAAGCGATGGAAATGAGCTATGCTTACGTAGCCACGGGTGAAATTACGCGGGCCACGCGCACGGTGGAAATTGACGGCATTAAGGTGGCGGAAGGGGCGCTGTTGGGGCTGGTAGACGGCCGTCTCTGCGCTTCCGGTCCCGAGATGGATGACATCCTCGAGCCGATTCTGGAAGGCATGGAAATGGAAGAGCGGGAAATCCTCTCTATTTACTATGGGCAGGATGTTACGGTCGCTGACGCCGAAGCTTTTGGTCAGCAAATCGAAGCGCGTTACCCTGACGTGGAGATCGAGCTGCTGCCCGGCGGCCAATCCCACTACTTTTACATTCTGGGTGCAGAGTAAGATTAAAATGGCCACCGCAAGAGAGCAAAGGCGCAAAGAAAAACAAAGCTTTGCTTTTCTTGCTTTTTCTCTTTGCTTCCTTCGTGCCTTTGCGTTAAAAATTAACCTACATCACGCAAATTTTGCGTAGCAACTCCGTAAGGGCTATCGATTACTTCGGACGAGCGCGAAATGGGTATCAAAAGCGTAAACTCCTCGCTTTTCTCTGTGAAACTCTGCGTCTATGCGTCTACTCTGTGTATCTCCGCGTAACTGCTTTTGATTGTGGCCGAAGCCGGTCATGATCTGGCAGAAGATTATAATACCCGTTATGATTGTGCCCTACTTATGACTGTACGAGAGTTAAATCAGACTGATGCCAACTGGCATGAAAAAATCCGTGATTTAGAAGCCATCCTGGCCCAACTACGGCCGGAACTGGTCGAAGCCGAGGCTGAACTTGCCGAGCAGATCAGTGCCCTCAACGCCTTTGACTTTCAGGTCCGCAGCCGCTTGGGGCAGTTGACGGCCCGCCTCAACAGCCTGACGGCCGAAATCAACGAACTGCGCCGGCAGTTGCGTCGTCGCGCCTACGAGTGGCAAAACGGCGACCCGGAATCCCTCAACTGGACCACGGCCGATTTTGACGCCGGTGAAAGTGGGGATTATCGCTACATGGGCAGCGCCCAGTCGCCACCTACTACACCGCTGGCTGCTGAAGAAACGGCCGATCTCAAAAAACAATACCGCCAACTCGCCTTTCGCTTCCATCCCGATATGGCCGACAGTGAAGAGGACCGCGCCTACCGCACCCAGATCATGATGAAGATCAACGCCGCCTATGCCGCCGGCGACCTGGCAGCCCTGGAACAATTGGCTCACGAACCCGACCTGGCCCCTTTGACGCCCGACGCTACCCCCCAGCAGCTTGCCGAGAGCCTCTATCGCGAAGTGGGGCGCGTGCGCCTTCGTCTGGCCGAAATCAAGGATGAGCTGGTCAAACTAGAACGCCACGAGCGCACCAAATTGATGCGCCGCGCCGAGCGAGCCGCCGCCAACGGCCGTGACCTCCTGACCGAACTGGCCGCTGAGTTAAAGGCAGCCATAGAACGCAAACTGGTCGAGCGCGACATTCTCAAAATGGATCTGGCCGAGCAAGAGAGTGATGAACCGCCGCCCGGTGAAGACTTTGCCGATGCCGTCTGGGACATGGTTCTACACGACGGCTTTGAGGAAGACCTCTCGCCCGAATACGACCGCTACACCGCCCGCCGCCGTGACCGCTTTACCTATGATGAAGATATTTTGGATGATCTAGATTGAGGACGGAAGACGAAAGACCGAGGACGGACAGAACTTGTCCGTCGTCCGTCCGCCGTCTTCCGTCAAAAGTATTCATATGCACCCGTCAACGCAGAAGGTAATAGACGCAGCCCAGGCAATGGGCCTGAACATTGAGGTGGTTGAGTTCGATCAGACCACGCGCACGGCCGAAGCGGCCGCCGAGGCTATCGGGTGCAGTGTGGGTCAAATCGTAAAAAGTCTCTGTTTTATGGCCAACGGGGAGCCGGTGATGGCTCTGGTTTCGGGTGATAACCGGCTGGACGAGAAAAAGCTGGCCGCATTACAAAACGTAGGGCGTAAAAAGGTAAAGCGGGCCAACGCCGACCAGGTGCGTGAAGCCACCGGCTTTGCCATCGGCGGCGTGCCTCCTTTTGGCCACACCAACCCCATGACCATTTACCTTGACGAAGATTTGTTCCAATACGAGATTGTGTGGGCCGCGGCCGGCACGCCCCATACCGTTTTCCCTATTCCGCCGGAGCAGTTGCGCCGCAGCACAAATGGTATAAAAGCTGACCTGAAACAATGAGTTGACGGAGGACGAAGGACCGAAGACGGAAACAGTACATCCGTCCTTCGTCTTCCGTCCTCGGTCCCGGAGACATTATGAACGCAACCATCACCCTCCTTCCCGGCGACGGCATTGGGCCGGAAGTGGTCGCCGAGGCCCGCAACGTATTAGACGCTGTGGCCGAACGATATGGCCACAGCTTTACCTATAACGAACA
Organism: Anaerolineae bacterium; assembly: GCA_007123775.1. Lineage (GTDB taxonomy): Bacteria > Chloroflexota > Anaerolineae > Promineifilales > Promineifilaceae > SLGK01. The sequence continues at coordinate 1,257 of SLGK01000269.1, read as the reverse complement.
ATTGGCCGGTGGCATTGCCATTGATGAGACGGGCGACCCGCTGCCGGAAGAGACGCTGGGGGCCTGTCTGGCGGCCGATGCAGTGCTGCTGGGGGCCGTCGGTGGACCAAAATGGAGTGACCCCACCGCCAGCGTGCGGCCGGAACAGGGGCTGCTCAAGCTGCGGAAATCGCTGGGGGTTTATGCCAATTTACGGCCGATCCAGGTTTTCCCCGCTTTAGCCGAAGCCAGCCCGTTGCGGCCGGAACTGGTGGCCAACGTGGACATTATGGTGGTGCGGGAATTGACGGGCGGCATCTATTTTGGTACGCCCCAGGGCCGGTCGGTCGTGGACGGCCGTCGCGAAGGCTTTGACACCATGCGCTACAACGAAGAAGAGGTGCGGCGCGTGTTGAAAATCGGCTTTGAGCTGGCCCGGCAGCGGCGCAGCACGCTGACTTCGGTCGATAAGGCCAACGTCCTGGCCTCCTCCCGGCTGTGGCGAGAAGTGGCGCATGAGGTGCAGCATGAGTATCCGGACGTGGCCTATGAGGATGTGCTGGTAGACGCCATGGCCATGCACCTGATCAACCGGCCGGCCGATTTTGACGTGATTGTGACGGGCAATCTATTTGGCGATATTCTGTCCGATGAAGCTTCCATGATTACCGGCTCGCTGGGGATGCTGCCCTCGGCTTCGCTGGGAGACGCGGGCGCGGTGGGGCTGTATGAGCCGATTCACGGCTCGGCCCCGGACATTGCCGGCAAGGGAATTGCCAATCCGCTGGCCACCATTTTGAGTACAGCGATGCTGCTGCGGAATAGTTTGGGATTAGTAGAAGAGGCGGCGGCGGTAGAAACGGCCGTAGCCCACACCCTCCAATCCGGCTGCCGTACGGCCGATATTGCCCGAGGTGGCCCATCCATCGGCACCCAGGAAATGGGAGAGCGGGTAGTGATGGCTTTGTCCGGTAATCGGTAAACCGTTAACCAATTACCGCTAACGGAGAACAACATGGATTTGATAAAGCATTGGTCGGACCATATAGGCACGCAGGCGGAAAAATTCTACAAGACGACGCTCTTTCGCGGTGATCAGTTGCTGCTGGGATTGAACTGTCTGGAACCGGGGCAGATACAGTCACCCCACATCCACGACGATCAGGACAAATTTTACCTGGTGCTGGTGGGCAACGGCCGTTTCTGGCTGGGTGAGGAGCAAATTGAAGCGGGCGAAGGGGAGATTGTCTGGGCGGCGGCCGGCCTGCGCCACGGCGT
>SLGK01000174.1 GCA_007123775.1 Anaerolineae bacterium | reverse complement strand
TGCGTATTGCGTATTGCGTAAGAAGAAATTACGTTTTGCGCTTTACGTTTTACGCTATGCCGGAACGGCCGTTCTCTCTTCCCGTTCAGCCATTGCCTGCTCAATTTTCGCTTTGTACTCCTCCGGGAAGTGGCGAATCGTAGAGAGGACCGGGCTGACGGCAAATTCACCCAGCGCGCACAGGCAACGGCCGACCATCTGTTTGGCCACGCTTTCCAGCGTTTTGAGGTCTTGTTCGGTGCCGTGTCCATCGTAGACGCGGTGCAGCACCTGCTCCAGCCAGAACGTCCCTTCACGGCAGGGGGTGCATTTGCCGCACGACTCATGCTTGAAGAAGTGGATCATCTTCAGTGCGGCCCATACCATATCGGTCGTCTCGTCCATGACGATGACCGAAGCCGACCCCATCACTGACTGGTAATCGTTAAGACCTTCAAAGGTCATGGGGGCGTCCAGCGCATCTTCGGTAATGACCGGGCCGGAACCACCGCTAGGCAGCAGCGCCTTAAACTTTTTGTCGCCGGAAATGCCGCCCGCGTAATCATAAACTAATTCCCGATAGGTTGTACCCAGCGGCACTTCGTAGTTGCCCGGTTTGTTGACGTGGCCGCTCATGCAGACAATTTTTGGCCCTGGGCTTTTTTCAGTGCCAATACCCAGATACCAGTCCGCCCCATTCAAAATGATGGGCGGCACATTGGCTAACGTCTCGGTGTTGTTGACCACCGTTGGTTTACGGTACAGTCCTTCCACGGCCGGGAACGGTGGTTTGGACCAGGGCTGACCCAGTCTGCCCATGAGGGACTCAATCAAGGCTGTCTCCTCGCCGCAGATGTAGGCCCCGGCTCCGTAGTGGCAGTAAAAATCGCAGCTAAAATCGCTGCCTAGAATGTTCTCGCCCAGCAAATTGTTGGCGTAGCATTCTATCAGGGCCTCTTCAAAAGCGTAGGCGGCATCCATGTACTCGCCACGAAAATAGTTGTAGATGGTCTTAGCCCCTACGGCATAGGCAGCAATAATCGCGCCTTCAATGACCTGATGGGGATTCTTTTCGACGAGTTCGCGGTCTTTGAAGGTGCCGGTCTCTGACTCGTCGGTGTTGATGATGATGTACTTTTCACCCTCACCTTTGGGGATAAAGCCCCACTTAAGGCCGGTAGGGAAGCCGGCCCCGCCACGACCGCGCAGGTTGGAGGAGCGCATCTCGGTGATGACCTCGTCGGGGGTCATCTCTTTGATAGCTTTTTCCAGAGCCGCGTAGCCGTCGTGCTGACGGTAGACGTCTAGCTTGTGGATATTTTCTACGTCACGATGACGGAGTAGGATGTGTGGCATTGGTATACCTCGTAGTGCGTAGTGCGTAAAACGTAATGCGTAAGAAGAACTTCGTTTTACGTTTTACGCTTTACGTTTTACGACGCTTTTGCGTAAGCTGAAATTTTACGGACGACGGCGGAACGGCCGTTTCCATTCTCCCCGCCCTTTGCTTCTTCACGCAGGCGGGTGATGAGCGCGACAAACTTTTCCTCGTCCAGATGCTCTTCAAAGCGATAGTTACATTGCAGCATAGGGGCACGGTCACAGGCTCCCAGGCACATCACGTTTTTCAGCGTGAATAGGCCATCGTTGGTTGTGCCCTCGATCGGAATATCCAGCTTGCGGCTGGCCATTTCCAAAAACTCATCAGCCCCACGCAGGGCACAGGCCAGGTCGTTGCATACTTCCAGCACATACTTGCCCACCGGCTCCTCGTAATACATCGTATAAAAACCGGCCAACGACAAGACATGAGTTGGGTCCAGGTCCAAAATGGTGGCTACATCCTGCATGGCCTCTTCACTCATATAGCCATACACTTCCTGCGCCAGGTGCATCAGCGGCAATACGGCCGATCTTTTATCGGGATACCGCTGCAAAATACCATCTATTTCGTCGGCAAACTTTTCTGCTAACAAAGGTTAACTCCTAATCAAAGTGGCGAAGTGGCGAGGTAGCGAAGTGGCATTATCTCGCCACTTTGCCACCTTGCTCTATCTATCAATCTCACCCAACACAATATCAATCGAGCCGATGATAGAGACCAGATCGGCCACGTAAAGCCCCTTAGCCATTTGCGGCAAAGAGGCCAGATTGACAAATGAGGGGGCGCGGAAATGGACGCGGGCCGGTTTAGGGCCGCCGTCGCCGCGCAAATAACAGCCCAATTCGCCACGCGGCGACTCGATGCTCTGGTACACATATCCTTCCGGCGCGCTAAAGCCTTCGGTCCACAGCTTGAAGTGGTGGATCACCGCTTCCATGCTTTGCCCCAGTTCAGAGCGGGGCGGGGCCACAATTTTGCGATTGCTGATATTAACCGGGCCAGGTTTCAGGCGATCTAACGCCTGTTCAAGGATCCGCATACTCTCGCGGAATTCTTGCATCCGGCAGCGGTAGCGGCTGTACACGTCCCCATCTTCGCCCAATGGTACGTCAAAGTCATACGTCTCGTAGCCCAGGTAAGGCTTGGCTTTGCGAATGTCCCAATTGACGCCGGAACCGCGCAGGCTGCCGCCGGTTAAGCCCCAGGCAATCGCATCTTCGGCCGAAATAATACCCACCCCTTTGGTCCGCTTAAGCCAGATGGGGTTTTGGTCGAGCAAGGCTTCATAGTCAGCCAGGCGGGCGGGGAAGAAATCGAGGAAGTGGCGCACGGCCGGCACAAATTCTTCGGGCACGTCGCGCCACAGACCGCCGGGACGGAAGTAGCTGACCATCATGCGCTGCCCGGCCACCATCTCAAACAGGTCCAGAATATATTCTCGCTCGCGGAAGCAGTAGAGGAAGACCGACATGGCTGCCAGGTCGAGGGCGTGCGTACCCAACCAGACCAGGTGGCTGCCAATCCGAGACAATTCCGTCAAGATGATGCGAATGGTCTGGCAGCGCGGCGTAATCTCGTCAGTAACGCCCAATAACTTCTCAATAGCCATAATGTAGGCCAGGTTGTTGGACATGGGGGAAAGGTAGTCGAGGCGGTCGGTCATGACCATTGCCTTGGTGAAGGTTTTCGACTCCATGCTTTTTTCGACACCGGTATGCAAAAAGCCGATGTCGGGGGCCAGGTTGACAACCGTTTCGCCATCTAGCTCTACCAGTAGGCGCAGTACGCCATGGGTGCTGGGATGCTGAGGCCCCATGCTAAGGAGCATGTTTTCTTCGGGATTGGTAATTTCCATCCCGGTACCAACTTTGGCCCGCAGTTCTTCCACGGTTAATTCTTGTACTGTGTCGCCACCGGCTGTGGCAATGCCTGAGCTACCAGAAGCAATAGCCATAGTTTTCTCCTAGATATACACAGTGGTGTCCCTGTGTATATCTATCTAATCTTTAGCGTAGGGTTTGCGCTTGTCAATTTCTTCCCAATTAAAGCTGAACTGCACCTCTTCGTAACCGAGCGGGTAATCTTTACGCAGGGGATGGCCTTGCCAATCTTCAGGTAAGAAAAGCCGGCGCAGGGCGTTGTTGCCGCTAAATCGCACCCCCATCAAATCCCAGACCTCTGTTTCCAGCCAGGTGGCAATAGGCCACACCGCCGCCACTGTCTCCGGGCCGTCGTCCGGGTCTTCGACCCAGGTGCGCAGCCGCAGCCGGTGGTTTTGGGGGATGGAGTAAAGGTGGTAGCTGACGGCAAAGCGGGGAAATTCGGGCAGATAGTCGTCGGCTACAATGTCAGACAAGAAATTGTACTGCAAGTCTTCGTCATCACGCAGAAATTGAGAGATGACTTTGATATGCTCTTTGGGCACAAAGATGGTGCGCTCGCCGCGAAAATCAACCACTTCTTCAATGGTGTCGGGAAATTGTGCCTTAATCTTCTCAACAACCAGGTTATCCTGACTCATTAGGCCCAATCCTTTAAGGTTTCGCCGCGTACTTTTTCGTGGAGGCTCATGATGCCGTCAATGAGGGCTTCGGGGCGCGGCGGGCAGCCGGCTACGTAAACATCGACGGGAATGATTTCGTCTACACCTTGCACGATGGCGTAGTTGTTGAAAATACCGCCGCAGGAGGCGCAGTCGCCCATGGCGATGGCCCATTTGGGGTTAGGCATCTGGTCATAGAGACGACGCACTACCGGGGCCATTTTGCGGGAAACGCGGCCGGCCACTATCATCAGGTCAGATTGGCGGGGCGACGGCCGATTTAGCTCCATACCAAAGCGGGAAGCATCATAGTGGGCGGCTTGTGACGACATCATCTCGATGGCGCAACAGGCCAGGCCAAATAGCAGAGGCCACATGGCGTTAGAGCGGCCCCAGTTTACCAGGTCTTCCAAACGGTAAGTGACAATACCCAGGTCACCTAATTTTTGTTCTACTCCCATTCCAATACTCCTTTCTTCCATACCCAGAGATCACCCAGGATGAAGATGAACATGAAGATGCCCATGACCCACAGACCATAATACCCCATTTGACGGAAGGCAATGGCCCAGGGAATTAATAGAATAATGTCAACGTCGAACAGAATAAAAAGGACGGCAATACGGTAAAATTTTACCGGTAGCCGTCGCTGGGCGGGACCAATCGCTACCATGCCTGACTCGTAGGGCGTGAGCTGACGGGATAGGGGATCTACGTTGCGCGCTGGCCCCAAAATAAGAGACAAGAATGGCAATAATAGTGCGAAAAAGATGCCAATGCCCAGTAAGACAGCAATTGGTAGATAGAGGGTTACGATTTGTTGATCCATCTTGTTATGCTTTATTGATGAAGCCAGTTTTGTGGCCTCTATTCAAGTTTATGGATGCAAAGGGGTGGCGGGGAAACGGCCGTTTGCATCTGCTAATGTGCATTTTATCACAAGCAAGGTCAGTTGCAAGGATGAGGAACAGGTGGCGGGCTATACTTGAGGAATTTCTCACGTTTGGTTACTACGTCAAGTAATCACGCAGCGACTTGCTGCGGCTGGGATGGCGCAATTTACGCAATGCTTTCGCTTCAATTTGCCGGATGCGTTCGCGGGTTACGCCAAATGTCTTGCCTACCTCTTCCAGCGTATGGTCCTTGCCGTCATTTAGCCCAAACCGCATTTCCAGGACCTCTCGTTCTCGTTCACTGAGAAAACCCAACACGTCCCGAATCTGCTCGCGGAGCAGTTCTGTAGAAGCAGCCGCAGCCGGCTCAACCACACTTTCGTCTTCAATAAAGTCGCCCAATTCGGTGGCGTCATCATTATTGCCCACGGGGGACTCCAGAGACATCGGGTCCATAGAGATGCGCATGATGTCACGAATCTTGCCGACCGCCTGGCGCCATTTGCGGGCCAGACCTGGGTCAAGCGGCTCTTCGCGGCGCAAGGCTTCTTTGATCCGTTGGGCTTCATGGGGTGTCAAAAAGTCGATTTCGAGAGCCAGTTCTTCATCACTAGGTTCGTGGCCCAGCTTTTGCACCAGGTCGCGCTGCACGCGGATGATCTTGTTGATGGTTTCGACCATGTGGACGGGGATGCGAATGGTACGCGCCTGGTCGGCAATGGCCCGGCTGACTGCCTGCCGAATCCACCAGGTGGCGTAGGTGCTAAATTTGTAGCCTTTGGTGTGGTCAAATTTTTCGACGGCTCGCAGTAGACCGACGTTGCCTTCTTGTACCAGGTCGAGCAGTTGAATGCCGCGCCCCATGTAGCGTTTGGCGACGCTGACCACTAGCCTTAAATTGGCCCGCGTGAGATTGATTTTGGCCTCCTCAGCCAGATTGTAGATCATGAATTCGTTGACTTCGAAGGCAGCATTGCTTTCAATAAACCAGTCATGGGCGTCTTCGACAGTGGGTAAACGGCCGTTTTCCCTGAAATATTGGGCAAAGCGCTGCGACAGCTCAGTCGGCATCAGGTAGAGTGCGGTAAAAACGTCAAACAGACGCTCTGCCAGATCGGTCCAGGTGTCGTCCTGGCCCCAGCTCCCTTTATTCAAGTATTGGCGAATGTAAGAGTCTGTGCCTTCATGCCAACTACGGCGCAGTGGCTGTACTTCCTCCCAAATGGCGTAAAGATCGGGCTGATCGACATCGATCTTCTGACTGGCCGCCAGCACGGCCGCCCAGCTTTCGCGCAGGTTTTGGTAGTTGACCATCATCACGCGCAGGCGACGGCTGTCCTCATCATTGGCATTCTCATCCTTATCGGACGCCACAATCTGCTTCATGCGCTCCAGCTCAGAAGCGGCTGCCAATTGGGTCGATAGCCAGACCTCTTGCCGGGCGGTCAGGAGCGGTACCTGTCCGATTTCGCGCAGATAGGTGTGAACGGGGTCGTTTTCAGCACCCTCCAGGTAGATAATGTCCTCGCCACCATCTGCCTCATCGTCACCGAGACCGAGCAGGCCGGCAGCCGGGGTCAGGTCTGTTGTCTCTTCGCCAGTTTCAGAGATGATTTGCACATTTAGCTTTTGCAGTTGGCTGTAGAGCATCTCTGCCTCTTCGTCGTTGGCAGAGGCTAAGATGGCCTGCACTTCAGCTTCGTCAATGGTGCGAGCGCGGCGCGCTTTTTTGACGAGCGCTTCCACGTCTAGCATAACGTCTTCTTCGATTGGGTCATCTAGCTCAAGGTCGTCTGGCATCAAATCATCAACGTTCATAAAGGCTGATCCTACGCATGAAAAACAGATATGGGGGTTATAAACGGCCGTTCTCTTCAGACTGACGACGATGAACGGCCGACATGGCCCCTTTGGCCTTGTTCAGGTTGAGAATAAGCAGTAGCAAATCGCGGAGCTGCTGCTGCGACAGGTCTACAAAGTCATGATTAGCCATTTCTTTTGCTTCACGGACCAACTGCTTGATCTCATTTACCTGCTGTTTTGCTTTAGAAAGCCGCCAATCCAGTACGGACAGTACCAGCTTATCGGGCAATCGCTCTTGTTCCTCCTCCACGACATCGGGCAGGGTCAGCAATGATTGAATGCGGTCCACGAGCGATCTTTCTAAACTATCCCACAATTCACTGATTGGGGCAACCGATCCGGCGCTCAGGCGTTGGTACAGTTCGTGTAATATCATTCGGTCTTCGGTTATGGGAAAATCCTGCTCATTAACAGGCGGTTGCGCCTGTTCGAGCAACCGTTCATTAACCGCCATCAGCGTTTGTGGATAGCGCAGACATTGGCTTAAAAGGTTGGCCTCACGCAGATGGCGGGCGGGTCGTTTGGTCGCCTTAGATGCCGGTTTGCCGTCGCGTGGATAGGATTCGTAGGGGTCGGGAACGGCCGTTGACAGCGGCGGCGGAGGCAAGGGACGACCCGGCTTTTTGACTGCTACCTGCACCTGGCGCAGGGTACGCTCCTCAATACGCAAAGCCCGCGCCAGATATTGCCAGTAATGGTCCCGCTCTACTGGCTCGGCAATCTCTTTGATGAGGGGAATTACCTGTTGAGCCAGGGCGGTTTTGGCTTTGGCGTCGTTGAAGTCGAGGTCGGCAACGGCCGTGTCAATCACATAGGCCACCACCGGCTTGGCTTGCTCGATCAGCGCCGGCCAGCGGGCCGGATCGTCGCGGATAATCGAGTCCGGGTCCTGGCCCGGCGGCATGGTGACGATGCGAATGTCGGCCTTGAGCCGCCCTTCGTGCTGCACCAGGCCCCGCGCATCAAAGCGAATCTCGACTTCCTGGTCCAGCGTCTCGCGGGCCACGTCCAGGCTGCGTAAGGTGGCCTTGGCCCCGGCCGCGTCGGCGTCCAGGGCCATGACAAAGCGCTTGCTGTACCGCTTGAGCTGCTGCATCTGGGCCTCAGTCAGGGCCGTGCCCATTTGGGCTACCACGTTGTGAAAGCCGTGCTGCCACGCCTTGATCACGTCCATGTAGCCCTCAACGATGACCACCTGCCGCTCCTGCCGGATGGCCCGTTTGGCCAAATCCAGCCCGTACAGAATCGCGCTCTTGTCGAACAGGTCGGTCTGGGGGGAGTTGAGGTATTTGGGGATGCCGTTGGGGTCTAATGTCCGCGCCCCGAAACCGACGATACGGCCGTTGCCATCCCGAATGGGAAAGAGCAGCCGCCCCCGAAAACGGTCATAGCGCGTGCCTTTATCCGGGTTCTCGGTCAGCAGCCCCACCGCCAGCAGTTCTTCATCACTGTAGCCCTGCTCGCTGAAATGGTTGCGGGCAGCGTCCCAGGAGTTGAGGGCAAAACCCAGCTTGAAGGTGGCAATCGCCTCTTCATTCAGCGCCCGTTTGCTCAGATAATCACGTGCGCCGGCAGCCTGGGGCGCGTGCAGCAGCAGTTGGTGGAAATAGTCGGCGGCAGCCGTGAGCAACTGGACCTGCTTCTCCTCGGCCGCCTGGCGCTGCTGTACGGCCGGCGTCTGCGGTTCCAGTTCCACCCCAGCCCGCTCCGCCAGATGTTTGAGGGCCTCTTTGAAATCCCAGCCCTGCCGCTTCATGACAAAGGAAAAGATGTCGCCCCCCTCGGCGCAAGCGCCAAAGCAGCGCCAGGTTTGGGTTTCAGGGAAGACGTAAAAGGCGGGGGTGCGGGTGTTGGAGTGGAAGGGGCAAAAGGCGGCGTAGTTCCGCCCCGACCGGCGTAGTTGCAAGTTTTCGCCGATGTAGTCTACGATGTCTAGTCTGCTCTTAATTTCTTCCGTTACGCTCATGGTTTTGTCGTCTGGTAGTAGTCTAGTAGTCTAGTAGTCGTGTAGTCTGGTGGAGCTGAGCTTTTTATCACGCATCACGTTTCACGCTTTACGTTATACGCTTTACGTCCCACGTCCATCGCCTCAGCCAGCCCGCCCGCTTCCTCGTCTGATAGCGGCGGTGGGGGTGGCGGCTGGCTGTAATCGATCAGGCTGGCATAGCCGCCGCGGTGGTAAACGGCCGTTACCGCTTTGCCTAAATCCAACGGCACATCCGGGTCCGGTTCCAAAAGGGGCACAGGCAGCAGGGGCAGCTTGTCCCACAACTGGATAGGCCAGACGGCTACGTGCGGTCGCCGGTCGGCCCGGCTCAGGGTGACGTAATAGGGTGCGGCCGGCACCGGCTTTTCCAGTGGTGGGCGTGTGCCGCCGCGCAGCAGATCAATCTCGATCAAGTGAGCCGACGAACGCAGCAGTTCTTGCCGTTTGCGGCGATAATTCCGGTAGGCATCGTGACCCGGCCGTTTGTTAACGGGCGACAGGATTTCGATAGCCGTGACCAGTTCCAGCGTCTCGGTATAATGAATCTCGACGGTGAGCAGGCGCAGCGGTAGTTCTAACGTCACCATGCTCTCCGCCGGGGCGGGCGGGATGGCCACAGCGTCCACGGCACTTTCCTTCAATAGCTTCGATTGCCACACAGCCACATCAGGCCGGATGCCCCGCGTTTGGGCCACTTCCACAATGTCATAGGTCACACGCGGCGTAAGGCGGGCAACGTAATTGGGCTGAATGATCGGATTTAACTGTGCCTGAATTTCAGTTGCTAGATTATTATGAAAATCACTCCATATCTCCGGGTCTTCAATATATGGATCCATGCCAGGGAATGGTGAAGCCATCATGCCACCTCCATTGTCAGCGGTACGTCACCCCGGCAATCCCAATTATGGTAGGGGCGGGACGGCGCGGAAGCCTATCTGGCTATAACTAATACGTCAATTCCGCGCCGTCTCGCCCAAATCGCGGCGCAAAAAGGGCGAGACAGGCGGGGCGGACCTCGTTGATGATAGCCAGGATCATGGCCCGCCTGTCCCGCCCCTACCTAACGTTATTGCTGGGATGGGCCTATTATAGCGTCAAACAAACCCATCGGCTAAAGGGAGTTGGGCGATTAGACTACAAAAGTCTGGCAGACTTTTGTAGTCTGCGTGACGGGTAGACCTGCGAGGTTTTGATGAGCAATCTTTGATTGCCAAACTCGCAGGTCTCAGGTGAGCTAAGTATAATCGGATTACACTACAAATCTGACACTGGCGTTTTTGTTTAACTAGAGAAGACCTACGAGGTTTTTTAACAGAAACCTCGCAGGTCCAGAGAGGCAACTTGTATTGAGCAACCGATCTATCTTATTTAGACTGCCGTTTATTCTCTTGAGCCTGCTGCTGCTGGCGTGCGGCGGGGTTGGTGGTGGTGGGGGAAGGGGAGATAAGGCCGTACTGCGCCTGGCCACCACCACCAGCACCCAAGATTCCGGCCTGCTCAACCAGATTCTGCCCGATTTTGAGCAGCAGCATAACGCCCGCGTGGACGTGATCGCCGTCGGCACCGGCCAGGCCATCGCCATCGGCGAAGCGGGCGACGCCGACGTTATTCTGGTCCATGCCCGCGCTCGTGAAGATGCCTTTGTTGCCGCCGGACACGGCCGTTACCGGCGCAGCGTGATGGTCAACGACTTCATCATTGTCGGACCGGCTGACGATCCGGCCGGCGTGCGCGGGACGGCGCTGGCGGCCGACGCGCTGGCGGCCATTGCCGCCGCCCAAGCCCCTTTTGCCTCACGCGGCGATGACAGCGGCACGCACATTATGGAACTTTCCCTCTGGGCCAATGCCAATCTGACACCACAAGCGGCCGATCCCTGGTATTATGCACTGGGCCAGGGCATGGGTGATACGCTCACGATTGCCAACGAGTTGGGAACCTATACGCTGACCGACCGAGGCACCTTCCTGGCCCAGCAGCAAAATCTGCCCAACCTGGTCATCCTTGTCGGCGGGGAAAACCTGGCCGATAATGCGGATCCGGCCCTGCTGAATCCCTACGGCGTCATTCCCGTCAATCCCGACAAAGGGGGCATTAACACCGACCTGGCCGAGCAGTTTGCCCAATGGCTTACCTCGCCGGCCGTGCAAGAGATGATCGCCCAATTCGGCAGCGACCACTTCGGCCAGCCGCTCTTTTACCCTGATGCGGATTAGCGGGGTGGCGGAGTGGCGAAGTGGCGGGGTAACTCTGCCACACCGCCACTTCGCAACTTTGCAACCTCGCCACTTCGCCACCTTGCCCCTATAATTTCCCCTTATGGACCTACTACTACAAGCTTTTGAGAACGCATTGCGGCTGCTGCTGGAATTTGATCCGGCACTGCGCGAGATTGTCTGGCTGACGCTGCAAGTAACGGGCACGGCGCTGCTGCTGGCCTCGCTGCTGGGTATTCCAGTGGGCGTTTTGTTGGGGCTGCGGGAGCGGATTCCGGCTAAGGGCTGTCTGCTGCCGCTGATTTATACCGGGATGGGGCTGCCGCCGGTGGTGGCCGGTTTGTTTGTCTACATGCTGCTCTCCAATCAGGGGCCAATGGGGGATTTGCGCTGGCTGTTTACGCCTACGGCGATGGTGATGGCCCAGACGATTATCGCCCTGCCGCTGGTGGTAGGACTGACGATAACGGCCGTGCAATCCGTCAATCCCCAACTGCGCCTGCAAGTCAAAGCATTGGGCGCCACCCGCCGCCAACTGGCCTGGACCATCCTGCTGGAAGCGCGGCTGGGGGTGTTGGCGGCGATTCTGGCGGCATTCGGCCGTATCATTGCCGAGGTGGGGGCCGTCATGCTCGTCGGGGGCAATATCGAAACGCAGACGCGGGTCATGACCACCGCCATTGTCCTGGAAACGCGCCGGGGCAATTTTGCCCTGGCCCTGGCCCTGGGTCTGATTCTGCTGGGCATGGCTTTTGTCCTGAACTTTACGCTGTACCATATGGAACGGATCAATAAATAATGGTTGAATGGTTGAATTTCTGAATGGTTAGTGGCCTGTTAACCAACCCCATTAGCCATTCAACAATTCAGCAATTCACAAGTTAACTATTCGCATGGGTTTATACAGGTTGACCAACATCACACAGGTGTATAACGGCCGTACCATCCTCAATATTCCCCACCTGGCCATCAAACAGGGGGAGATATTGGCGGTGGTGGGGCCGAGCGGGGCGGGCAAGAGTTCGCTGCTACGCCTGCTCAATTTTCTGGAAATGCCGGCGACGGGGGAAATTCTGTTTGCTGGCGCGGGCGTAAACGGCCGTATTCCTCTCGATATTCGCCGCCGCGTGACGACCGTTTTTCAAACGCCCGGCCTGCTCAACCGCAGCGTAGCGGCCAACATTCGCTACGGGCTGCGACTGCGCGGCCAATCTTTGGGCGCGGCTGAACTGGACCAACTATTGGCCCGGCTGGGGCTGACCGGCCTGGAAAAGCATCGTCCCGGCCAACTGTCGGCCGGCGAGGCGCAGCGAGTGGCTCTGGCGCGGGCGCTGGTCATCCAACCGGAGGTGCTGCTGCTGGATGAGCCAACGGCCAACCTGGACCCCTACAATGTGGGGCTGATTGAGCAGATTGTACGGCAGGAAAATGAGGCAAAGGGGATAACGGCCGTTTTGATCACCCACAACATTTTCCAGGCGCGGCGGCTGGCGCACCGGACCGCCCTGCTGCTCAGCGGGCAACTGGTCGAAGTCGGGGAAACAGAGCAGTTTTTTACCACGCCACAACAAGAAAAAACGGCCGCTTTCTTGCGTGGTGAGTTGGTCTATTAGTTCTCAATGCAGAGGCGTAGAGATGTCCTGAGCTTGTCGAAGGCGACGCCGAGAAAAACGTTTGAAAGATGCCCTTTTCCAAATTGTTCTACAATCGTACGGGAATCCCTCGTTGAACCAGATATTGCTTGACTTCGGCGATAGTTAGCTGTTGGTAATGAAAAAGGGAGGCCGCCAGCGCCGCGTCGGCCCCGCCGTCGGTCAGGGCCTGGGCGAAGTGGGCCAATTCGCCCGCGCCGCCAGAGGCGATGACGGGAATATTAACGGCGTCGCTAATAGCACGGGTCAGGGGGATGTCGTAACCAGCCTGGGTACCATCGCCGTCCATGCTGGTCAGCAAGATTTCGCCCGCGCCGCGCTGCTCAGCTTCTATAGCCCACGCCACAGCATCCAGACCGGTCGGTTTACGGCCGCCGCTAACGTAGACCTTCCAGGCTGTTGGGTCGCTGTCGGGCAAACGACGGGCGTCGATGGCGACAACAATGGCCTGGCTGCCAAATTCGACCGCGCCCTGGCTGATCAGGTCAGGGTTGGCCACGGCCGCGGAGTTGATGCTGATTTTGTCGGCCCCGGAGCGCAGGATAGCCCGCATATCGTCTACGGTACGGATGCCGCCGCCGACGGTGAAAGGGATAAAGACCTGGTCGGCCACGGCGCGGGCCATGGCCATGACCGTCTGGCGGGCTTCGTGGGTGGCGGTGATGTCGAGGAAGACCAGTTCGTCGGCCCCGGCTGCGTCGTAGACTTTGGCTTGTTCGACCGGGTCACCGGCGTCGCGCAGCTCAACAAAATTGACGCCTTTGACCACACGGCCGTTTTTTACATCGAGGCATGGGATTATTCGTTTAGCTAACATGGTCGTGTTGCGTAGCGCGTATTGCGTATTGCATAAGAAGGTCTGCTACACAATACGCAATACGCGCTACGATATGATATTCCGTAGTTGGGAGAGGTCGCTGATTTCGTAGGTCAGGTTGAGATCGGCCGTTTTGCCGTTGGGATTGTACCAGCAGGTGTCGATGCCGTAGTTGTGGCCACCGGCCATGTCGGAGGACAGGCTGTCACCAATGATGAGTACGTTTGCTTTCGACGGCCGTCCCATTTGGTCAAAGGTATGGTCAAAAATGGCCGGGTCTGGTTTGGCTGCGCCGATCTCGTCCGAAACGATGACGGTGGCGAAGTATTGTGCCAGGCCGCTGAGGGTCAGGCGCGGGTACTGCACGTCGGCCAGGCCGTTGGTAATGAGGGTGAGGTGGTAACGGCCGTGTAATTCCTTGATCAATTCGGCCGCGCCCGGAATCAGTTGGGCCTGCTGCCCTAGCTGGTCCAGGTAGGTGTCGGCGAAAAAGCTGGCGTCATAGTTGATACCAAACTCGTCAAATAGTGCTTGAAAACGGCCGCTGCGTAACTCGGTGGCCGTAGTTTGTCCCTGTTCAAAGCGCTGCCAGAAGTGGTGGTTAATGACCTTGTACCGTTCGCCATGTACCGGCTGAAAGTCAAGGCCGTGTACGGCGAAATTTTGGGCGATGGCTTCGGCTTCGGCCGTGACGTAGTCAAACAGCGTGCCGTCGGCGTCAAACAATAGGTGGGTGTAGTTTTTCATGTGCTATCTGGTTTTGCCAGCCAGAACTGCCGTACTTTTTCAAAATGCTCAATCCTGGCAGTGATTTTGCCGATTTCTTTTGGGTAAAAGTCCATGAGGACGTCACATAGTTCTAGCATCCATTGTTTGCGGCCATAGTGTGGTTTGATCTCAATGCGGTTTGAGTTGGCTATCTGTATTTGCCCCCAACCCAAAGCGCCAATCGTCAAACAGTCCCAACTCAGAAATTCAATGGGTACAAATTTTACCTCTGTAAAAACGGCTCTGTCTTTCTCTAATTGGTAACTGGCCATCAGCAGGACAAAGTAATTCTTATCGTCTTCGTGGAAGCGTGACAGGCGTTCTACTGACGTAAGGTTGGGCATGTTAAATCTGGTGTCGGACCGGTGGGTTTTGACATCAACCACGTAGTAAAAGCCGTCAACATCGGTGAAGGCTATATCGGCCATGGCCCGGCGAGCAAAGCTGGCCGAATAGTCGGTACTCCAATCTCCCAAAATCCTGTCAAATGAACTGGCCAGAATGCTCTCGATAGCGTCACCCGCAGCCCGTGTACTGTGCAGTGTGCTAGGGGATAGGAATGTCTGTTGAGCGTTGAGCAGGTCAAGCGTTCTCTGCTGAATGGTTTGGTATGCCTCGCTAAAAAACAGGCGACTTTCAGTCATTGGGCTTTCTCTATCTGAATAAAGTTGGCTGTTTTACCTTAGTTGTTTCGGCAGCAGATGCTTTCCGCTTTTTTTGCTCTGACAGGGTGTTTCTTTCCCAGAACACATTATCGGCATAGCCTTGAATCGAAGGGTCCGCGTCCGCCATGTCCAGCCTTTTTTCGGTCAGGCAGCAATATAACTCGTCAATTTCGACGCCAATAAAGTTGCGCCCTAGTTTTTTAGCGACAACGGCCGTTGTGCCCGAACCGGCAAACGGGTCGAAAACTAGATCGCCCGGATTGGAACTGGCCAAAATCACCTTGGCCAGTAGTTTTTCCGGTTTCTGGGTGGGATGATCCGTATTCTCCGGCATCGACCAGAAGGGCACGGTTAAGTCAGTCCAAATGTTGGAAGGATGCGTTAAGCGGAAGCGTCCCTTTTTCGTTTCATCCCAATCCTTAGGGTCGCCATTCTTGGTGTAAGGGGCCAGAACTTTTCGTTTGAGCATCACGTCGGCGACGTTAAATGTATAGTCATTTGACAGTGTGCTAAACCAGATATCTTCGGAGCAGTTTTTCCAGTTGCCTTTGGCCCCTCGTCCTTTTTCTCGTTCCCAGGTGATACGATTGTGCACGACAAAATAGCGTTGCATGACGCGATGAATGGCGGTTGACGAGCGCCAATCGCCGCACACGTAGATGGAGGCGGTGGGTTTTAGAATCCGCACCAGTTTGCTTAGCCAACTATCCAGCCATTCTTCATAATCGGCCAACGAAGTTTCGTTGAACGATTGGTTGTTGAAGGTTTTAGTCAGGTTGTAAGGTGGGTCAGCAAAGAGAAGGTCTACAGAAGCAGTCGGCAGCCATTCGAGAAGTTCAAACAGGTCTTGATGAATGGTTCGGTTGAGAATAGTATCAAGTTTGACCGGGCCGTTAAGCGTTAACAGGTTGGCTCTATAGGCAGCTTCTTCGACTGCGGTCAGGTTAATCGTTCTGTTACGCGGGGCACGCTTCTTTTTTGTTGACACAGCCTGTTCCCTCGACATTCGTATGCAGGTGGGCGATCATTGCGGAAGTATAAGCCATTCTGGTTACCCGAGCAATCTGAGAGAGTTGGTGTGCCTCAGTTGGTGTGGTGGTGCGGGCAACGCCAATGCGCCTAGTCGGTTGTTCTACCAAATCGCTCAATAATGCGTGCTGTGTGGCGCGTGCCTTTGATAAAGTCTTCGATGCGAATGTTCTCGTTGGGAGCGTGGGCCTGGCCGCCGGGGTAGCCGATGCCGGCCGAAACCAGGGGCAGTCCCAGGGTGTGGATGAAAGGGTAGTTAGGGCCGCTGCCACCGATGAGCGGCTCAATTACTGGATCAACACCATAAACGTCGCGAGCAGCCTGGTTGACCAGATGCACAAAGGGGTGATCCGGGTCTACTTTAGCCGGTCGCCCGCCGCCCAGGTAGGTGACGGTTACGTCGGAAAAGCCCTGGGCGTCCAGGTGAGTACGCAGCTTTTGCACGATGTCGGCCGGGTCCTGGTCGGGAACCAGGCGGAAGTCTACTTTGGCGCGGGCGGTGGCCGGCAGGACCGTTTTGCTCCCTGGTCCCTGATAGCCCGATTCCAGGCCGCAAATGGTGCAGGTGGGGGCGAAAACGGCCGTTTTCCGAAATGCCACACCCCCTTCCATATCTAGCAAAAAGCGGTCCAGGCCATACTGCGCTTTCAACTTCGACGCTTCATCCGGCAGTTGGGCAATTAGCTGTAAATCCCGCTGGCTAGAGCCAACCACGTTGTCATAAAAGCCAGGAATGAGAATGTGTTCATCCTGGTTCTTGAGCGTGCTGAGCGCCCAGGTCAGCCGCCAGGCGGCGTTGGGAAACAGCGAACCGCCCAGACCGGAGTGGGCGTCGATGTCGGCCGTTTTGACCGACAGTTCCACATAACAAATGCCGCGCATACCGAGCGACTGCTGTGGCGTGCCGCTGTAGTCCACGCTGCCAAATTCCCAGATGCAGGCGTCGGCAGCCAGCAGTTCCTGATGCTCCTCGACAAAAGCGGGCATGTTGGGGCTACCCACTTCCTCTTCCCCTTCGATGATGAACTTGACGTTGCAGGGCAGGTAGCCGAGCGCGTCGCGTACGGCGGCCAGGGCGGCCAGGCGGCAGATGATGTGGCCTTTGTCGTCGGTGACGCCGCGAGCGTACAGCTTGTCGCCGCGCCGGTCCAGCACAAAGGGGGGCGAATCCCACAGTTCGAGCGGTTCGGCCGGCTGTACGTCATAGTGGAGGTAGAAGAGGAGGGTTTTGTCGGAACGGCCGTCTCCCTCGCCATAGACCACCGGATTCCCGGCCGAGGGCATTACTTCTGCCGCGAAGCCTTGCTCACGCAGCATATTGGCTACCAGTTCGGCACATTCAACAATGCCCAGATTTTGGGCCGACACGCTGGGTTGGGCACAGAGGCGAGCTAATTGCTGAATCCAGTAGTCGAGGTTTGCCTCAATATGGGCGTCTATCTTGATGTCAGTTGTATTCATCGATGTTCCTTATTGCGGAGTGGCGATGTGGCGGGGTGGCGAGGTCGCACTTCGCCACTTCGCTACCTCGCTACTCTAAATGGCTTGTATCATTCAGCCGGACCAGCGTGGCGTGGCCGTCGTGGACCTCGATGATGCTCAGGCCGGTGTTGCCGCGGAAGCTGAGGCGGCTGTATTGATCGGCGTTAGTGCCCAACACGTGGGCGGCGACGGCGTGGAGCAGACCACCGTGACTGACGACGGCTACCATATCACCGTTGTGGTGGCCCAGCAGTTGGTTCAAGGCTTGGCCGGCCCGGTGGTGCATTGCCTCGTATGTTTCTCCTTCAGGCGGGTCCAGGATGCCGGTCAGCCGTTTGGCCCAGATGTCAGGGAAAGTTGCGGCCACTTCCGGCGACGTCAGGCCGCCGAATGCGCCCACGTCCCGCTCGCGCCAGATGGGGTCGAGTACTGGCTCCAGACGGAGCGCGTTGCCCAAAATAACGGCCGTTTGCGAAGCTCGCTGCAAGTCGCTGCTGTACAGGTGGGTGACGGGCCAGCCGGCGAGCCGCCGGGCCAGTGCCTGGGCTTGCTCAAGGCCGGTCTGGTTGAGTGGGATGTCGTTGTGGCCTTGCCAACGGCCGTCTCGATTCCAGTCTGTTTGTCCGTGGCGAATGAGTAGAATGGTTGTGGTCATAAGTTCTTGATAGTGAAACGTGAAGCGTAAAACGTGATGCTTAAGCGTTTTCCTTCACGAATTATGCTCTGAAGTTTAGCAGAGTTGGAGCAGCCGGACCAGCCAGGGACCTTTAGGGGCCGGGCTGCTTTTCTGCAGCAAAGAGCAGAAACCGGCGGCGTTCAAGAGCGAGTCGAGGGTTTCGGGCTGCCAGTAGGTGAAGTACCGCGGGGCGTTTTGGCCGTAGGCGTGTTGATTGTAGCCTTCGCTGTCCCCTTGTTTGACGGAGAGGTAGAAACGGCCGTTTGGCTTTAGCAGTCGAGCAAATTGGCTCAAGACGACCGGCAGGTCGGCGCGAGGCAGATGCAGCAGCGAGGCACAGGCCCAAATGCCGTTCAGGCTGCCAGGGGCAAACGGCATCTGGTCCATGCTGGCCTGCACGAAGGGAACCGCCACACCATACTGCTCGCGTCCCATGAGCATCATTGGCCGGGCGTAGTCCAGGCCAACCGCTCTCAGCCCATACTGCTCGCGCAAAATCTCAGCATCAAAGCCCGGACCACAGCCCACATCAACCACCAGCGATTCGGCCGGCAGCCCCGCAGCAAACGTGGCCATATCAGCCAGAATCGGCCCCCGATCCTGCGTCGCCGCCGCAAAATCAGACGCAATCTGCTGGTAAGTGTGGTGGGTTTGGTCACTCATGGGGCAGGGTGGCGAGGTGGCGCAGTAGCGGGGTGGCGAGGTGGCAAAGTAGCGGGGTGGCGAAGTAGCAAAGTGGCGATTTCCCGGCATCATTTCCTCCACCCTCTATCTCTACACTCTGCACTCTATCCTCTAGCTCAATCCTCTAGCTCTCGCTCCCCGCTAACCTCAGCAGCGCTTCCCCATCAATCAACGTCATCGGTTTATCGCTGGCCCATTGGCGGGCGGAGGCGGAAATGTCGGCGCTGGTGACGAGAAAGGCATGGGCGGCCCGTTCGTGGATCAGAACGCCAAACAGTTCGCGCACCACGTCAGGACCAACGGTGCTGCTGTATCGCTTGCATTGCACGACCGCCTTCTTACCATTGGCCTGCCGGATTTCCAGATCGACGCCGTGATCGCCACGTCCGCCGCGCCGTTTGACCTGGTAGCCCCGCTGTCGAAAGAGATGGGCCACAAATTTCTCGAAGATAACCGGGTTCATTTCGTACAGGTCGGCCCGGCTGTGGGGATGGTGATCGGGGAAGGGGGTGAAAACGGCCGTTTGCCCCGCATCCCGTTTATTCTGCCACAAATGCTGGCTCCACAGGAACAACCATAAAACGGCCAGCGTAACGGTGCCACTCATTTCCAATAAGATCAAACCCTCGCGCAACAGCGGGTGGAGCCAATCCAGCCAGGCAGGGCTAAACAGCCAGCGGTAGGTCAGCCAGAGCAGCAGCAGGCCAGTCAAACCACCAATGATGAGCCAACCTTTGTGCCACTGGCGGGGCTGCACCAGCCGTTGGCGGAGGCTGGTTTGCGGATTGGGCTGTCGGTTGTGCCACGTTAGCGTCTGTTGCATAGCAAGAATTGTAAGGTGATTGGCGCGGTAGGGCAAACGTTCGTAAATGGTGAACAGTAATCGGTGGCCAGTGGAGCGATAACGGCCTATCGTTATCCGCTCCACTGGCTACTAATAGCCGCTGAGCGTATAATGCGAGGCTCTTAGCGGTAAAAAATGGGTGATTTCCATGGCTGTTTCCCTTTCATTTCTGGTTTTGTGCGGGCTGACGTTTTTATTCGGCTTTTTTGACGGCTTTCACGGCAGTGCCAACGTGGTAGCCACGGCCGTATACTCACGAGCGCTCCGGTTGGGTCCGCTGCTGCTGGTAGCAGCCGTTTCTGTTTTCATTGGCCCGTTTATTTTCGGCATGGCTGTGGCGGAAACGATTGGCAAAGAGCTGGCCGCGCCCCACTTTTTCACCATGCCAGTGGTGACGGCGGCGGTGGCGTCGGCCATGATCTGGAAATGGGTGACGGCCCGGCTAGGGCTACCTTCTAGCGGCTCTCACGCGTTGGTGGGGGGACTGGTGGGGGCGGTCTGGGCGGCCAATGGGCTGGCGGTGTTGCAAAGCGCCGGGTTGATTAAGGTGGTAGTCGCCCTGGGTTTGTCGCCGCTGATTGGGCTGTTAGGCGGTAACCTGATGATGCGCCTGCTGCTTTTTTTGATGCGCGGATCTACGCCGGAGATGAATACCTATCTGCGTTGGGGTCAGATTGGAACGGCCGTTACTCTCGGCCTGAGTCACGGCACCAACAACGCCCAGAAGGCGATGAGCATCATTGCCCTAGGGCTGGTGGCCGAGGGCCGCATGGTCGATTTTGCAGTACCGCTATGGGTAGTGGCTGGCTGTGCCGGGTCGCTGGCGTTGGGTACACTTTGGGGTGGGCGGCGCATTATTCAGACTGTAGGTGGCCGTTTTTACAAAATACGGCCGATCCACGGCTTCAGCGCTCAAACTACATCAACCATCATCATGATTGCCGTAACCCTTTGGGGCGGACCTGTCAGCACTACCCAGGTTGTCAGCTCTAGCATCATTGGCGTGGGGGCGGCCGAGCGGCTGAGCAAAGTGCGCTGGCAGGTCTTTTACAGCATTGGCGCAGCCTGGGGTTTGACTGTACCGGCTACAATGCTGGCGGCGGCGCTGCTTTACTTTTTGCTCAATTTCCTTATACTATAAGGCTTCCCATACCCGCACTGTAAACGGCCGTACTGGAGTAGCAAGCCATGTTGTCACAATTTGTTCACAAGTTCATTAAAAGCGAACCGCATCAGGATATTTTCTACTCGCTGCTGATGCGCCAGGCCGATTATATGGTCGAGGCGACAGAAACGATGCTTGCCTATTTGGATAAGCCGGGCAAGAAAAGGCGTAAAAAGGCGCGGCGGCTTGAAAAAAAAGCCGACGATGTGCGCCGCCGCCTGGTGGAAGAGTTGAACAACACCTTTATCACCCCACTGGACCGGGAGGACATTCATGCCCTCTCGCGCAATCTGGATGATGTGGTGGATTACGCCTACACCACCACCGAAGAGCTAGAGTTATTTGAGTTAAAAACAACTGATTCGCTGTGGGAGTTGGCGACGATGGTGCATGAAAGTGCCGTTGAACTGCGCCAAGGTGTTTACCATTTGCCCACCGATTTGGCCACGGCCGATCATTATGCCCAGCGGGCCAAAAAGATCGAAACCCACGTGGAGCGGGTTTATCGCCAGGCGCTGGCCGATCTGTTTGTGCCTCCAGACGATATGGACGGTATGGTGCATATCCTAAAGCTGCGCGAGGTATATCGTCATCTAAGCAACGCGGCTGACCGGGTAGATGAAGCGGCCAGCCACCTGAGCGACATGGCCGTTAAAATGACCTGATCAATGGTCAGTTGCCAATTACCAATCCTTACACCCCATATTCTAATTCCAACGCCAGTTGGTTGGCTTGGGCAGGGGTGGGTTTATCGGCTCGCCAGCAGGTGACGAGATCCCCCAGCGTTTTTTCCCGCTCCACACGCAAGCCGGCCAGATAAAGTAGATCGCGCCAATATGCGGCCGTTTCCAAATCAGCCGCCGCCGGACCGAGAGTGAGCCAATTGGTACGGCTGCGGGTGCGTTCGGTGATGAGCAAACGGCCGTTTTTTGCCAACACCCGCCGCGCCTCGCGTAACAAAGCCAGCCGGTCGCCCTCTTGCCAAAAGGCGGATACCGTTTCACACAGCATGATCACGGGCACGCTTTCATCTGGCAGAGGCAGCAGCGTGACCTGCCCAACCTGAAAGATGAGGCGGGGGTCGGTTACGGGCGAGGGCGCACGCTGCCGCAGCCGGGCCAGACTGCTGCCGGTAGTCCATTGAGGATTGTACAGGTCGATGACCACAATACGTCCTGTCGTCAGGCGACGGGCCAGCTCCAGCACGCGTACCCGCAGCCCCAACCCCAGGTAGGCAAAGCGGTCCGTCTCGCGCAGTTGGCCCAGGTCAAACAAAAGGTGATGGGGTTTTATCTGGTCATAAATCTGATAGGCGGCCCAGAGGGAGGCGACAATGAAGTAGCCCATGACTAAAAAAGCGGCCAGCGCCAGCGGAATAAGGCCATACCAGCCGCGCCCGCCGGCCAGGCCGACCAGCAGCAAGCTGGCAATTAGCCCACCGTATAAAATGGCGTAAGTGGGCCAATGGGCATATAGATAACGAAGCGTACCGCGAAAACGGCCGTTTTGTTTCATAGCTGTCTACTGTAGCGCGAAGTAGCGAGGGAGCAAAGTGGCGATGTGGCGATGTGGCGAAGTGCAACCCCGCTACTCCGTCACTCCGCTACTCCGCCACCCCGCATCATACCGGGCCGCGACTTGCCGCCAGTCGTATTGTGCTACATGGGCGGCTAGTTGTTGGGCAGCAACGGCCGTTTCTGGCGGCTGGGTTAGGGCTTGCCGCAGGCGTTGGACCAACCCACTCTCGCTTTCGTATAGACATTTTAGATGGAATGGCTCCGGAATTAGTTCCGGGTAGCTCAAGCGATGGGGTAGAATGGGAAAGGTGTGGCAGTAAATCGCCTCCAGGATGCTAATGCCAAAGAATTCGTGATGGGCGGTGGAGATGGTAACGGCCGCTTCCCACAACAGTTCCCGATAGGTATCATTCTCGGCAAAGCCAACGTGGACCAGGTGCGGGGCCAGCCGCTCAAGGGCCTGGTCAAAGTAGTCTGGCTGGCGGCTAAAACGTTCGCCGCACAGCGCCAGGCGGAAAGGCAGCCCCTCTGCCTGCATCTGGTAGAGGGCGCGGAAAAAGGCACGCGGATTTTTGTCATACTCCCAGCGCTGGTTCCAGATGATGAGGGGTGGGGCGTCGGGGTTCGGGAGGGGTGGCAACGGCCGTTGCAGCCGCTCAAAATCAACCCCTACCGGCAAGACACGGCTTTTGGCCGCCAGTGCTGTCAGACTGTCTAGCTCATTGAAGTCAGGGAAATGCTTCAAGAAGTTGGGCAACGCGGCCAACAACGCCTGCTGATGAAAATGGGAGTTGAACAGGATGAAATCGGCCGTTAGCATCGAGGCGTAGTTCACAAACACATAATGGTAATCCCGCTCCCCTCTTTGACGGCGCATAGGACCTCGCCCTGGTTCGGCCGGCAGTGGATAGGTCAACTGGTTCTCGTGCATATACAGGCCGGTGGCCACGTTGTGGGTTAAATCGCGGGTCAGCGCCATGAAGGTAGACAAATCCAGCATATCGGTAGCCAGAATAACGTCTGGCGGTTCAGAGGCATATTGTTCCCGATACAGCCGGGCCAGCGTTACCGCGCCGCCGTGCATACGCCACTTCCAAAAGCGGCCGGGCAGCGTCAGCAGATCAACCTGGTGCTGGCTGTAACGCCGGTAGCCCTCAGCCCAAGCCTGATGGCTGCCGCTGTGGTAAGGAGAAATCAAAAGGAGGTGCATGTTTCGGATATATAGTGCGTAGTGCGTAATGCGTAATGAATGCTTGCCACGCACTACGCATTACGCATTACGTTCCGTTTGTGAAATTTATCATCAAATATTCGACCCATAACCGAGTATGTATTATACTTGTGACCAGCACGAGGAAAAGTGACACAAGGCGAGAATTGACCGTTTGTCTGACCACATTGGCTACGAACCAGAGCTTTATTGGGATGCCACTTACGCCATTGTGCTGGCGTTAATGGCCCATTACCCCGACCATCACCCGGAAGAGGTTGGTCTGCATCAATTACGAGAGCTAATTGTAGCCCTGCCAGGCTTCAAAGATGATCCCGCTATCGTCACGGAACGTATTTTGCTTGATATTTTGAATAGTTGGTATGAGGAGAGCGTAACCCTATGACCAGTACAACGCCCGACATCGCCATACCGGAAGAGGCCCAGGGCAATGTGGTATTGACCAACGTGGCCCAACTGCTAGACCCGGTTTACAACTGGGCACGCCGCAATTCGGTTTGGCCGATGGTTTTTGGTTTGGCCTGCTGCGCCATTGAGATGATTTGTACCGCTTCGAGCCGGTACGATCTGGCCCGCTTCGGTATGGAAGTGTTCCGGGCCACCCCCCGCCAGTCTGACCTGATGATTGTTTCTGGTACTGTCACCAAGAAGATGGTCCCCACGATTGTTCGCCTGTACAACCAGATGCCGGAACCCCGCTACGTCTTGAGCATGGGGGCCTGTGCCTCCGGCGGTGGTCCTTTCAAGGAGGGCTATAACGTGGTGGATGGGATTGATAAATTTGTCCCGGTTGATGTGTATGTGCCGGGCTGCCCCCCCACGCCGCAAGCGCTGATCAATGGCCTGATTGCCCTGCAAGAGAAGATCGATCAGCAGTCGATTGCTACCGCGCCCTGGTATCGCAAGGATGATCCCACGGCTGACGTGGTGCCGATTCCGGTGCTTGGCCCGGACCTGGTAGACTTGCGCCAGTTGGACATTATTAAAGCGGAAGCCGCCAAAGCGCAGGCTGAGATGGCAGCAGAGGAAGTAGAAACGGCCGAACCTGCCGCCTGATGAGGAATTCTTATGAGTGACGCAATTTTGGAACAAGAAGCAGAAGAAACGGCCGTAACCGAAACGGCCGATACCCCCACCAATCCCGTAGCCGATGCCATCGCCAAACTCAAAGAACGCTTTCCTGAAGCCGTCACGGACGATACCCGCGACGGTTACGAAGGCATCATGGTCAACCCCGACTACCTGACCGAAGTTGCCACCTATTTGCGCGACGAGGTCGGCTTTAACTACCTCTCCAGCGTGACCGGCGTAGACCAGATTGACGACAACAAGCTGGAAGTTGTCTACCACGTCTACAGCATCGACCAGGGCGGCAGCCATGTCTCCATGAAAGTCCAAACCGACCGGGATGAACCCAACGTGCCGTCGCTTGTCCCCATCTGGAAAGGGGCCGAGTTTCAGGAGCGGGAAGTTTATGATCTGTACGGCATTCATTTTGCCAACCATCCCGACCTGCGCCGCATTCTCACCTGGGATGGTTTCGATGGCCATCCCCTCCGCAAAGATTGGCAGGAAGTATTCTTTGAGGAAACCCACAAGCCATTTGGCAGCCGCTGGCCCGGTGGCGAAGTGTTCCGCGCCGAGGAAAAGAATCCCTACGGCAAAAATGTGAAATATCCGGCCGGTTGGACCCCCACCGGTGAAGAGTACGACGTCGAAACTGACGTCTACCTCGGCCTCAGCTACACCCGTGACGACAAACGTTCCGGCCTCAAAACAGACAAGATTACCGTCAACTTAGGGCCGCAGCACCCCTCGACGCATGGTGTGTTCCGCATGGTCGTTACGCTGGATGGCGAAACGGTGGTAGACCTCAAACCGGTCATGGGCTACCTGCACCGCAATCACGAAAAGATTGGCGAGCGCAACACCTTCATCATGAACATGCCCTATACCGACCGGCTCGACTATCTCTCCTCAATGGCCAACAATCAAGGCTATGCTGTCGCTATTGAAAAGCTGATGGGCATTGAAGTGGCCGAACGGGCCGAGTGGCTGCGTATTCTCACGGTTGAACTGACCCGCATCTGTAACCATTTGTGGGCACTGGGCTTTTTGCTCAACGACCTGGGCGCGCTGCAAACGCCCATGCTTTACTTCTATATCGAACGGGAGTTGATTCTCGATTTCTTTGAAGCACTGGCCGGGGCACGCATGATGTGCAACTACGCTCGCTTTGGCGGCGTGGCCTATGACCTGCCCGACGATCTGCGCGGTCAGCCTACCATGCAATTCTTGGATGAACTGATCAACGAGCGTCTGCCCCGTGCCCTGGAGCAGGGTGACCGGCTGATGACGGGCAACGAGATCGTTAAAGCCCGCAGTATTGGCGTGGGCGTCATTGAGCGGGATGAGGCCATCAACATGAGTCTGGCCGGTCCAATGTTGCGGGCCAGCGGCGTGAATTATGACGTGCGCCGGGCCGAACCATATTCTTTCTACGAGCATCTCGATTTTGATGTACCTGTCTTTTACAATGGTGATATTTATGACCGTTACCTGATCCGCATGGAAGAGATGCGCCAGAGTTTACGCATTTTGCGCCAGGTATTGCCCCATCTGAAAGAGACGGCCGGTGCCCCCATTGTCAGCGGCAAACCCCAATACGCCATTCGTGCCCCCCGCGGCGGTGAGGCATACGGCCGTGTTGAGAATCCGAAAGGGGAATTAGGTTATTACGTTACCTGCCAGCGCCGCGCTGCTAACCTGGACCGGTACCATGTGCGCGCCCCATCCTTTATCAATCTGACCGCCCTCGGTCCCATGTCTATTGGTCACAAGGTGGCCGACGTGGTGGGTATCCTGGGTAGCATTGATATTGTGCTGGGAGAGGTTGACAGGTAATTGAGGGCTAATAAACTAGCAACAAGAGGAAGGTTATGTACGGAATTGGTCTTTTGAAAGGAATGGCAGTCACCATACGCCATTTTATCAACAGCTATTTAGACGATATTTATTGGCTGACGCGCGGCGGCCGTTATTACAACGACGAAGCCTTCAACGTGCGCCAAAGCCTGAAAGGGCAGGGTGTGGTCACTGTTTTCTACCCCGAGGAAAAACTACCCACGCCTGAGCGCTTCCGCTTTGTCCCTTTTTTGGTTACCGACGACCCACCCCCCGGCCAGCGCTGGGGCCACGACTGGTGTACCTCCTGCGGCATATGTGCCAAAGTGTGCCCGCCCCAATGTATCTGGATTAAACGAGGTAAGCAGCCAAACGGCCGTCCTAAGCCAGAGCCGGAAGAATTTTACATCGACATCGACATCTGCATGAACTGCGGCTACTGCGCCGAGTTCTGCCCCTTCGACGCCATCAAGATGGACCACGACTACGAACTGGCCAGCTACGACCGTACCGCTGCTCACATCCATGACAAAGAGCGGCTGAGCAAGCCGTTAAGCTACTGGCGCGAAATTGCCCCCAAGAAAGCAGAGGCCGAGGCGGCCGCCCGCGACTTTGCTGAAGCCTCTAAAAAGAAGAAGCGCAGCAAAGATGATGACGCACGCGAGGATCGCCTGGCCGAGGTGATGGCCCGGCAGTTGCAGTACAAGGGGCTGCAATACTAACAATAAAACGCAACTACTCAGGTGCAAGGCATGGGCGAAAAGATGTCTATACGACTCGACTTATCCGGCCCGTGCCTCGCACCGCTATTGGAATACAGGCATGATGCGTGAAACGTGATGCGTGATTGGCTTGAAAAACCGCACGTCCCACGCTTCACGCATCACGCTTTATAAGGAAAAGATATGTTTAGCAAAAATAAAAACGGCGTAACTGAAGATGCCGTTATGCAGGCACTTTCAACCGTCATTGAGCCAGAGCTGCACCGCGATCTGGTGTCGCTCAACATGATTCGCAACCTGGATATTGAGGGCAATGATGTCACCTTTACCATCATGCTCACCACCCCGGCTTGCCCACTCAAAGGCAAAATGGAGCAAGATTCGCGAGCGGCCTTGTCTCAGATTGAAGGACTGGGTAGCGTGACCATCAACTGGGACGCCAACGTACCCACCAACGCCCGAATCGGTGAGCAAATTGGGCAGGCGTTTCGTAATACCATCGCTGTTGCCAGTGGTAAAGGTGGCGTGGGCAAGTCGACTATCGCCGTCAACCTGGCCATCTCGCTGGCTAAAGAAGGGGCGCGGGTCGGGCTGCTCGATGCCGACATCCTCGGCCCCAACATCCCCATGATGATGGGCGTAGAGACGATGCCGCCGCCGCGCAACCGCAAGATGGTGCCGGCCGAAAATTACGGCGTCAAGCTGATTTCGACCGCCTTTTTAATGAAGCCCGATCAGGCCCTCATCTGGCGTGGACCCATGCTCCACAGCGCTATTCGCCAACTGCTGGTGGATGTGGAATGGGGTGAGCTGGATTATCTGGTCGTCGATATGCCCCCCGGCACGGGCGATGCCCAACTGACGCTGGCCCAACTGCTGCCTCTATCCGGCGCCGTCATTATTACCCAGCCGATGCAGGTGGCCGCTGCTGACGCTCTGCGCGGCCTCAAGACGTTCGAGAAGCTGGACGTGCCTATCATTGGTGTGATCGAGAATATGAGTGGCGAGTTCTTTGGCAGCGGGGCCGGTGAAAAACTGGCGGCCGATTATGACACAGAATATCTTGGCTCTATACCGCTCCAGCCGGAGGTGCGCGTTGGTGGCGACAGTGGTGAGCCGATTGTGGTGGCCCATCCTGACTCAGAAGCAGCTAAGGCTATTCGAGAAATTGCCCGGCAGGTGGCGGCCCGCGTCAGCGTGCTGACGCTGCATACGCAGGCTGATAATGTGATTCCTATCAGCATGATTGGCTAAGATTCGTAATAAATTGGCCCAGTCTATGGCTGACTGGGCCAATTTTTGTTTTTACGGTAGAGATCCATATGCCTTCAAAACTGTCTCAGTGGTGTAATGCTTTTATCGAGGCTGGCTGGCTAATCGCCATCGTAGCCATTCCACTCTTTTTTAACATCCATTCGGATCGCGTGTTTGAACCGGATAAGTTGACCCTGCTGCGCTCGATTGCCCTGCTGATGGCAGGGGCCTGGCTGGTGGGGTTTATCGACCGCCAGGGTTGGGATAACGTTGACTGGCTGAAATGGAATCACCCCCAGAGCATCTGGCGGATGCCGTTTGTGCTGCCCATCTTTTTGCTGGTGGTGGTTTATATCGTCTCTACCATCTTTTCGGTGACGCCGGTGGTTAGCCTGACCGGTTCTTACCAGCGGTTGCAGGGGACGTATACCACGCTGGCCTACATTGTGGTGTTTGCTATGGTAGCCACCACGATGCGGACGGAGGCGCAGATTAAAAGGGTGGTAACGGCCGTTATCATCACCTCCATCCCTATTTCCTTTTACGCCATCTTGCAGCATTATGCCCTGGACCCGCTGCCCTGGGGCGGTGACACGCAGCGTCGCGTAGCCGGCCATATGGGCAACGCCATTTTTATCGCTGCTTATTTGATTATGGCCGTACCGCTCACAGTCGGCCGTATCATCGAAGCCTTTACCAACATTCTCAGCGACGAAGAGCTTTCCTACGCTGATGTGATTCGTGCCTCAATCTACATTTTTGCCGTTGCCATTCAGATCATGGCCATGGTCTGGACCCGCAGCCGTGGTCCGTTTGTGGGCATTGGCGTGGGCATGTTCGCTTTTGGTCTGATCGTTCTCGTCTCCCTGCGTAACGCGGTGGGGGACCGACAGCGGATCAAGGGCAAGGATATTGGCTATGCGGTAGGTCTGGGCAGTCTGGTGCTGCTCGGTTTACTGGTGGCTTCCTTTATGCCGATTAGCCCTAGCAATGCGTTTCTGGTTTTTGCAGCGGGCATTGGGCTTTCGGTAGTGGCTATTTTGCTCCTGACGGCCCTGGGACGTGGCTGGCGCTGGCTGTGGCTTAGCTGGTTGACGGTAGCCGGATTTGTGGGGCTGTGGGTAATTTTGTTCAACCTGCCCCAAGAAGTGCGTGAGCCATTGCGCTCAGCAGCGGTGGCCGGTCCGGTGATTGAAACACTGGATGAATGGCGGCGACTGCCGGAAGTCGGCCGTTTAGGGCGCGTATTGGAGGCCGGGGAACGAACCAGCCGCGTCCGGGTGCTGATCTGGGAAGGGGCGCTGGACCTGATCACGCCTCATGAGCCACTCCGCTTTCCCGACGGGTCGGAAGATAGGTGGAATCTGA
The DNA here is from genome assembly GCA_007123775.1 of Anaerolineae bacterium. Lineage (GTDB taxonomy): Bacteria > Chloroflexota > Anaerolineae > Promineifilales > Promineifilaceae > SLGK01. Next base: position 14,847 of record SLGK01000174.1, on the reverse strand, counting down.
TACGGCCGTTAATTGGTTACGGTCCTGAATCAATGTACGTAGCCTATAACCGCTTCTACCCACCCGAACTGGGCACGATTGAGGCCCGCAATGCTTCACCCGACCGCTCCCACAACGAGACGTTTGATGCCCTGGTCATTACGGGTCTATTCGGCCTCATTGTCTGGCAAATTCTCTACCTGAGCGTTTTCTACTACGGCTTCAAATGGCTGGGGGTGATTCGCAATCGGCGCGAGCGCAACCTGCTCATTGGCCTTTGGATCGGCGTGGGTCTGCTGACGGCTCTCGGCTTTTCCCTCTGGCGTGGCCCGGAATATCTGGGTGTGGCCCTGCCCTTTGGCAGCATTGGCGGGCTGGCCCTCTATCTGATCTACTACGCCCTTTTTGCCGAGCCAGACGAAGGAACCGATCCCTTTGCCCCGCAGCGGTTGCTGATGATCGCATTGGTGGCCGCTATTACCGCTCACTTTATCGAAATCCACTTTGGTATTGCCATTGCCGCCACGCGCCTCCATTTCTTTACCTATGTGGGCCTGATGTTTGTTTTGGGTTATTTGCTGCCGCAGCAGGCAGAAGCACCGGTCCCGGTGCCGGTAAAAGTGAAGGGACGACGACGGGCGAAAACGGCCGTTGCTACCGCCAGTAATTCTTGGTCCCCACTGCTCATGGCCGGTCTGGTTTTGGCCGTCGCCATTGGCATCATGGGCTACCAGTTCATCACTTACTCTTTGCCGCCAGGTAAGACCATCGAAACGGCCGCTGACCTGCTGACCGGCGAAATATTCTACCAATCCCTCTTTGTCAACGCCTCCAGCGACTTTGCCGACTCACCCTTCATCTTCTTGATGATGATGCTTACCTGGGGGTTGGGCTTACTTCTCTTCACCAGCGAGCAGATCAAATCAGGTGAATGGTCCTTCCCGCTGGAGTCGGTGCCGCTATCGCCCCAGCCACGCCAGATTGCGCTGGGTTTGTTGGGCCTCATGGTGGTGGCTGGCGTGCTGCTGCGCTTTGTGTTTGCTCCTGAACCGGGCGAGACAACGGCCGCTCTGGGTCGGGGGCTGGCTTTGCTGTGGGCTGGCATCAACGGCGTCGGGCTGCTTTTGTTGCTCAACAACCATCCCATCGCCCGCACTTTTGTTGGCCTGGTGGCGGTGACTGGCCTGGTAGTTGCCTTGCCCGTGCTGATAGCCGGCGGCACCTGGTACGCTCTGCTGACTGCGCTGTTGTACGGCGGTTTGCTTTATTTTATCTGGGACAAGAGTTGGAACAGCACGCTGCTGCCCATCGGGGTGGTGGCCTCTGGCGCACTGGCCCTAAGCCTGTCGTATACCTACATCCAGGCCTCCCTGCTGCGTTCCTCCATTCTGTTCCGGCCGACCGAGGCGGCCACGCTGCAAGCCCTGCGTATCGCCGAGGCCAGCCGCTCGACCATCTTCCTTACCGTCTTTTACCTGTTTATCTTTACCATGATTATCGTGCTGGCCTTCGTGCTAAGCCGGGAGCGCGAGAGTCGGGGACGGGTGCCGCTGGGTACAACCCCCGCTTTTGTGGCCTTGCTGATCGTGGCAATTTTAGGCAGCTACCTGGTCAGCCGCACCAACATGCGCGTTATTCAGGCTGATATTGTCTATAAACGCGCTAAACCGTTTGATGACCAGGCGGCCCGCACCCGTGACCCTCAACTGTGGGACAGCGCCATTGCCATTTACGAACACGCCATAAGCCTGGCCCCCGAAGAAGATTTTTACTACCTGTTCCTGGGTCGGGCTTATCTGGAAAAATCGACCGTGACGCAAGACCCGCAGGAACAAATTGCCCTGCTGCAAGAGGCGGAGCGGCTGCTGCTGCACGCCCAAAACCTGAATCCGCTCAACACCGACCATACGGCCAATCTGGCCCGGCTGAATACGCGCTGGTCGCAACTGGCGGCTGATGCCCAGGTGCGAGCCGACCGCGTGGATATGGCTGACCATTTTTACCGGGAAGCGATTAACCTGAGTCCGCAAAACTCAATCATCCGCAATGAACATGCCGGCCTGCTGTTTGAGCTGCGGCGAGATTGTGATGAGGCGATAGCGGCTTTTGATGCGGCCGTTCGCGCCGATCCCTTTTATCCCGTCTCTTATTTTGCCCGTGCCGATATTCACATCAACTGCGCCGCCAATCTACCGGAAGATGAACGGGAAGAGAGCTACCGGCTGGCGCTGGCTTCTATTCAGGAAGGGCTGGAATTAGACCCGAATAATGCGCGGGCCTGGCAGCAGATAGGCCAGATTCACCAGCAGTTGGGCGAATATGAGGAGGCTCTGGCTGCTTTCGATGAGGCGCGGGAACGGAATGTAAACGGCCGTATTCCCACCTGGAATATCGACTACCTGGCCGCCTTTACCAATTTCCAGATGGGTGAACAGGCTGAGGCCCTCCGGCTGGCGCAGCAGGCGTTGGCCAGCGCTCCTGCCGAAGCTGCCCCCCAAATTGAGCAGTTGTTGGCCCAGATAGACCCAACGGCCGTTCCGCCCCCGCCACCTGAGCCACCAGAAGCAGAGACCAGCCTGCCACCCGCCGACGACACCGTGCTGACCGGGGACCGGCCCCTGGCCGATCTGGTTCCCGTTGCCCGCGACGGCTATTTTGATAGCCCGCCTCCGCTGGTTATCGATCCCGACGCCATCTACGAAGCGCTCATGGTCACGGAGCGGGGCGACATTCGCCTGCGTCTCTTTGCCGACGCGGCTCCGTTGACGGTCAACAACTTCGTCTTCTTAGCCGAGCAAGGCTTCTATGATGAAACCACTTTCCATCGTGTGCTGGAGGATTTTATGGCCCAGGCGGGCGACCCCACCGGTACCGGGCGCGGCGGTCCGGGCTATATGTTCCGCGACGAGACCGACAATGGCCTGGTTTTTGATCGTCCTGGCCTGTTGGCCATGGCCAACGCCGGTCCCAACACCAACGGCAGTCAATTCTTCATCACCTTTGCCCCCACCCCCTGGCTAAACGGCAACCATACCATCTTTGGCGAAGTCATTGCCGGGGCCGAGGTGTTAGACCAGATCACCCGCCGTGACCCGGCGGCCGGGACTGTGACGCCCGGCGATTTGCTGCTGCGCGTAGAAATTGAGCGGGTGAATTAGATCGTAGTGCGTAGTGCGTAAAGAGCGTACTATGCACTACGCACTAAAAATTATGCGCGTCTTCATCGCCATTTTCCTATTGGCTTTAACCATTACCGGTTTTAGTACGCCCTGGATGCGCCGCCTGGCTATCTATCTGGGCTTTGTGGATGCGCCGGCCCAGCGCAAGTTGCACAGCACCCCTATGCCGCTAATGGGAGGGATGGCTATCTTTGTGGGGGCGATTGTGGCCGTGCTGCTTTTTTACGAAGGTTCGCCGCCACCGCAGGTGTTTGGCATTTTGCTGGCCGCGGGCGTGGTGGCCCTGGTGGGTTTGCTGGATGACCGGTATGGCTTACCGGCACGGGCCAAGCTGGGGGCGCAAATCCTGGGCTTTGTTATTCTGGCCTATTTTGGCGTAACGGCCCGCCTGCCGGAAACGGTGCCGCTCTGGCTCAACTACGCTATTACCCTCTTCTGGCTGGTGGGGATTACCAACGCTGTCAACTTTTTGGACAATATGGATGGCCTGAGCGCGGGCATTAGTGGCGTCATGGCCGCTTTTATTTTGCTGTTGGGGGCGATAAATGGGCAGTTTTTGGTAACGGCCGTTGCTGCCGGGCTGCTCGGTTCCTGTATTGGCTTTTTGCGTTACAATTTCAAACCGGCCCAAATCTTTATGGGGGATGTTGGTTCTTTATTCCTCGGCTTTTTGCTGGCGGTGTTGGCTATGCAGCTTCGCTTCCCCACGACAAGTGAATTTGTCACCTGGATGGTCCCTGTTTTTATCATGGGTCTGCCCATTTTTGACATGACGCTGGTGGTCATTTCGCGCCTGCGGCGGGGGGTTAGCCCCAACACGCCGGGCAAGGACCATATTAGCCACCGGCTGGTGGAGATGGGCTTTAGCCAGCGCGAGGCGGTTTTAATCCTGTACCTGTTTACGGGGGCGTTTGGGCTGGTGGCTATTTTTATTACCCAGGCAACGGCCGTTGAGGGATATGTAATCGGCGGCGTTACGGCCGTTTTGGCTCTCTATGCCATCTTCCGCCTGGAGCGACGCCGGGAGCGGCTGGCGGCTGAGGTGGCACACTAATTCTTACTGTTCCCACAGAGCGACAGCTCGCTTGGGAATGGTGGTGCAGATAAGTTGCACCGTTCTGCCTTCGATGACCAGGCTGTGGATCAGGGGAGTGGTAGGGTAGCGTACTGGTTCAGTTGGCACAGGTAGGCTTGTCTGTTCACCAGCACCTGTGGCCTGTATGATGACTGAAGGCTGTAGCAGCAGGGCGTAGCCCAGCCCGCCACCTGCCCCGCCGCGAGCAAAGATTTCCCGGTCCAGGACAACGGCCGTTATCAGCAAAACTGGCTGCCGCCAGACGCGCCAAAGTTGGGCAGCGGCCAGGAGTAAAATCGTCGTTCCGATCAACCCTAGCGTTGCGGCTAATAACCACTGCGCATTAGAAACGGCCGTTATTGTCCCCCACAGCGGTAAACCCCCTAGCCCCAATCCAATTGCCACTACCAGCAACATACGACGCCCTATCTGTTTTTTCCCTTCAACATGCCAGGCTGCTTTGTTCATACTTTACATCCTGTGTGAATCACTGTGTTACCGCTATGATTCTCGCCCAGTCTAACTGGCCGGTGTAATTGGCCACTATAGCGGGTCGCTCGGGTATGCTGTTCTTTGGTGACCATGGTTAACATGAGCAAGCTATTCGGGTATCATTATTTGTCCCAATACAAAACGGTCACTGGAGATTTCGCCTCTATCGCTGATAACCGGCAGCCGTTCAAAATGGGGCCAAGTATACCAGCCAACTGCCAGCGTATAAAGGCCCGGCTTGATTGCCGGCGACAGGGCCAGACTATACCTATCCTGCACCACCTCACCGGGCTGCCACTGGCCAGTGGGCAGGCAGGGTGTCTGGTCCAGTTGAGCCACAGGCGGGGCATCCGCTGCCCCCACCGGATAGAGATGTAGAAACAGCGTATGGTCGGCGCCGGGCGTCTGGCCAGCATACCAATCAAAACGGACCGAGATGGTATCATCCGCATGCAAAATGGCAAAGTCCCGGAGCTGGATGGTGTTGGCGAAGCGGGCTGCTGCCGTTGTCGCCGGTCTGGCTGCTACTGTGCCTGGCCCAACGGTCAACGACTCAAAGAAAATCTCTCCGGAGTCGGGATGGAAAACGGCCGTTTCTGAGACCCCCTGCGGAAACAAAGCCTGAAGTCTGGCTAACGTCTCCTGATCGCGCTGCGTACGTACCAGGAAAGCGGTGGTGCGCTCCGTTTGGGCCGGATAGACCAGGCAGCCGGTGGCAAAGGTACGCACTGGCGTCGGCCTCAACAGCAACTCCAAAGCGCGTGAATTCTGCCCGGCCAGGTCAGGCGTCAGGTAGACCGGCCCGTACGCCAAAGCGTCATGGACGGCCAACGCCGCTTCTGTTTCCAGGGATTCAAACGCATCGTACAGAAAGGGCGTGTTAGCCCAGTGACCAAAATAATCGCGGGTGGTAATGGGTCCGCTTAGCAGCAGGAGGCTAAGGGGCAGCAGCCAGCGGACAGGCCTCAGATTCAGCCGTGGCAGGCGGGAGACGGCCGTTTCCCACCAGCCGGTCCAGCCCACAGCCACCAGAATGACCACCGCTCCCAACGCGCCGCTGGCCCGCAAATAATGGGGCGCTTCCGTGGACAACAGGGTCGGCAGCAGCATAACTACCAGCCACCACAGCAAGAGTTGGTGCTGCGGCCGTCGCCAATGGCGCAGACAGAGCAACAGACCGGTCCAAAAGCCAATCATCTGCATGAGATCCAAAGCGGAGCGGCCGGGCAAGTTATGGCGTAGATTGAGGTCTCCTTGATCCAGGAACATGCGGGCCACTAGCCACCCATTTTCCACCAGTGGCGCTGGTCCTGAACCTGCTGACCAGAGCGACACGTCGGCCGTGCGCCCGCTGACATAGCCCGGATTGAGCGCCAGGGTCAGCCACAAAGGCAGCGACACCACCAGGGCCATCCCCATTTGCCAGGCGAGGCCCTGCCACGGCCCAATCTTTGGCCGCAGCATTTGGAGCGGAGCGGCCGTTATCTCCAGGTCATGGGTCACTTTTTCAGGTGTTGGTCTGTTGCGGGTCAAGTGTTGAAACGGCACGAAGGCCAGGAAGACCAGGGGCAGCAGGCGGGCCGCCAGGTAGGTGTATTGGCTCAATCCCAGGGCTAATCCGGCGGCCACATACCAGCCACGCCGGCCGCTATGCCAGCCGCGCCAATAAAGAAACACGGCCGTTAATGCCAGCACTGGCAGTAAAACTGCCCGGAATACCAGGCGGCTCAACTGTACGTGCCAGAAGAGCGTGGCCATAACTACCGCTGCCACCAGCCCCACCAGGTTCGCCTGAGACTGACCGGCAAACAGGCGGCGGCCTGTGGCATAGGCCAGGGGCACGGCCAGTACCCCGGCAAAAGCGGCTACCAGGCGCATAGACCAGGGGGATAGACCGAGCAGGTGAATGGCTGCCGCTTGCAGGTAGATGAAGAGTGGTTCACGGCCGTTATTCGCCGGAAAAAAAAGCGGAAAATGGCCCGCTTCCCCTACCGCCAGCGCATCCAGGCCGTAAAAAGCTTCGTCTACGAAAAGACCGGGTGGCAGCACATCCAGCTTATGGACTCGCCAGAAAAACGCTAACCAAATGATTGCTATCAGGAGTAAACGCTGGGAGTGCCCGCCTGACACGTATGGTATCCGGGTCGGTGACAATCTGGCCTTCATAGCCAACATTGTAGCGATTAGCCTAAAAGACGCCAACCATGTCAGGCGGTCAGCCTCTAGCTATGGCTGTCACGGCTTGTTGATCACTAACCACTGTAGCGAGCCGCCTCATGCCCTTCTTCCGTCTCATCCGGACTGCGCCAGGCAAATTTGGACAGCCAGGCATTGGGCTTGCCTTCTACCGCGTCGGCAATCAGAGGGCCGAGGACCGGGCCAAACTTGAAGCCGTGCCCACTGCCGCCGGCCGCCACCAAGAGACCAGGCCGCTCAGGATGATGATCCAGCCATAGGTCCCCATCCAGCGTGTCGCAGTACAGGCAGCGGCGCGTATACACAATGCTGGCCTCTTTAAGGGCGGGGAAGGTGTCGGTCAAAAAGTTGCGCAGGTTTCGGATGTCGGTATCGGTCACGGCTCGTTCATCACGAGTGGGGTCTAGCAGTTGGCCTGCGCCGTGGTTGGCGATTTTCACCACTCCTTTTTGGGGGTGTAAGGGAAAGCCATACCAGCCGCTGTTCGCAATATCGGCCGTAAAAACGACAAAATTGGGTGGTGAAAAGAGGGTCGGATCGGCCGGCTTGAGGTGGAAGACAGGATGGCCCGTAGCACGCATCATCGGTTGCAGTTCAGGCAGCAGATAGGGTGTCCAACTGCCGGTGGCAACAATAATCTGGTCAGCGTGGTAGAGGTTGCCCACTTCGGTACGCACGCCGATGACGCGCTCTTCGCCGAGCAACTGGGTGACGGTTTCACCGATGTGGCAGGTGATGCCTTGCTGCACGGCATAGGCCAGCAGCAGTTCAACCGCCCGGCCGCTGCGGGCGTAGCCGCCTTGGGCATGGAAAAAGCCATCTACAAATGCCCCCGGCTTCCAGGCCGGAAAACGGCGGGCAATGTCGTCGCTGTTGAGCCGTTCCGGGCGATGATCGCGGGCTTGCAGCAGTTGATAGCTCTCGTACTCAAAGCCGCCGGGGGCCATTGGCTGGCGCGTGAGCATGGTGACGCCGGTCTTGTGAAATATCGTCTCGCCCAGCAGATCGTTCCACGCTTCCCAGCCGGGGATCGCTTGCTCAACCATTTGCATGTAGGTCAGGTCCGGGCCGTATTCCATGCGGACTACTTTGCTGATGTCGGTGGAGGCAGCCAGGGGGTGAGGGATGGGGCCGGGGTCGATAACGGCCGTTCTATACCCCCGCTCACGTAAGGTCAAAGCGGCCGTTACGCCAAAAATACCGGCTCCTACAATCAAGACATCATAGCTATTCATGCAAACTCCTCACTGCGTTAATGGTCAATTCGGTGGTTTTGAGCCATAATTCAATCGCCATGAATCAACCGCTGCCGCCCGGTCTATCCATCATTATTGTCAATTATAACACACGTCAGCTTTTGGCCGATTGTTTAGAGTCGTTGCTGCAGGCCGAGGCACCGTCTGGCGGTCTGGAGATTATTGTGGTAGACAATGCCTCCAGCGACGACAGCGTGGCGATGGTAGAGGCTGACTATCCCAGCGTTAAGGTAGTAGCCAATCAGGAGAATGTAGGCTTTGCCGCGGCCAATAATCAGGGAACGGCCGTATCCCACGCCCCCTATCTGCTCTTCCTCAACTCCGACACCCGCGTCGAGCGGCGCGCCCTGGTCGAGCCGCTGGCCTACCTGCGAGCCAACCCGCAGGTAGGCGCCATCACCGTCAAACTCGTGTATCCTAACGGTCAGCGCGATCCCGACAACCATCGTGGCTTTCCCACCCCCTGGAACGCGCTCTGCCATTTTAGTGGTTTGAGCAGGCTATTTCCCGACTCGCCTCGCTTCAACGGCTACTTTCAGGGCTTTGCCGATTTTGAGCAGACCCATACCGTGCCCGTCATTGCCGGATCGTTTATGATGATGCCCCGCGCCCTCTTCGACCAACTGGGCGGCTGGGATGAGACCTACTTTTTCTATGGTGAAGATATTGATTTTTGCTACCGGATCAACCAGGCCGGTTATGAGATTGTTTATTATCCTCACGTTACCGTGCTGCATTACAAGGGGGCCAGTTCCGGCCTGCGTAAGGAATCGGCCGATATTGCCCGACCGCCAAAGGCCACGCGTATCAAGGTGGCACAGGAGTCGATTCGGGCTATGAAGATTTTCTATCGCAAGTTTTATCGGGACCAATACCCCTGGCTGGTGACGGCGCTGGTGTTGGCCGGGATCGAACTGCGCGGCCGGCTGCGTATTTTGAAGCATCGGCTGCGGTAAGAGCGGGGTGGCGGGGGTGCGAAGTGGCGAGGTAGCGGGGTATGTCGGCCCGTCATTCTGAACGTTGGGTAGGATAGAAAATCACCTTCTGCGCAACATGCACTACGCACTACATCCACAACAGGAGCATAGACTACCGTGACATTACGCCAGAACAGCCTGGTTTTGTATAAGAATCGGCCGGCCCGCATTACCCAAATGGGGCCAAAAAAGATTGAGATTACCCTCTCCGACGGCGATCAGCTCAGCGTGCGCCCTAAAGATGTGCTGCTGCTGCATGTTGGTCCCCTGACCGATTGGCACACCCTGCGCCGCGAGTCGCCTGACGCCGAGGTGGAAACGGCCTGGGAACTGTTGGCCGGTACGACCACCACGCTGGCCGAACTGTCTGATCTGGCCTATGGTGAATTTACGCCCCAGACCGCCTGGCTGCTCTGGCAAATGGTCGCTGATGGCCTCTACTTCAGCGGTGAGCCAGAGGCCGTGCTGGTCCATACGCCGAACGCGGTGGCTGACGAAAAAGCGAACCGGGCGGCCAAAGCAGCCGAGGAAGCGGCCTGGCTGGCTTTTTTGGATCGCGTGGAGTCAGAGACCTATGATCCCGAAGCAGACGACCGCTTTTTGCGTGAAGTAGAGGACCTGGCCCTGGGGCGTCGCTCTGACAGCCGGGTGCTGCGAACGTTGGGGCATGGCCAAACGGCCGAAAATGCCCACAAGCTTTTGCTCAGCGTGGGTTATTGGGATGAAATGGTTAATCCATATCCTGCCCGCCTGGAGGTAGCGCAGTCTGTGCCTGATCAGCCGCTGCCGCCGCTGCCCGAAGAAGAGCGGCAAGATTTGACCCACCTGGTGGCCCTGGCCATTGATGACGCGGACAGCCGTGACCCGGATGATGCGCTGAGCTGGGACAACGGCCGTTTATGGGTGCATATCGCTGACGTAGCCGCACTGGTCGAGCCAGATAGCCTGGTCGATTGGGTAGCGCGGGCACGCGGGGCCAGCCTTTATCTGCCCGAAGGGACGATTCCCATGCTGCCGCCGGCCGCCACGCAGCAGTTGGGCCTGGGGCTGGCTGAGGTCTCGCCCGCGCTCTCGTTTGCCCTTGATCTGGCTACCGATGGGACGATAACGGCCGTTGACGTCATGGCCAGTTGGGTGCGCGTTACGCGCCTGTCTTATGAAGAGGCCGAAAACCGACTCCACGAATCTCCGCTGCGCGAGCTGCATCATCTGGCCCGGCAGCACGAGGCCCGTCGCCAGGCCAACGGCTCGATTGTTATTGACCTGCCGGAAGTCAAGGTGCGGCTGCGGCAGGGGAAGGTAGTGATACGGCCGTTGCCTCCTTTACGCAGCCGCGCCCTGGTGCGAGAAGCGATGTTGCTGACGGGTGAGGCAGTCGGCCGTTTCGCCAGCCAGCACCAGATACCCATTCCCTACACCAGCCAGACTTCCACCGCTACGCCCGCAGAAATCGCCCTGGGTCATGAGGGGTCGAGCTACGCCCATATGTTTGCGCTGCGCCGCACCATGACCGCCAGCCAGCAGCAAACCACCCCCGGCACCCATGCCGGTCTGGGCATGGACCTCTACGTCCAGGCCACCAGCCCCCTGCGCCGCTATCTTGATCTGGTGGTCCATCAGCAGCTTCGCAGCCATTTGCGTGGCCACCGTCTGCTCGACGCCGTTGAGCTGACCGAGCGTATCGGCTCAGTAGATGCCATCAATGGGGATTTGCGCCAGGCCGAACGACTGTCTAACGCCCACTGGACGCTGGTCTATTTGCAGCAGCAGGGTAAATGGCAGGGTGAGGGGATCGTGGTTGACAAGCGGGGGGCGCGGGATGTGGTGCTGATTCCTGACCTGGATTGGGAAACCCACATCTACAGTCCGCGTGATCTGCCGCTGGACAGCCTGGTGCGCGTGGCCCTCAATGGGGTAGACTTGCCCAATCTGGAGGCTCACTTTCGGTATGTTTGAGGGTGAAACGTGAGACGTAATGCGTATTGCGTAACGTAGCCTGAAATACGCTGTTACTCCGCAACGTTTGCGCCATTTTTTGACGCAAAGTCTTTCTCCGCGATACTCTGCGTGTCCTCCGTGTATCTCTGCGTAACTACTTTTGTCGGTGGGCACGACGTTTATTTTCTCTGCGCCCCCGCGTCTCTGCGCGAGAATAAGTAAAAGAAAAAGCTGCTCTCTAAGGAGGAAAGAGAGCAGCCTCTAATTATCAAGTACCCAGGAGGGAAGGTACATTGATTGGTCGGGTCCTGTCGGGTCGAGGGGGGGGAGGTTGACATTTCCCTAAGCTTAGCCAAGTTTGTTCCAGTCGCGTTCTCTCGTGCCAGTCAGTTGTGGGGGAGGTCCCTCTATTGGACTCAACTAAGCCTGCTTGCATAATACTCGACTTACGGACCGAGGGCTAACTCTCTCATCTTTCGTTTAATAGTGGCATTTTTGTTTGGATAAGAGTAAACTATAGCTCTGGCAAGCGTCTTGTTAACTTCTATGGGGTAAACAACAACGGCCGTTAAATCTTGAACAAAAAGGGGGTGAACAAACTGCCTAAGGTTGTTTCTCGCTCAAACGAGTCGCCTGAGCAACTGCTGCGCCGTTTTAATAAGGCGGTGGTTAAGAGCAAAGTGCTGGCTGACGCCCGGCGTAAACGCTGGTTTGTGTCCAAAAGTGAATTGAGACGTATCGAGAAGAAGAAAGCAACTCGCCGCAATCGTCGGCCTGCTGAGTAATGATTTCTGACGACTACGATCTTTGTTAATGTTTCCCGGAAACGATTTCTTTTGAACGCCTCATACTGTTGACCAGTGTGGGGCGTTTTGCTTTTTACTGGCAACGGCCGTCTCTGTGTTATAATCCCCGGCATGATTCCATCACTAGAGGCCCTGACTTCAATTCTAACTATCTTTTTGGCTGTTGTGGCCGCCCTGCTGATTGCGCTCTGGCTCAGTCTTATCATTTGGGCATTGCGTGACATGCGGGCACGCTCCCGCGATCCCTTTGCCCAATTTTTGGCCGCCCTGCTGGTGGCCGCGCTGCCTGTGGTGGGCATCATCATCTACTTTATCCTGCGCCCGCCGGAGACGCTGATTGAGGCCTACGAGCGGGCATTAGAAGAGGAAGCCTTGCTGCAAGAGATCGAAGAACGGCCGGCCTGCCCCGGTTGTTCCCGTACGGTTGAAAAGAACTGGCTGCTTTGCCCCTACTGCCATACCCGCTTACGCAAGGCCTGCCGCGATTGCAACGCACTGTTGGCCCTTAACTGGAATCTGTGCCCCTACTGCGGCAACCAGAAAGTCGATCCCTACACGGCTGGGGCCGTCACAGCCAGCGTTATGGTCCAGGAGCAGGTTGACCCTGTCGCCGAAGATGAGCCTGAGCCTGATGTAGAACCAGTAGAAGAAACGACCGATGACTGATTTTATTGCTGAACTGGAAACCATCCTGCACAGTCGCCGGACCAACCCCACCGCTGGCTCTTACACCGCCCAGCTTTTAGCGCAAGGCGAAGATGAGATTGTCAAAAAGATTGGCGAGGAAGCGGTGGAGATTATTCTGGCAGCCAAAGGGCAGGGGGACGAGCGGCTGGTAGAAGAGATGGCCGATCTTGTCTACCATTTGCTGGTTCTGCTTGTGTCCCGCGATTTAAGCTGGGAGGCGGTCGTTGCGGAACTGCGCGGACGGCATCGACAAGTGCCGAGGAAAGAGAACTGAATGAGTGAATCATCTCCCAAGCCATCCCCCACCCCTGATTTCTGGCGAGATCTGCGCGAGGAACTGCGTGACCTGGGCCAACAAATTGGCTGGCAGTGGCGGCAAACGGCCGTTTCTATCCGTAATGGGCTGCGTCGTTTGCGCCGGGCCAGGCTAGACTACGTGGTCATGCCCGTGGGTGGCTCACTGCCCCAGCGAGACGCGCCGCCCCGTTCGCTGGCCGAGCGGCTGCTGCCGCTGCCCTCACCGCCGCTAAGCCTGGAAACGCTCAACCGGCAGTTGCAGGTCATAGCCGATGCCAACAACGTACGCGGCGTTATTTTTGTCTTTCGCGGCTTTGAGACCGGTCTGGCGACGCTGCAATCCTTTCGGGATAGTTTGTGGCGGCTGCGCCAGGCGGGAAAAACGGCCGTTGTCTACACCCCTTACCTCGACGCTGCCCACTACTTCGCCGCCACCGCTGCCGACCGCATTATCATTCCCCCCGGCACACAGTTTGACGTGCTGGGCCTGCGTAGTGAAATCACCTTCCTCAAAGATGGCCTCAACCGGCTGGGGCTAGAGGCGGATGTGGTCCAAATTTCCCCCTACAAATCGGCCGGTGACATCTTTAGCCAGTCGGGGTTGACGCCAGAGAGCCGGGCGCAAATAACCTGGCTGTTGGATGATTTTTATGACATGATGACGGCCGCCATGGCCGATGGTCGGGCGATGAGCCAGGCCGACATGCGTCATCTGATTGATCAGGCTCCCATGTCGGCCACGGAGGCGCATGAGGCGGGTTTGGTGGATTTGGTGGCGTATGAGGATGAGTTGGCTGGGGCGCTGGGGCAGGAGCTAGAGCCAGAGGGAGAGATAGAGATAGAGATAGAGGAAGAGATAGAGCTAGAGGGAGAGATAGAGCGAGAGATAGAGGCGGGAGTGGTTGAGGTGGATGATGCTGGTGATGCTGGTGGAGAGCAGACGGCGGATGGTGAGGTCGGCGCGGCGGATGAGGTGCGGGCGCGGCTGTTGCCCTGGGGCGAGGCGGCACCGCTGTTGTTAGAGAAGGTGCGCCGCTATACGCGCCAGTTTATTGGCGTGGTGTCGTTGGAAGGGGCTATTGCCATGGGGCCAAGTCGCCAGCCACCGGTCGATTTACCCATTCCCATTGTAGGCGGAGCCATGGCCGGGGAAGAGACGCTGCTGATGCTGCTGCGCCGCGCCGAAGCGATGGAGCAAATGGCCGCCCTGATTTTCTACGTTAACTCTGGTGGCGGCTCGGCCCTGGCTTCTGACCTGATAGGTCGCCAGATAAAGCGCATCGCCCAGAAAAAGCCGGTCCTGGTTTACATGGGGGATGTGGCCGCTTCGGGTGGCTATTACGTCAGTGCGCTGGCCGGGCATATTATGACCCAGCCGATGACCGGCACCGGCTCGATTGGGGTCATTATGGGGCGCATCAACAGTCAAGCGCTGTTGCAAAAAGCGGGCATCAATCAGGAGGGCGTGCAGCGGGGCGCACGAGCCGACCTCTACAGCGCCAACCGGCCTATGACCGACGAAGAGCGGGAGATTTTCTGGCAGGCGCTGTTAGAGGTTTACCGTCAGTTTAAGACAGTGGTGGCTGAAGGGCGCGACCTTCCCTATGACGAGCTGGACCCGATTTGTGAAGGGCGGGTCTGGACGGGGCGGCAGGCGTTGGGCCACGGCCTGGTGGATAGTCATGGGGATTTTGAAGCGGCCGTTTACCGCGCCGCCGAAATGGCTGAGATGGATTTGAGCAACGGCCGTATTCCCCGCGTCGTCAATATCCACCCCGAACGGGACGGCTACCGTGTGCCCCAACCTTTCGCCGAAGCGGCTGAAATCGGCCGTTGGCTGTGGGGTGAGGAGCTGAAACAGTTTAGTGGACGGCCGTTGCTGCTCATGCCGTTCGATATCAGGCACAAATAATCGGCCTGGCTTTGGCAACGCACACGCTTTCTTGTTACAATCAGCCACAGGTA
>SLGK01000007.1 GCA_007123775.1 Anaerolineae bacterium | reverse complement strand
GCTGCTGGAAGAACGGGCGCTGGCCTATTTTGGCCAGGATAGGGATTATCCGGCCGCCTGGGAACCAAACGGCAGCGACTTTCTCTCGCCGGCGCTGGTAGAGGCCGACCTGCTGGCCCGTATTTTGCCCCCGGATGAATTTGCCCGGTGGCTGGCCGGTTTCCTGCCCGGCCTGGCCGCCGGTGAGCCGGCCGCGCTGTTCCAACCGGCCGTGGTTTCTGACCGTGCCGATCCCCAGATTGTACACCTGGACGGGCTGAATCTGAGCCGCGCCTGGTGTATGCGCCGTATCGCCGCCGCCCTACCCCCAGACCATGCGGTGCGGCCGGTTTTATCTGCCGCGGCCCAACGACACACGGCAACGGCCGTACCCCACGTTACGTCCGGTCATTATGTGGGAGAGCATTGGCTGGCCTCGTTTGCCGTTTACCTGCTGACGCTGCCGGCCGCGTCCGGAGCAAAGCGCGAGCCATAGAACAGCCCCCGTGACAGCTTTGGGTTTGTCGTAGACCTTTCGCTATAATAGATGGTCTATGACGAACAATTTCAACCCAACCGTTCAGCTACAACCCGGCGCGGACACCATATTAACGGCCGTTGCCAACCAGCAATTCCTCACGCCCCAGGCCTATCGCCTGCAGCTGGCCGCGGCACGCATGTCGCTCATTGGCGGCTTCGACGAACTGGTCTGTCTCGACCACCTCAACTTTGACCCCTTTCCCTACCAGGTCAAAGCGGCCCAGGCCGTTTTGCGCCGCTTCCGCGGCCGCGGCATGTTGTGTGATGAGGTCGGTCTGGGCAAGACCATCGAGGCTGGCCTTATCATCAAGGAATATATGCTGCGCCAGATCAGCGAGCGCATCCTGATTCTCACGCCGCCCGGACTGGTGCAGCAGTGGCGTGAAGAGCTGACCCAGAAATTTGGCCTGACCGATTTTGTGACCAACACCGACGAGGCTTTTCGTGCAGCCGGAGACGATGCCTGGGCCAAATTCCCGCGTGTGATTGCCTCTATCGCCGCCGCCCGCCTCAAGGGAACCCGCGACATCATCACCGATCTTACCTACGATCTTGTCATCGTCGATGAAGCCCACCACCTGAAAAACCGGAGCAGCGTCACCTGGAAATTCGTCAACGCCCTGCAAAAGCGGTTCATCGTCATGCTAACGGCCACGCCGGTCGAAAACCGGCTGGAAGAGCTGTACAACCTGATCACCATCCTCAAGCCCGGCCAGTTGAAAACGCCCCAAGAGTTTCGCCGCCAGTTTGTGGTGCGGGGCGATCCCCATTCACCTAAAAACCGGGGGCTGCTGCGCGAATTGATGGCCGACGTGATGATTCGACACAGCCGGGGCCAGGTCAACGTCAAACTGCCGCCGCGCCGCGCCCATACGATCCAGTTGGCGCTTTCGCCGGCCGAACAGAAACTCTATCAAAATGTGAGCCGGTTCGTACGCCAGGTCTTGAAGGATGGGCGGGACGGTGGTGCCCACAAGCTGACGCTGGGCATTTTACAGCGGGAGATTGGCAGCAGCGCCCCTGCGGTAGCCCATACGCTGCGCCGGCTGGTTGAGCAACCGGCCTGGAAAGGCTACAAAACGCAGTTGCAGGCATTGGTGGCCGAAGCGGAGGCCATCACCGACTGGGCCAAAGCGGAGGCGCTGCTCAAAATTTTACAGAGCGCCGGGCAGGACAAGGTGCTGGTATTTACCCATTTTCAGGCCACGCTGGATGCCCTGGCCGAACGGCTGACGGCGGCGGGAATTGACTTCATCCCCTATTATGGCGGCCTGACAATTGAGCAAAAGGATGAGGCCATTCGTCGTTTTGAGACGGAAGGGCGCGTCTTGCTGTCAACAGAAGCGGCCGGCGAGGGACGTAATCTGCAATTTTGTCACGTGATGGTCAACTTTGACCTGCCCTGGAACCCGCAGCGCATTGAGCAGCGCGTCGGCCGTATCCATCGCGTGGGCCAGGATAGGCAGGTAGAAATCTTTAACCTGTCGGCGCAGGGAACCATTGAGGATTATCTGCTCAATATTCTGGACCGCAAGCTGAACATGTTTGAGCTGGTCATCGGTGAAATGGAGATGATTTTGGGTTATATGACACAGGAGCAGGATTTTGAGGCAATGCTGCTGGAGGTATGGCTCAAGAGTGATGAAGACTCCGGCCTGGCAAGTGGCATGGATGAGCTGGGCGACCGCCTCCTGGCTGCCCGCGACACCATGCGCCGCATTCAATCGTTTGACGATACACTCTTCGGTGAAGACTTTACGGCTTGAGAAAATCAAAGATTACGCAGATTTCACAGATTACCTTGTTCTTGAAAATCTGCGTAATCTGCGAAATCTGTTGATAGTACAATGAGGGAGGCTATTATGGCACGAGATCCGCAAACTTACGCCATTATCGGCGCAGCAATGGCGGTACATAAGGAGTTGGGGCCAGGCTTTTTAGAGCGAGTTTATCATGAAGCGCTGGCTGTTGAATTTGATCTGCGTCAGATACCCTATGTGTATGAGGTAGATTTGCCCATCAGCTATAAGAAACGGCCGTTACACACCCCTTACCGTGCCGATTTTGTCTGTTTCACCAACATCATTGTCGAATTGAAAGCCCTTCGCACCATTGGCGGTACAGAGAAAGCCCAGGTAATCAACTACCTGAAAGCTACCGGCTACGAGCGCGGACTGCTATTAAACTTTGGCACCAAATCTTTAGAATACGAACGATTAGCCAACACCTGGAAAAATGCGGCGCAATTCGCACCGCCTACAAGCGCTGTTGAACAAGCTGCAAGCACTGTTGAACAAGAATGAGTGAGCTAGAAACCTTTGTCTTAGATTATTTAGAAGAGGCGGGCAGTCTGGTGGAGCCGCCGGCTTACCGCATCTATGAAGTGATTTTACCCGAAGCGATAGCCGAACGCTGGGACGTGCCCGCCTATCTGCAACTGGCTTTTACCGACACGGAACGAGAAGAGGCCATTCGCCTGGGCTATAACCATCCCCTGGTCGAAAAGATGGTGAAAGAAGCCCACAATCGGTTAGCCTCCACCTGCCTCTCTATCAACAATTTGCGGCTGGACAAGAAGGAGATCGATGAGATCGCCATCAAGAGTTGGGCCATTCTCAACGCCCGCGCCCAGCCTCAGAAACGCTCGACCGTCTCTCGTGTACGCAGCGTCTATGTACGCTTCAACTTCAAGGCAGCCATCCTCAGCGACGAAAAACAAGAGCGGCTGGTGTCGGTGCTGCTGGACGCCCACACCGGCAGCCGCATCGTCGATACCAACCTGATTGAAAGCCGCGCCACGGCCGTTACCCCCGATAACGTTCTGGCCTCCCTGCCCGATGCCCCTATGCGCTGGCAGCCCAAAGACGGCACCCAGCTCAAAAGCCCGCTGGCTGAGACGACCCTATCTGCCCTGCTAGAACGAGCGAAAACGGCCGTTTTGCAGGAAATGCAGGATGACCTGGCCACCCTACAAAAGCGCGTCACCCGCTTTCGCCAGCTAGACGAAGCACGCCTGGCCGACTACTACGACACGCTGGCCAATGATTTGCAGGGTCGCCTGCGCAGCGCCTCGCCTGAGCGCCGGACCGGTTTGCAAGATAAGCTAACGGCCGTTCAGACCGAACGCAGCCACAAACTGGCCGACCTGGCCGAGCGCTACCGAATCCGCGTCAACCTGGAACTGCTGAATCTGCTCGTTATCCAGCAGCCCAAGCTAATCCAGGCTGTCGAAATCGCCAACCGCAGCACGCGCATCAGTGCCTATGCCGTCTGGGACCCGCTGCGCCACCAGCTAGAACCGCTGCAATGCCAGGTTTGTGACCGCCCGGCCCGACGCCTTTTCCTCTGCCACAACGGCCACCTGGCCCACGAAGATTGTCTGGCCCCGGCCTGTATTGATTGCAAGCGTGTATTTTGCCAGGATTGTGCCCATGACGTCGGCCAATGCGCTGTCTGTCACGAACCGCTCTGCCGCCACAGCCAATTGACCTGCCGCGACTGTGGCCGCCATACCTGCCAGGCCCACAAGGGCCTGTGCCATGCCAATGACGGCCGTCCCGTAGACCTGAAGACTCAGACGCCGCCAGAGCCAGAGCCAGAACCCCAACCGGCCCCCGCGCCCAAGACGCCGCCGGCCCGCGCCGCCAGGTCCAAAATGCCCGTACCCAAACCGTCACCCAAGCCCAAGCCTAAACCAGCGCGACCGGTATACCGCGGTCCCAAAGTGTTGAGAATAGAAGTGGTCTTAGACACAAACGTCGTGGCTGCCTATATGCTGGGTAAGCGAGAGCGGCAGGTGGCTATGCGTATCTGGGAGATAAATCCGGAGCAAGGGGGGATTTTGCGGAACTGTCAGTGTGAGAAGGGTGCTGATTGTGAAGCGGATGGCATGGTATTACGGCCGTTTCCCCTACAACATATCGAAACCCAAATTCGTAACGAACTGACCGCTTTGGCCGAGGAGTACAATTTCTCCCCGGAAAAAATAAACTACAATCGGCTCATTTCACCCCACCTGCCGCCACAACCGACCGGCCGTTTTACCCTCTTTGGCCTGTGGAAGAATGAGGCTATCCTGAACGCGGCCCGTATCGCTTTTGACCGACTATAGCGTCAGGCTTTTGAGGGAGAAATAGACCTGCATCGTGATAACCAGGGTGGCCAACAGCAGCCAGAGACTCAGTTCACAAGGGTGCAGGCGTAAGCAACTACGGCCGTTTCCCCATCACCCGCTATGGGCCATATGCGTAAGTCCACCGATACTCAGGCGGGCGATAGATAAAATATGGCTCTGATTCACCCGCGACCCGCAATTGAGCCATTAGAATCAACTGGCCTGATTCTTGCGGCAGTCTGGCCAACTGTGCCGGTGTTATTGTGAGGCTTTTGGAGCCATGGGCCGCGTAATGGGGGTAGCTATCAGAGGCAACCCAATGCAGTTGTCCGTCAATGGGCGTTGCCGGTCAGGTCGGCCGGGCCAATTTCATTAACACGCGGCGGCCGTTCAACGGCAAAGACGTTGGCCTGCGCCCAACCGGCCAGGAGCGAGAACAGCAAGCAAAGCGTAAGCAGGGCCAGACTAGATAAGATTCTTGATGACAAACGCCTATTGTTCATTGCCGGTATCCTCCTGGTGAGCCTGTTTAAGGACAGCTTATTCATAGAGTAGACTTCCGCGTGCGACGGCGGTGAACGTTTCTAGTATCAGCCAGGTAACGCTGGTAATGAGATAGAGCCAGATGCCCCACAGCGTCAGGTGCAGGTAGGAAAAG
>SLGK01000309.1 GCA_007123775.1 Anaerolineae bacterium | reverse complement strand
TGACCAGGTAGGCGTCGCGTGGGGAACTGCCCTGGAAGGCACCCTGGCGGAACAGGTTGTGCATAAAAGCACCCACGTTCAGCCGAATCTGCCCCCAGAGCGGTTCGTCGTTGGGCTCAAAAACCACCCACTGCAAGCCCCGGTAGAGGCTTTCCTCGATGTAGAGGGCCAGACGGCGCACCGGCACATATTTGTACTCGTCGGCCAGCAGGTCGGCCCCGCGCAGGGTGCGTGCGCCCCAAACGACATGGCCGATAACGGGGAAGGTGCGCAGGGAGTTGATGCCCAGCGGGTTAAGCTGGCCGTTTTCGTCGTTGGTCAAGGGGACGCTGAGGCCGCGGATGCCGTTGAGAGACACGTCAATACCGGCCGGCGCTTTCCAGACGCCGCGCTGGACGTCGGTGCGGGCCATGGCCCCGGCCACCAGGCCACAGGGGACAAAGGTGTCGGTTTGATTCTCGCGCAGGGGGTCGGCCTTGATGACGCGGGGGAAGTAGAGGGCGGCGTTGCGGGCACCCGTTCCGGAAAGGCCCAGGTCGCCCAGGCCGGCAATAGCCGAGGCCGTATCGGTCCAGTCGGCGGGCGGGTCTACAATCAACATGGCGCGGCGCTCCACGCAGTAGGTGAGGGCTTCGCTGTACACGTCGGGGTCGGTATCCCCTTCACGGCTGTCGGGGGGGATGCAGAGCAGGTTGAACAGGTCGGTATTTTCCAGGGCGTAGAGGCCGGTTTTGTTGGCGCGGCTGCCGGTGTAATCGGCCGTTTCCAGGGCAGGGCTATCGTGGGCTTCGCTGTCAACAGGGCTGCTCAAGTCGTCATCGGTCCACAAATCACGCTGGTTGGCCGCGGTCAGATCATCGTGGGCCTCAGGCCGGTCATCCGGCAGCGGCTCATCAATGGCGCGAACCAGGCGGGAATTGGTTCGCAGAACGCGATCCACCCGGCGCGGGCTGTCGGCCACGGTCAGGTTGACAAACTTTTCAACATTGCCAGTACTGCCATCGAAAATGGTGAGGTTGAACAGATCGTCTTCGTCCAGTTCGTTAGGCTCCAGCCAGGGCAAGTCGCCGGCCACGTCGTGGTCAACTCGCGCCCGCAGCTTGTTGCCCCATTTACCTTTGGAGGCCGCTGCCAGCAGCAGTCCGTTGGCGTCCAGGCGAGCGGCCGGCAGCGTCGCGCCGTTGCCGTTCCCATCGCCATTGCCGTTTTCGTCACCATTATCGCCTTCGTCATCTTCCTCATCGGCAACATGGAAAAGACGGACGATGACGGCCTGACCGCCGCCATTCTGGAAAAAGTCGCGCACGGCGTAGCTCAGGGGGTAGTTGACGCCGAGGCCGCCAAAAATGCGTTCGAAATCACCGTAGTTGTTGACAATGGTTGGCTCGTTGTCGGGGCCGCGGGCCGCCCGGCCGATAAAGGCGGTGATGGACGTGGCCACGCCGGTGATGGTGCGCACGCCGCTGGGTATTTCTTGGATATAAACACCGGGATAAGTAGGCGTAATTGCCATGAGGAACCTCCTTAGGAAATTATGAAGGAAGAGGGATGAAGGATGAAGGGTCATCTTCATCTGGCTCTGACAGGTAGCTGCTGATAAATGGTTTTATGTCGTCCAGGTCTTCAAAGTAGCGGCGGAACCTGGTCGGGATGTGGGTGATGTGTCCGCGCCAGCGAGCATTGTTGGGATGAGTAACCTCTTTTGTCTGTCGCTCTTCGAGCCACAGGCGAATGGTAAACGAATGAATGGGCGTCTCACGATTACGCATGATCGGGTAACTCTCGCCTGTGGCAGGTAGCTAATGCAACAGTGTGACGACAGTATGAAGTTGGTTTTCGGTCGGCGTACTCTTGTTAGAGCAAAAGGACGTCTCCGAAAGGGGGTGTCAGGGATGTTTTATCACTCTCCAAGCGAGAGGATAACAAAGGGCCGTATCTTGAATCGTTGTTGGCGCGTGTGTCCGAGCGATCTTGGGCCTCATTAGCTTCATTTGGGGGTAGATTACCCAGAGTCGTCTCCACGAGGATGATGTTGCGCTGTACCTGTCGCTGGGTTTCTGAGAGCATAACCCGCAACGATTCAAGCTGATGCAGGGTTTCGCGGAGCGAGGTTTGAGATTGGTTAGTAAACACGGCTGGTTCCCATAATGGGGTGGATTCTGGCAAATCCTCAGCTACCAACTGTTCATATAATGCCCTGGTGCGCCGCCCTGGCTCCACGCCCAGCTCATCACGCAGCACAGCCACGCAACGGCCGTATTGACGTAACGCCTCAGAACGGTTGCCCGCCAGATAATGGAGGCGCATCAGGCAGCGGTGGGTATTCTCACGGGCCAGGTCCAGGCGCAACACGCGGGAGCCGTAGCTGATGCCTGTTTCATACTGACCGTGTGCCTCGCAGTAATGCATTAGCTTTTCCAGCAGGATTAAGAAGATGCGCTGCAAACGCTCTCGCTCAAACAGGCACCACTCCTGGTAGCAGCCTTCTAATAGATCGCTGCGGTAGAGAGAAACGGCCGTGGCCACGCTGTGGGCCATTTGCTCATTCCAGGTCTGGCCCGGCGTATCTTTCACTTGCTCGAAAGCATGTTCAAACTGAGCCACATCCAGCCAGACCTGCCGCTTCGTGTTAAGTTGAACCCATTCCCCATCCACCTGCAACAGACGGGGCATGTCCGCTTCATCGACAAATTGCTCTAACTCAGACTGCAACTGCCAGAGGGTTTTGCGGAGGTAGCTCTTCGACTGCGTGGATGAAGCATCACACCAGAGCAGTGTGGCCAATGCCTCACGGGCATGGGGCCGATTGCGATAAAGCAGCAGGTAACTAAACAATTCTAGAACTTTTGCCCCTTCCAAAATTGTGGCAGGCTGTGGCTTAGCCGCAACTGTAAACTTACCAAACAGACGAACATGTAATTTGCTCATGATTCTTTTTACCTACCATAACAACTTGAACGCCTGGATATAACCAAACAAGTGAGCGAAGATGGTTGAAGAACGGTCTGGTGATGACCAGGTAATTGGAAAAGGACCGTAATGAAGCAGCAGTGTGGAACGAGTACAGAATGGGGACGTTAATTCATTATTACATAACGGCTACAGCAATTCCCATTTGTCAAGCCAGTTGCGAATCCAATCTTCATACTCTGGCAGATTGCTGTCCAGAGCAGCCTGCTTGACAATTGTCAGATCAATGGGCACGCGCCGCAGCTCGGCACTCAGCACCCCATCTTGCCAGCTAACGATGGCATACTCAGCCTGGGGCAGGACTCGAGGTGCGCCTGCAAAGGGCATCTGCTCAAAAGGCATACCGACACTGCCGGGATTGAGCAAAATCAGGCCGTTGTGCTGGCGAAACATCTGTATGTGTGTGTGCCCACCCACCATAATGGTGGCCCGGTAGCCTCTTAGTTTTTCTTTGAGGTCAGCCGGCGTCGTCGTGGCCAACAGCATGTCGGTATTGGTATTGGGGGAGCCGTGAAAACAAAGCATACTGTTTTTGTCGTCAAACGAATGTCGGTAAAGCGGGGTAAAGGTACGCAAAAAGCGGAGGTCGTCAGGGCGCAGCTCACTGATAGTCCAGTTTATTGATTCGGAAAACCAGGGGGCGTCCATGTAAGTATGCAGGCTATCCGGGTTGAGCAAGAATTCATCATGGTTGCCCATAATGCCAGCAACTTGCTTCTCACGAAGAAAGCTAACGACTTCACGAGGTTGAGGCCCAAGCGTGGCCACGTCACCGAGGCTAATCACCTGATCTACCTCCTGGCGCTCCAGGTCTTGCCAGACGGCGTTGAGCGAAACCATATTTCCGTGAATGTCGGAAAGCAGTGCTATGCGCATGTTTATCTGCTTTTGCCAGTAGCGACCTGCCTGCAATTAGAAGCGCGGACCGCGCTGGCGAACTGCCTCGTATAACAGTAAGGCGGTAGCGGTAGCCAGGTTGAGACTGTCGGCCTGGCCCACCATGGGGATAACTACCTGCTCTTGGGCGGCGGTCAACCAATCCTGGCTGAGACCGTGCGCCTCGCTACCTGAGACGATGGCGGTGGCCTGGGTCATATCAACGGCCGTATACGGCCGTTGGCCCATAGGCGTGGCGGCAACAATCCGGATGTGCTGCGCCTGCAACCAGGCGATGACCTGGGGCGTGCGGGCGGCAGCCACGGGAACGGTAAACAGCGTGCCTAAACTGGCGCGTATGACGTTGGGATTATGCAAGTCTGTTCCCGGCCCATCCTCTGACTGGGCCACAATGACGCCGTCGACGCCTGCCGCATCGGCCGTGCGCAGAATAGCACCCAAATTGCCCGGCTTTTCAGCCCCTTCAACAACGGCTAGAAAGGGCGGCTGGCGCAGCCGCAGCCCGGACAAAGCCAACGGCAAATAAGGAATGATCACCAAAAGCCCACCACTCTGCCCGCGATAGGCCATTTTAGCAAATACGTCTGGCGTTACCTCAAACAAAGGAAATCGGCCGTTGGCATGATCAGCCCGCAGTTGAGCGGCCACCGCCAGGGCCTGTTCCGTGTCCAACAAAGCCGGGCAAATATACGCCTCATTGGGTTCAATGCCCCGTTGCCAGGCGCGGCCGATCTCGCTTACACCTTCGACTACTGTTAACTGCACCGCATCACGGTAGCGACGGTTCGCCAGCTTAACCACTTGCTTGATGCGATCATTGCGTAAGCTCGAAATTTGAACGGGCATAACAGTAGTCGTATGTTAACCATTTGCTGCGGTTGTGTCTGTAAAGACGTTAACTTTTAGCAGATTTATCTACTAACGCAATAAAACCCGGCTCTGGCTTTTCGCTAGAATTGATAATATGAAAGTAACGCCGCGAGAAAAATTCTTTGACCTGTAAGAAAACAGCCTCATACAATGGTTCCAGCTTGTCACGTTCCGCTTCATGAATACGAATTTCTTTGCCGTTGGGGCCTAATTTCACAATGAAGTGGGGACCGATTTTCTTTACAAAGAAACTAAGAACAAAGGTCACGGGGTTAGATCCCTCATACTCATAGATGGTTAGCTCCACGCCAAAATGCCAAAAGGATTGGTCATCCATCCGCATGGCCCCTGTCAAGGCATAAAAGCGATTGCTGGGTGCGATTTCCTCACCCAAAGGAATATAGGTGATTTCCTGATTTTGCGGCCAGTCGAAATATTGCACCATGCCCGCAATGAGATCACGCGCAAAGTTATTACAGGCCTTCTGGTATTCAGAAAATGCCCGTTTGGATTTGCCATATGTATGGCAAAGCTCTAGAAATTTGGACATGGTAATCCTCCATATAACGAAGTTGGGTCACAAAGCAGCGGCCACAAGATAGTGGCCACAAGATAGTGGCCACAAGATAGTGGCCACAAGATAGTGG
>SLGK01000275.1 GCA_007123775.1 Anaerolineae bacterium | reverse complement strand
CTTGGCGAAGGAGATATCCCGGCGATTCGCGCCAATCTGTGCCCCACCTATGGCAAACCACAATTATTAACCATGGTGTATACCGGTGATAATGTCGTTGACCATAGACAGGACCCCAGTAAAGTCACTATTACAGGTAACCCCATGTTTGCGGCATTAGTTCATGTTGTGGCCAGTGAAAAAGCAAATGGCGGTGGTGACGTCTACTTCAGCAGCCAGGTTGCCCTAGGCGAAACATTCGTCATTGACTCAACGGCAGGTGGCCGGTCCGAACTGCGTGCCGACACCTGGGTGACTATCTACGACCTAAATGGCAATTTGCTGCAGTCCATCAGATTCCACACTTCTTGCTCACAGCCGTTAGCTCTGGAGGATCAATTCGGCGGTATTCAACTCGTTGGTTTCTTTAACAAGAACGGGCTTGGCGAAGGGGTTAGCAATTAGTGCAACGACACGGGTCTGACAAAACCTAAAAATAGGAGATTGTTCTTCAAACATTGTGAGATTCATGTTGTTTGTTAAGTAGCAGCCCTCGTCACAGCAACAATGACGTACAGAAGGCGGTACCAGATCATATTGGTACCGCCTTTTGTTATCGTCCTCCGGACTCTCTGGCGAATTTGAGCCAGGAGATGACGGGGTGGCGCGATTATTGGCCTGGAGCGGCCGTTATTGGCCTTGGACCCGTACATTGTACTGGTGTTGGCCGCCGGTATTCATTTTTGCCCTGCTGTTGCTGTTGGCGTTGGTGAGTTGGCCGTTGTTGGGTACGGCCGTTCTGCCTGCCTCTAACTGACCAAACCGGTACTAAAAGATTGGCCTTCTCCCGCCGGGTAATCGTTCACCCTTATCGTTTATGCAGCCGTACCTTTACTGGCGCGGCAAAACCAAGCGTTGGCGTATCGCCCATTTTAGCCTCGGTCAATTGTTCCAGGCGAAACTGTTGGGCAATAGTCGCCAGGAGCAGTTGGGCTTCCATCAGGGCGAAGCCATTGCCAATGCAGGTACGCGGCCCCAGGCCAAAGGGAAAATAAGCCCCTTTGGGCAGCGATTTCTCGAATCCGTCCTGCCAACGCTCCGGTTGAAAGTTATTCGGCCCGGCAAACCAACGGCCGTCTCGCTGTGTGGTATAGGGCATGAGAAAAATGATCGCGCCGTCCGGGATTGGCTCACCGTCGAGGGTTAGCCCCACTTCCGCCTGCCGGAACAAATACCAGGCGGGCGGGTAGAGGCGCAGCGTCTCTTTGACGATCATCTGCGCGTAGGGGAGTTGGGGCAAATCGGCGGTAGTGGGGGGACGCCCGTTGAGTGTTTGCTCTAGTTCGGCCGTCAATGTGGCCGCCGCCGGCTCATGCTGCGCCAACAATACCCAGGCCCATCCGAGTAAAACAGCCGTCGTGTCATGCCCGGCGATATAAAGGGTGATGAGTTCGTCTTGCAACTGCTGGTCGCTCATCGCGTCGCCCGTCTCTTCGTCGCGGGCAAAGAGCAGCGTAGTCAACAAATCGGGCGGGCTGGCGGCCTCGCCCAGGGCACGGCGTTCGGCGATCATCCCCTGGACGCACTGGGCCAGAGCGCGTTCGCCCCGCCTTTTTTGGCGCAAAGCGGGCAGAGGCGTCCAGGCGGGTAAGAAGGATAGGGGTAATGAACGGCTGAAAGCAGCCAATCCCTGTCCTAAGTCGCGCACAGCTTGATGGACGACGGCCGTATTCGCCGCCGCTTCATCTGCCGAGAAAAGGGCATCCATGACAATGGCGAAGGTTAATTCGTGCATGGCCTCGCCAATGGAAATAATCTGCCCGTCTTGCCAGCTATTGACCATCTTTTGTGCGTGTCCCGTCATTTGCGCGGCGTAGCGGGTAATACGGCCGTGATGGAAGGCGGGCTGCATCAAGCGGCGCTGTCGCCGCCAAAAGTCGCCCTGACTGGTGAACAAGCCGTTGCCAAAAGAAGATTGCAGGGCGCGGCGCATAAAGGTTGGTTTTTCCAGGGGCGGCCTGGGCTGGCTCAACACGGCGTAGACATGATCGGGATGCAGGGCAAAGTAGATGGGCGGCAGCAGGGGCATCCAGACACGGAACAGGTCACCATAATTTTGTTGCAAGCGGCGCGGGAATTCTGGCCCGTATTGGCGATACTGTTTTTGCAGTTGCAGGGCTGCAATTTGGGGGATGGTCATGGTAACTCGCTATTTGTTTGAGTCCACAACTCAGCGCAGTTGAGATCGTCGCAGGCGGTGAGCGTTTTTTGCAGCATGGGCAGCCAGACCCACTGCGTCTCTGGATTGTGCCGGCCGCGACAATACTCCACGGCTATATAAACGCCCATGGCCACGCACAGGCGGTAATCGTCCCACAACTGCTCCCAAGCGTAGCCCTGGACGCCGCGCTGCTTGAGCGTTTCGTGGTAATGGCGCAGGCTGGGTTGTTCCCACTGGCGGCGGGCTTCTATCTCCCATTCCATAGCGATGGCGTAGGCCAGATCATACGCGCCGAGCCAGGTGGTCAGGCTCCAGTCGAAGGGTTGGCGGTCTATCAAGTATAACGGCCGTACCCCATCTCGCGGTACCATGATGTTGTAACAACCGGCGTCGCCGTGAATGAGGGTGAAGCCGTTGGCGTCCTGACTGCGCCGGATCATCGCCTGGGGGTGGCGGGCGAAGATGTCGCGCATGGCGGCCGGCCAGTGGGGTTGCAGTTCGTTGGCGACTCGCCTGACAATATGAGCCACGCCCGGTTCGGCAATCGTCACAAAGCGGCCGATGTGGGCGGTGTCATGCAGAGGAGCGTTGGCTTCGGCCAATCCCGCCGCGCCCCACCAACGGCCGTGCAAGATGGCAAACGCTTCGGCCAGCGCCAGACCGTATGCCAGCGTGGGCGGCTGGTCACAGGCAACCTGGTGGCTGGCCGAGACGTCCTCCAGCAGCAGGTGGTAGCGACGAATGGTGGCGGCGTAACCGCCGTGATAACAACGCAGCAGCGGCGCGTCGGGCACATCCACATAATCGCGCCGGTAGTAATCCACTTCGGAGGGGCCAAACGATTCTTCGTCGCCAATGTCCGTGTTGACCAGTTTGAGGAAGAGGCGCGACGGCCGTTCTCCCTGCGCGTCTGGTGAGTAGGCCAGTTGTAGCGAGCCGCTTTCTGACCAGTTGCCGCGCCCGCCGGTGACATCAAACCCGACGACCATCCCCTGAGACAGTGCGCCGCTTTCGTAGAGAACGGCCGTGCGCCATTCAATCGTTACTTGCTCCAGATTGGTGACGACGTTTTCTTGCATGATGTACATTTTTCCTTCTTGATCCCCATTTTCAACTCATGTGGTCAGAAACGGCCGTATTGTCTGTATAAACAGGTCGAATTGCTCCCGGCGAATGTTGTGGCCGGCGTCAGGTAAATAAGCCAGTTGGATGTGGGAGTTGAGGGCCGCCGCTTCGGCCGCGATTTCGGGGGTGACTATGGCTGGCCCTGAGGGGCGAGGTGCGTTGTCGGCCGTAATGAGCAAGGTGCGCATGGTCAGTTGGCGCATCAAGGCTCGCCAATCTACCTGTACCGCCGCCACGCCCAGCTCAGTAAATACCTGTGGCGCAAACTGCTTCTTGGACTCAGCCCATGCCGGAAAATCCATCTCGTGCCAATCGCTGTTCGTTTGTTGGGCGAACTGTACAATCGCTGCCACAGGCTGCGCTTGCATCATTGAGAACATTGCCGCGCCTTGTGCGAACCGCTCGGCCAATTTTGCCGCAGCCTGGTCACTCATTAGGGGCGGGTCTTCCAGAATGAGTTTGCTGACTAAGTGGGGATGCCGGGCAGCCGTCACTACAGCTGTGAGAGCGCCCATGGAGTGGCCCATTACGGCCACCGCGCCAAGCCCCATTTCCTGAATAAAGGCGGCTAAATCGGCGGCGAACTCATCATAGGTGTACCCTGTGGGCGGCTTGTCGGAACGGCCGTGGCCACGGGCATCGACCATGAACAGGTCAAAATCGGCCTGCAATGCCAGGGCCACACGCTGCCAGCAAAGGCCGTTATCGCTGACGCCATGCGCCAGAATGAGCGGCGGCTTGTTTCCACCCGTCCGGTAATAGTGAATACCGATTCCGTTGGCGAGCAGATGCCCTTCTTGCCAGCCATCTACAAAACCTGATGGTTTGTCACTGGTGTATGTGTGCATGACGTTTTCCTTATTGGTTATGATAGTTTCGTCTGTGGCCAAAAGTGTAACATATTTCTCCGCTTGTTGCCGTAGCGATTCCTTGTGAGCGTCCAAAAGGGTGGGCGCAAAGCCGGCCCCTAGGTGGGGGCGCCCGTTTCGTTGGCACGGCCATACCTGGCCAAGTGGACCATTTCGCCGTCGCGTACAATGGCGATGGCCGCACCGGGAATGTTCAGGCTGACCATACGTTCCTGAACGAAGGCGTCAATGGTGGGGATACGGCCGTTGGTCTTTGCCGATAAACTGCCCGGCGTTAACAACAAAACAGCGATAAAACTCAACGGTAAAGGGTTTGCTTACCCTGACTCAGTCGCTCATCATTTTGGGCCTGGCCCTGCTGTTGGGCGCCAGCTTTGGCAGCCAGCCTGGTGGCCTGTTGGTCCTGCTGGCGGGCACAATGTTGCTGGGGGCTTTCTTTGCCGCCTTTTCCAACGCCATGGGGCTGCTGACGCGCCGGGGTGAAACGCTGGTGGTGCTGGTCAACTTCGTGGTGCTGCCGGCCACCTTTCTCTCCACCGCCTTTATGCCGGCCGAATTAACGGCCGATTGGATTGCCACCGTGGCCCAGTACAACCCCGTCACCTGGACCTTAGAGGCGTCGCGGGAACTGCTGACCGGCGGCAGCGACTGGGGCTTTATCCTCTCCCGGCTGGGTCTGTTGACGGCGTTGGCGCTGCTCAGCGCCGCCCTGGCCACCCGCAACATTGTCAACCCTCTTTCGGCAAGCTCTGAATTCCCAAAGAGTCCCAAATCTTAGAATAAGAACCAGCCGGCCGCAGCGCCAAAGATGAGGCTATAGATGACCATTTCCAGGTAGAGCTTCCACAAAAGATCGCGTTTGACGTACCGGCTTTTCAAATAGACAAAACCTTCCAGATTGTGGGAAAAGGGAACGGCCGCTGCCAGGTCGGTGTAGACAAACATCAATCCGGCCAGAAAGAGTAACAACTAATACTTGAAAATACATGCAAATAGGATAGAATATATGTTCTATGCGTATATATAAGCCTCATGAATTCGGAAAGTTAATCAACCGTACAACCAGCACCCTGCAACGCTGGGACAGAGAGGGCCATCTTATTGCCCATCGGACCCCCACCAATCGCCGGTACTACACCCATGATCAATATCTGGCGGTTATTGGCCAGAAGGCAACCAGTGAAAAGCAGTGTG
>SLGK01000099.1 GCA_007123775.1 Anaerolineae bacterium | reverse complement strand
TCAGGCAAAATAAGTCAACCCGGCCAGCAAAATGGCTACCGGCAAACGGGCCAGCGCGATTTTGCGCCAGTTTTGATCGCCCTGAATGGCAGAGACGGTTTGGCGTCCTTTAGGGTTGAAGATAATTAACGCGCCTTTCAATCCCCAACCAATCGGAATGATAACCATGAGCAGCCAGCCGGCCCAACTCTTTTCCGGCATACCAATGAAGGAAACCAGAGCTGTCAGGTACAAGCCAATCAGCAGGATGCTGATAAGAATAAACCACCACGGGCGGCGTTCACCTGCATAAGCGGCTTGTTCAACCGCTTGCCAACGGGAACCCATCAGGGCCATGGCAATGCTGGTAAACAGGGCAGCAGCGGCCAGTGTGTAACCAAAAACTTGAATGATCATTTGTCTCCTCGGCAGCTAATCTCAAAACAGTTTAATCCAGTTGCTGAGGGTATAGTAGCAAATTTGGGGTCTTTGGGGATTAGCCGGTTGGCTAGACTTTAGCCTGGTCAGGTGGCCAGGTTTGCCGCCCTGACAGGATTGTTTCCCTGTCAGGGCGGCCATACGCCATTATCACATCGGGCGTGCCATGCCTATGGCTGAATGATGAGGGGCAGGTAGATCATCACGGGGGCGTCGCCCAGCCTGACTGCGGCTGTGGCCTCTGCCGTTGCCCAGCGGCCAATCCCCTCATGGGCAGCCAGCCAGGAGACGGTGGAGGTGGTATCGGCCGTTACCATTTGCTCAAAGATAATCGACTCTACTTCGTCCGGCTGCAGCGGGTAGGTAAAGGTGGCTATGTGGCCGAACACGGTATCGCTGATAACGTGGCTGGGCAGGGGGATGTTGCCATTGTTGACGACGGTATAGCAGTAGTAAACGGCCGTTGCCACCGGCACAAACAGCGTGCTGCTCGTGCCACATTCATGACTGGTACTCACGGTGACGGTTAAGTCGATACTTACCGTTGGCTCCTCGACGGTCATTACCACCGTCAACGGTTCCACCTCATTGACAAAACTGCCGTTGAAGAGGACCGAGGCGGTGTAGACACCCGTTTGGGTGACAACGCCGCTGTCAAAAACCAGACTGATAGGCAGCGACTCACCGGCGTCTAGCGTGCCGAAGGCGGGCGACTGGCCCAGCCAGAGCGTTCCCTGCCCATTGCCGCAGCGGTTCTGGCCGGGATAAAGGTAACAGACGGCCAGCGGCGTCTCCATCCCTTCGCTGTCCAAGTAATATTGCAGGCCGATTGTGCCATCTTGATTCTCCAGGCCGGCCGAGTTGAGGTTGGCGTTGTTGCCGGCGGGCGCGGCCTGATAATGGACCTCGATGTTGTTGCTGCCCTCAAACAGCTTGTACTGCTTGGTGACCGGATTGTTGTTGGGCCAGTGGGGGACCTCGGTAAACTGGACCACCAGGTAGCGGTTGGGGGCTATGCCGAGGGTCTGGTAATGGATGGTACCACCGCCGCTACCGCCGGGATTCAGATCGGCCCACCAGCCGGCAATCAGGCCAAAGGGTGGGTTGGTTGAGGGCAAAGCTCCGCCCTGGCAGCAGCCGTTGTACTGGCCGGGCAGAAGGGTCAAAAAGCCGTTGGAGCTGATGTAGATGTCGTCATAGTTCTCGCCGTAGAAGTTGAAGGCGAAGCCGATGGGCAGGGCCTCGCTGACCTCATCGTCGCCCAGATGAACGGCCGTACCCGTCCCGCTAATATCTTCAAAGTCATAACTCACCAGATTGTCCGGCGCGTTGGAATCGGTGCAGGTGTAGCCAAACTCGTCCGGCGGGCAGACGGTGGCCGGGCTGCTGTTGGTCGCCGCCCCATTACCCGATTCAACATTGATCAGGCTAAAGGTCAGCGGTCCGGTGCCGGTGTTGCTGATGAAGAAGGTCTCGGTCAAGGTAGCGCCCCAGGGGATGGTGACGTTGACCACCACTGGCGCGTAGTCCAGTTCGCCGAAGATGGGGGTCAGGGCAAAGTCGGCCGTTTCCGTAATCCCTTGTGTGATGGTGACAACGGCCGTTTCTGCCAGATAACCAGTGGCCGCCGCCGTCAGCTCATAGACACCGGCCGGCAAGGAGAGCTTATAGCTGCTGCCGCTGGCCGAGGCGTTGACCCCGTTGTCGCCCACCGCCTGAATGGTGGCAGCTACCGGTGCGCCGGTCAAGGCGTCGCTGACCGAACCATTCAGGAAGCCGCAGTCGGGGCAGTCCAGATTGAGCGTCAGAGGCATCAGGGGCGGTTCGTTCTCAAAGTCGCCGCTGAATTGTAAATCGGCCGTGTAGGTGCCTACTTGCAGCAGTTCGGTGGCGTCAAAGAGTAGCTCAAAGGTCACGCTGGCCCCGGCGGGTACGGTGGCTGCTGAGGGTACGGCCGTGGCCCAATTGTTGATGCCGCTGGCCGAGGCAATCGCCAGCGCGGCCACCTGATCGCCGCTGGGGAAGGCCCCCAACGAGGCGCTGGCCCCGGTGCTGGTGTCAATGACGCGCATCTCGCCAAAAAGGGTGTAAGCGGCCCAGTAGAGAACGCCCGTCGCCTGATCAAAGTCCAGCCCTTGCAGGAATTGGGCATTGACGCCGAGCGAACCGACGACCGTACCCGCGCCCGTGTTGGGGTCGATCTGGTACAGGTTGTTGTTTTGGATGTCTACGCCGTACATCTCATCCTGAGCGTTGATGGCGATGTCCAGGATGCAGGTATTGGGGGCGATTGGTCCCACCAATGTCACCGCCGCCGTTTCCGGATTGATGGTGTACAGCGTCGAATTGGTGCCGCAGTTGGTAGTGGAGGCGAACAGCGTGCCGTCCACGGCCGCCGTCATGCCGGCCCAAAAGCCGTTGCCGCCGGTCAGCGACCCGATGACCGTGCGGACGCCCGTGGCCGTGTCAATCGTGACCAGCAGGTTGTTGGTGTAATCAATGGCGTACAGTTGGGAGAAATCGTTGAACAGGAAGTCGGCCGTCGGATGGGTCTGGTTGATAGGGTTAATTAGTTCCCATTCACCCGGTACGGTGGCGTCGGCGAAGCGCACCAGGTTAAAGCTGGGGAATACGCGCAACCCAAACGCTTCCGGGCCGCTCTCGCCCAAAATGAACGGCTCAGCGGCGGGTAGTTGATTGCTCAGCAGTTTGTCGCCGGTCGTCGGGGCCGGGCCGAAGCTGGGCGGTGTGTCGCCGGTGGGCAGTTCGCCCGCAAAGCGGGGGATGGAGACGCTGACCGGTTGCAGTTGCAGACCCGGCCCGTCGTAGTTGAGGATGCGCGTCTGGAAGGTCAGGGGAATGGAGCCGGTGTTGGTGACGGTGATGGTGTTGCTGACCACCTGACCCACTACCAGCGATTCGGTCACCGCCGTGGGGCTGTAGACCAGTTCGGCAAATTCGGGCGTGAGGGCAAAGTCGGTCACGGCCGTTTCGCCTTCTGTGACGGTGACAACGGCCGTTTCTCCAAAGTAGCCCGACGCGCTGACAGTCACGGTATAGTCGCCAGGTTGAAGGGCAATATTGGCGTAGCTGTCGCCCGCCAGAACGGCGTTAAAACCGGCCGTGTTGGTGATCTGAATGGTCGCCAGCAGCGGTTCGTTGGTACGGCCGTCGCTGATCTCCCCGGCCATAAAGCCGCAGGTGGGGCAGTCTACCTGTAGCGAGAGGGGCAGAACGGGCGGCTCGTTGACGAAGCTGCCGTTAAAGCGCAGTTCGGCCGTAAAGTCGCCGATCTGGAAAAGAGAGGTGGCGTCGAAAACGACGGCGAAGGTGGCGCTGCTGTTGGCCGGGATGGTGCCTCCGTTGGGTACGAGTGTAACCCATTGACCGGCGGCTGACCCGAAACGGCCGTAGCCGCGCACCATCCAGTTGCCCGGAATACCGGCGTTATCAATCACGTCCCAGTAGTTGTCGGCCGGCAGGGTAGGGGGATTGGCGGGATTGCCACTGTTGAAGAGGCCAATCCAGGAGCGGCCGGCGGAACTGGTCTGGTCCTGCGCGGCCGGGTGGTAGGTATGGGGCGGATCAACCAGCCGGTTGACCACGCCGATCAGGACGTCGCCGGGCGCATCCAACACAATCGGCGCTGCCGCCGGGTAGACCGACCAGGTCGCGCCGTCGGTGGCCTGGATTGTGGCTTCGGTAATGCTGCCGACCAGAACCGCGCCCACGCCGGGATCGGGGCTGCCGCTGCTGTTGAGGTAGACGTAGATGTCGATGGGATCACCCACGTTTGTGCCGCCGAATTGTTCAAAAAGAATCTGGACTTCTTCCAAAACAAAGGGGAAGTCAGCCGGATCGGGCGTGAACTGGTTGAGCCAGAGGAACTGGCCGCCGTTGCTCAGCCCGACGGAGGTTTCGGCCGAGCCGTCGTCCAGTATTAGGCTCACGTAGGCCGCCGTCAATGGGGCTGACGTGGTCGCCGGTTGGCCGGTACGATCCAGGGGCCAGCTTTGGCTAAAGCGGCTGTCCGGCTGGGCGGGCCTCTCGCTTCTGACCAGGGGGGTGACGCTCAGCGGCTCGACGGTCAGAGGGACCGTCCGGGCAACGCCATCTGGCCCGGCAAAGCTGGCGATGATGGCCTGCCAGTCAATGGGCAGCGGGCCGCTGTTGGTCAGGGTGACGGTGCGGCTGATGGTGTCGCCCAGGCTGATGGCCTCGCTCATGGCGGCCGGGGCAAAGCTGAGCGATGAGCCTTCGAGGACAAAGTTTTGGGTAGTGGTGGTGTCGGTGATGATGGCAACGGCCGTTACGGTTTGTGACAGGTAGCTGCTGGCCGAAGCGGTCACGTCGTAGCTGCCCACGCTCAGCGTCAGGGTGTAGCCGCCGTCGCTGTTGGTTACGGCCGTGCGCGAGCCGGTGCTGATGGTGGCTCCGGCTACCGGGCTGCCGCTGTCCAGGTCGGTGACGACGCCGGTCAACGTGCCCACGTCGCCGCCGGCATCACACCAGTCAACTACCACCTGCATGACTTCGGTGCGGTCGGCCGCTGGGATGGCCTCAAAGGGGAAGCCCCAGAAGGTGGTGCGATAGACGCCGCTGTCTTTGTAAACGGCCGCATTGCCCACATTGCCCACAAAGGCATTTCCGGCCGTATCGTCAGGATTGACCACGTCGCTCCAGTTAAAGAAGGGGGGGGACAGCGTGTAGGGGCCGAGACCCTCAAACACAGTGCCGGCACCGGTCACTGCTGTCTGGTGAACGTCGTTAATGTAGGCGGCCACGCCCAGATAGGTCTGGTTAAAATCGGTCAGACCCCGATTCCAGAGATAATCCTGGCCGCTGAGAAAGAAACAGCCGCCCTCATCGAGCCAGGTGGCCAGGGCCGTTTCGCCGTCGGGGCCGGGGCCGGCCGAGCTGCCAAAATTGTTGCCGGTAAACCAGACGGCCATCTGATAAGGAGCCAGGTCAGCGGCTGTTGGCTCACCCTGCGTGGCAATCTCCCAGACGTCGTATAACAGCCCCAGATCGTCCAGGGCCGCGGTGTAAAAGCCGCGCACGTCGGGGTTGTTGTCGTCGTTGTCTACCAGCAGGATGGGTGATGATGTGTTGGTCAGGTTGGCTGTAACGGCCGTTGGCATGATGGCTATGATGATGCTGACAAAAAAGCCGAACAGTAGAATAAGTCGCAGTGGTATACGCATTAGTCCCTCCAGGTGCTTAC
The DNA here is from genome assembly GCA_007123775.1 of Anaerolineae bacterium. Taxonomy (GTDB): domain Bacteria; phylum Chloroflexota; class Anaerolineae; order Promineifilales; family Promineifilaceae; genus SLGK01. Next base: position 12,209 of record SLGK01000099.1, on the reverse strand, counting down.
AGTGCAAAGCTTTACTACCAAGCAAGATAAAAGGTAGCTTATACTACCTGTTTCTCTTACTGGCTAAACGGCCGTTTGTACTTGTTTCTTAATGAAAAATGAGAGAAGCGGTTGCCAATGAGTGGGTGAGGATGACCATTGACGGGTCCACTGAACGATCAACGCAGAGGCGAGGAGGCGCAGAGTTGCCACAGAGAAAATTCTCTGCGTTTCTGTATCTCTGTGCTTTTTCAGCAAAGTCCCTGACTGTGTTGGGCGCAGACTAATGCCGGGTCACGGACTCTCGCACAATCAACTCGGTCTCAAACAGGGGCAGATCTGGCGTTTTCTTTTCAAGCATTTGCATAATGGCCGTCACAGCCGCCTGGCCGATTTCCATGTCGGGCTGGCGCACAGTGGTCAGCGGCGGCACCATGTAGGGGGCAAAGGTCTCGTCGTCAAAGCCGACTAACGATACGTCTTCCGGCACGCGAATACCACGCCGGTATAGGGCCAGCCGGGCACCGAAGGCCATCTGATCGTTGGCGGCAAAAATCGCGCTAAACGGCCGTCCCCTTCCCAACAGCATCTCGATGGCTAACACACCCGACTGCTGCTGCAAATTACCCTCAACGATAAGGCGCGGATCTACCTCCCAGCCGACATCCATCAGCGCTTGCTCGTAACCCCGGCGGCGCTGATGGACGTCATCAATGGCCACCGGATTAATATGTGAGGCCGTAATATGCACAATGTCCCGATGACCCATATCCATCAGATAACGCGTGGCGTTATATGCCCCTTCGAAATTTTTCACATAAAGGCAATTGTTTGGTAGCAACGGCGTGTTGCGGGCCGCCACAATAAGCGGTACGTACCGGGCCACCTCCTGCAGCCGTTCTTCAGATAGCTGACCGCCAATGACAATCAGACCATCTACGCGCCGGTCTAACAACTGGTAGAGCGCACGTTCTTCCACGTCAGGCTGCCAACGGCCGTCGGCGAATAGCGGCCAATACTCTGTTTTTTCCAAAGCCAATAAAATACCCTGCAAAATGCCGTCATAAAACGGACTACCAAAATTTTGGGTAATAACACCAATTGTCATTGATTGACCACTGGCCAAACTTTTGGCAAAGATATTGGGCCGATATTGCAGTTCCTCCACTGCACGCATGACAGCCTGTTGTTTCGCTTCCGCTACTTTAGCCGAGCCACGTAGTACCCGAGAAACCGTACTGGCGGAGACATTTGCTTTATCGGCAATGTCCGTGATGGTTACTTTTTCATTGACTTCTAGGTTCATTTATGTCCTGTGCCCTTTGATACTGTAGCACGACCAGCCGTAGCTGGCTGCCACACTATTCTCTGAAAGCCTTTTCAAGACGGATAAAACGGGCATGCCAACAGATTCCGGAGTGTTAGGGACTTGAAACGACCCTCTTTGACCGCACACCCCCAATCTAATTGTGCCAGTAGCCAAAAAGTACCACAAAATGATTGACAAAACAAGCAATTGCTGATAGACTGTTGAAAACGCTTTCAAGATAATCTGTTTTTTCGTCGTTTATCGTGAAATCGTTCCCATTCACAAGTTTATCCGAGTAGCAGTGCCGAACTACTTTTCAGTGGTTGCCTGAGAATTCCGTTTCCGGGCGCAGTTGTCAAATTTAGTAGGGCAAAAGCTCACAGGGAGGTGTATTAGCGAACGAGATAAAGAAAAACAAACAGCACACTTAATAGATAACCATTTGCAAGAGAAGACTGTTACTTTAGAATCAACAGGAAAAGTGAGGAGAACTCCCATGAATAAGCCCCAATATTACTGGCTCTTGAGCCTCTTACTCGTTTTAGCCCTGGCGCTGGTCGCCTGCGGCGGTGATAGTGAAGTCCCGGCCATCACAGACACGACCACAGACCCCCCCACAACCACAGGTACAACTGTAGAAGAAGAACCGGCCGCTCCGGCCCCGGCTCCCGGTGATCCGGTCCGCGTGCGCTGGTTTGTTGGCCTGGGTGCTGGCTCTGATGAACCCACCTTTGCCCCCCAACAGGCCTTGGTGGACCAATTTAACGCCTCCCAAGACCGCATCACCCTGGTTTTGGAAATCGTAGACAATGATACTGCTTACGATGCCCTGGCCACCCAGATCGCTGGCGGCAACGCCCCGGACCTGGTCGGCCCGGTCGGCATCCGCGGCCGCGATAGTTTTAAGGGTGCCTGGCTTGACCTGCAACCGTTGATGGATGCCAACAACTATGACCTGTCTGACTTCGACCCGGCCATGGTTGACTTTTACCATGTGGACGAAGAAGGCCAGTTAGGCATTCCCTTCGCCATCTTCCCCTCCTTTGTACTGTACAACATAGACCTCTTCGACGAAGCCGGGCTGGCCTACCCGCCCCAGGTGCATGGTGCGCCCTACGTTGACGCTGATGGCAACGAACTGGAATGGAATATGGACACCCTGCGTGAGCTGGCCATGGAACTGACGGTGGACCGCAGCGGTAACGCGGCGACTGACCCCGGCTTTGATCCGGTTAACATCGTCCAGTTTGGCTGGATGAACCAGTGGACCGACCCCCGCGGGGTTGGCACTTTCTTTGGCCCCGGCTCACTGGTAGCTGAAGATGGTTCGGCCCAAGTTCCTGATGCCTGGCGCGAAGCCTGGCTCTGGACCTATCAGGGCTGGTGGCAAGATTGGTTTATCCCCAACGGTCCTTACGGAGGGGCTGAGTTCCTGCAAGGTCCCGGTGGCCCCTTCTCCTCAGGCAATCTGGCTATGATGCACAATCACCTGTGGTACGTAGCCCCCTGGGCCTTGGGCGATGCCAACTTCCGGTGGGACATAGCGGCGACCCCGAGCTACAATGGTGAAATTACCGCCAAAATGCATGCCGACACCTTTGGTATTCTCCGCAGCAGCCGCAACCCGGAAGCCGCTTTCGAGGTGTTGACCTACCTGCTCAGCCCCGAAGTGGCGCCCCAGTTGCTGGACATCTATGGTGGTATGCCGGCCCGCCTCAGCCTGCAAGAGCCGTGGCTGGAAAACTACTTTGAAGTCAACTTCCCTGGTCAGACCATAAATAAGCAGGTTGTAATTGACGCCATGGAATTTGCCGACAACCCCAACCATGAGAGCTACATGCCCAGCTTCCTGGAAACGACCGACCGCTACAACGAGTTCTGGAATCGCCTGGCCAACGAGCCTGGTCTGGACTTCGATGCGGAGGTGGCTCAGCTAGAGCGGGCCTTGAATGCTATCTTTGCTGCTGCCGGCAATTAACCTTATCTTGCAGTAACTCTCGTTCACAAGTTGGCAACGGCCGTTTTATATAAACGGCCGTTGCCAACCCCCATCTACTTACCAATTCGATAAAACGTCATCTTTGGCCCCAAAGATGACCATATTGGTGTCGGGCCACCACCACGGTTGCCCTAAACCGGGCAGGCAATGGGTGCTGCCCCTGTATAAAAGGTAGGTGTTCCAAATGACAGTATCAACCACGGTAGACAGAGATTTGCGGGGATTTGGTAGGCGATTGTTCGGCAGACGCAAACGTCCCCCAACGTCTAGCCTGCTGCGCTATAAACAGCGCTGGGGCTGGATATTTATTAGCCCCTGGGTCATTGGTTTTTTGCTTTTCTACTTCTTGCCCATGGTCGCTGCGCTTGGGTTCTCCCTCTTCAGATTCAACCTGGCCAACCCTGACGAGATAGCATTCATTGGCGCGGCCAACTGGCGTCGCGCTTTCGTTGAAGACCCGGAGGTGCTGGCCTCTTTTGGCAAAACCTTTATCTTTGCCGCCATTTCCCTGCCGGCGGGTATGATTTTCTCCCTCTTTTTGGCACTGCTGCTCAATTCCAAATATGTTAAGGCCAAGGTGCTGATGCGCACCATGTTCTACGCCCCCATTATGATCCCCGGCGTGGCCGCCACATTGATTTGGAGTGGGGTACTCAACGAGCAAACCGGCTGGGTCAACCTGCTGCTGCAGAATATTTTCGGCATTCAAGCCGTCGGCGTAGAGGGCATTCGCTGGCTGCAAAACCCCAGCATAATTTATTACACCTATACCATGATTGGACTCTGGGGTATTGGCAATGCCATGATCATTACGCTGGCCGGCCTGCAGGGCGTGCCGACCGAGCTGTATGAAGCGGCCGAAATTGATGGTGCCGGCTATTTTCAGCGACTGTATCGCATTACGATACCTATGATCTCCCCCATCATCTTCTACAATTTGATTATCGGGGTCATTGGCTTGATGCAATACTTCCTGGTGCCCTATGTTTTGAATGGGGGTGATGGCTCACCACAGGGCGCGACGCGCTTCATTGCCGTCTGGTTCTACAGACAGGCATTTTCCTTCTTTAATATGGGCTATGGCGCCACCATTGCCTGGCTCATCTTCCTGGTAGGACTCATCCTGGCCGTCGTCCTGTTCGGGTCGGCTCGTTACTGGGTCTATTATGCGGGGTCGGAGGATTAGCCATGAAGAATACACGCCGTTTACTCAAGTCCAGAAAAACACGCGAAGGTATTAACACCGTTCTTCTGACCGGATTGGGCCTGGTTACGTTGGGCATATTCCTCCTGCCCCTGGTATATGGTATTGTCACGTCGCTCAAAACGGATCAACAGATTACGGCCCTGGGCGCGCCCTGGTGGCCGGCTACTGCCCGTTCGTTTACTTATGAGGGCCAAACCTACGAGATTTACAAGGTTGTGGAATGTGACGAGGAAGGCAACCCCATCCCCTGGGGACGTGACCCTGAAAATCTGACCGTCCCGGAGTGTGGCTGGTTAAACACTGTACATGACTGGGCTTTGGTCACGCGCCAGCGCGAGTTTGCTGAATTTCTGGACCCGGATGATCCGGAGGCCGGACTGATTCGCTGGGAAGGGCGCTGGCGCACGTTGGACCGGGACTGGGTGTTTGACGCTCAATGGGACAACTACGTCAAAGCGTGGAATACGATCAATTTTCCGCGTTTGTTGTGGAACACCATCATGTATGCCGTGATCACCACGGTGGCTGTGGTTGGCTCCAGCTCGTTGGTGGCCTATGGCTTCGCTCGCTTTCCCTTGCCGCGCAAAAACTTTTTGTTCATGATCGTGATGGCCACCATCATTTTGCCGGGGGCGGTCACGCTGATTCCAACCTATGCCGTGTTTGCCTACATAGGTTGGGTGGGTACGTGGCTGCCGCTCATTGTGCCCACCTTTTTTGCCAATGGCTACAACATTTTCCTCTTGCGGCAGTTCTTTATGAGCATTCCCAAGGAGATGGAGGAAGCGGCCACGATTGACGGGGCCGGCCCGATGCGCACCTTTGTCTCGGTTATCTTACCACAGGCCAAACCGGCGCTGGTAGCCGCCAGCTTGTTCCACTTCTTCTTTGCCTGGAACCACTTCTTCGAGCCGCTGGTTTACCTGGCCGGCAATCCGAACAATTACCCGATTGTGGTAGGTCTGACGGCGTTCAACAATTTGTATTCGCAGCAAACTAACCTGATTCAGGCAGCTTCGCTGATTTCGGCCGTTTTGCCGCTGTTTGTGTTCCTCTTTGCCCAGCGGGTCTTCTTGCAGGGCATTGTCTTCACCGGTGTAGATAAATAAAACGAGGTTGCCCACTGTCCTGAGAGAGAGGCGGGCAACCTCATCATAGCCTGAACATGGGCTGCGGACACAGCCCATGTTTAGATTAAAGGCAAGTATATAATGAAACTGCAAAAAGGCATACCTATACTGATTACTCTGTTGGTAAGCGTGTTGCTTACCTATACCTTTGTGGCCAATGCGGCTTTAGCCAAAACGGCCGATTCCCAGAGAACCGTCACCGCTGTTGCCTCCACCTGGGATCCCATCACCTTCGACTCGAACGATGTCACCTACACCCTGACGGGCTTTGGCGGCGCTGAGGACTCGACCGTTGTCGTCGATCCCACGGATCCCGCCAACAACGTGGCCAGGGTGGTTAAGTCGGCGACGGCCGAGTTGTGGGCCGGGACCACAGTGTCCACTGGGCCGAACCTCTCGGTGCCGACGCTGCCCTTCACAGCCAACGACACCATGATGACAGTGCGGGTCTGGTCGCCTGACGCGGGCATCCAAATCCGGCTGAAAGTCGAGGATGCGGCAGATCCGACCAAGTCGGTCGAAACCGAGGCGACGACCACGGTAGCCAATGAGTGGGAGACGCTAACCTTCAATTTCGCCAACGAGGCGGCCGGCACAGCGCCGCTGAACCTGGCCTACACCTACAACAAGATCTCCATCTTCTTCAACTTTGGCGTGGAAGGCGCTGCGGTCGGGGAGAAGACCTATTACTTCGACGACGTGACCTTTATCAGTGGCGGCACGCCGCCGCCGCCCCCGGCGTGGGATACGATCACGTTCGACGACCCGGAGGTGACTTACACATTGGAGGCTTTTGGCGGGGCTACTTCGACCGTCATAACAGATCCGACAGATGCGGCCAACAACGTGGCCCAGTTTATCAAACCTGCTGGCGCTGAGACGTGGGCCGGCGTTACGGTGGCCACCGAGCCGGGCTTTTCGGTGCCGGCGCTGCCCTTCACGGCCGACGACACCACGATGACGGTGCGATTCTGGTCGCCTGATGCGGGTACTCCGGTCTTGCTAAAGGTGGAGGATGCGACGGATGGAAGTAAGTTTGTCGAGGTCTTGGTGAATACCACCGTGGCTGGCGACTGGGAGACGCTGACCTTTGATTTCGCCAATCCGACAGGCGGCGCGCTGAATTTGGCCTACACCTACAATAAGGTCACCATCTTCCCCAACTTCGGCAACACCGGCGTCGAGAAGACCTACTACTTCGACGACGTGACCTTCGAAGGCGGCGCGCCGCCGCCGCCGACCCCCTGGCCCACCATCACCTTTGACTCGGATGAGATCGCCTACATCCTGACGGGCTTTGGCGGCGCAGACGACTCGACCGTTGTCGTCGATCCTACGGATCCCACCAATAACGTGGCCAGGGTCGTCAAGTCGGCCGAGGCCGAATTGTGGGCTGGCACCACGGTGTCCACCGGGCCTAACAATACGGTGCCGACGCTGCTGTTCACAACCGAAAACACGACGATGACGGTGCGGATCTGGTCGCCTGACGCGGGCATTCAGATCCGGCTAAAGGTCGAGGATGCGGCCGATGGGAGCAAGTCGGTGGAGACCGAGGCGACGACCACGGTGGCTAACGACTGGGAGACGCTGACCTTCGATTTCACCAATGAGGCGGCTGGCACGCCGCCGCTGAACCTGGATTACACCTACAACCGGGTCTCCATCTTCTTCAACTTCGGCGTCCCCGGCGCCGCAGTAGGGGAGAAAATCTACTACTTCGACGACATGGCCTTCAGCGGCGAAGCCGGCCCCCCACCCCCGCCGCCTCCGCCGCCGCCGCCCACCTGGCCCCCCATCACCTTCGACTCAGATGAAGTCACCTACACCCTGACAGGCTTTGGCGGCGCAGAGGACTCGACCGTTGTCGTTGATCCCACGGATCCCGCCAACAACGTGGCCAGGGTCGTCAAGTCGGCGACGGCCGAGTTGTGGGCCGGAACCACAGTGTCCACTGGGCCGAACCTCTCGGTGCCGACGCTGCCCTTCACAGCCGACGACACCACCATGACAGTGCGGGTCTGGTCGCCTGACGCGGGCATCCAAATCCGGCTGAAGGTCGAGGATGCGGCAGATCCGACCAAGTCGGTCGAGACCGAGGCGACGTCCACGGTGGCCAATGAGTGGGAGACGCTAACCTTCAATTTCGCCAACGAGGCGGCCGGCACAGCGCCGCTGAACCTGTCCTACACCTACAACAAGATCTCCATCTTCTTCAACTTCGGCGTAGAAGGCGCTGTGGTCGGGGAGAAGACCTATTACTTCGACGACGTGACCTTCGGCGGCGCGACGCCCCCGCCTGCCCCCGGCTCCGGAATATCGGTCATCATAGACGACTTTGAGAGCGGCCTGCCTTCCGGCGAAGACGCCTACGGCAACGGCATCGGCTTTATCACCTGGGGCGACTTCTGGAGCGGGACAACCGTCGCCATCACCACCACCCTGGTGAGCGACGACGATCCCCTGGCTCTGCCCGGTCAATCCGGCGACAACCATCTGCTGCAATTCACCGCGATGGTCAACGGCTGGGGCGGCCTGACCCACGCCTTCGAAAACGAAGACGTAGATACCTGGGTGACGCAAGATTGGACAGGCTATGAAGGGATTAGCTTCTGGCTCTACGGCCTGAACACGGGCAACGACCTCCTCTTTGAAATTCAGGACAACCGCAATCCCGGTTCCACCGGCGCGGACGTAGAAATCTGGAGCCACGCCTTCGTAGATGATTTCTCCGGCTGGCGGCTGTTCATGCTCAACTTTGACGACGATTTTATCCGCAAGGAAATTGGCAACGGCGCTCCCAATGACGGCTTTGGCCGGGACGAGGTTCACGGTTGGGCCTTTGGCTCGCTGAGCACCGGCGGCGCGACCGTAACCTACTACCTGGATAATGTCGCCCTCATTGTCCGCACAACCATCATAGACGACTTTGAAGACGGCCTGCCCACGGGCGAAGACGCCTATGGTAACGGCATCGGCTTCGTCACCTGGGGCGACTTCTGGAGCGGGACAACCGTCGCCATCACCACCACGCTGGTGGGCGATGACGATCCGCTGGCTCTGCCCGGTCAATCCGGCGACAACCATCTGCTGCAATTCACCGCGATGGTCAACGGCTGGGGCGGTATGACTCACGCTTTCGAGAATGAGGATGTGGATACCTGGGTCACGCAAGATTGGACGAGCTACGAGGGGATCGCCTTCTGGCTCTACGGCCAAAACACGGGCAACGACCTTCTCTTTGAAATTCAGGACAACCGCAACCCCGGCTCGACCGGCGCTGATGTGGAAATCTGGAGCCACGGCTTCGTGGACGATTTCTCCGGTTGGCGGCTGTTCGTCCTTGACTTTGACGCCGATTTCGTCCGCAAAGAGATTGGTAACGGCGCTCCCAATGACGGCTTTGGCCGGGACGAGGTGCATGGCTGGGCTTTTGGCTCGCTGAACACCGGCGGCCAAACGGTCACTTACTACCTGGACAATGTGATGGTCTACGGCGCCAGTGGCGTCGACCAGCCGTTGTTTGTCGGCTTTACCTCTGGGCAAGCCAGCGTGGTTGAGGGTCAGACAGCCGTTCTCACCGTCGCCCTCAGCCGCGTCTACAGCGAAACCGTGACCGTTGCATACGCCACGGCCGAAAGCAACGCCCGTCCTTACCAATTCACCCCCGTCAGCGGTACCCTCACCTTCCCGGCCGGGACGCTGACCCAAACCATCAGCATTGAGACCTACCACGACGGCAAGCATACCCGCGACGTCCGCGTGGCCGTCAACCTGTACGAAGGGGATGGCGCCCCGCTCGGCTTCCAACGCCGGGCCATTCTGACCATTGTGGACATTGACCCGGCCGATCCCCGCCTGGTGGACGACTTCCAGGCGGCCCATCCCTTCATCTACCAAAGCGGCGACGTTGAACTGTCCATCACTACCCTGACTGGCGACAGCCCGCTGGCTGTTCCCGGCCAATGGGATTATGAAGATGTGTTGACCTTTGAGTTTGACGGGGCCGCTTCTTTCGGCCGCGTCTTCGCCCAGGGTCAGGATTGGAGCGACTACGACGGCGTTAGCTTCTGGTTCTACGGCCAGAACAGCGGCGATACCTTCACCTTCCAACTGCGGGAGAATATGGCCGCCACAACCGCCGAAGTTGATCCCGAAGATTGGGTACTGGTCTGGAGCGACGAGTTTGACGGCCCGGCCGGCGCGCCGCCCAACCCCAACGTCTGGAAGTTTGAACTGGGCGACGGCGCCTTGAACAACATCGTCGGCTGGGGCAACAGTGAATTCCAATATTACACCGACAGTACGGACAACAGCTTCCTGGACGGCGAAGGCAATCTGGTCATCCGCCTGCAAGAAGCCGACCCCGACGCCGGTCTGGTCTGCTGGTACGGCCCCTGCGAATACACCTCCGCCCGCCTGCTGACCCAGGATCGGCTCGACTTTGAATACGGCCGTATCGAAGCCCGCGTGCAAGTTCCCGATGGCCCGGCCGGTCTCTGGCCCGCCTTCTGGATGCTGGGCAGCAACATCCCCGAAGTCGGCTGGCCGCAGTCCGGCGAAATTGACATCATGGAATATGTCAGCCGCCTGCCCTATGAAGTCTTCGGCACGATTCACGGCCCTGGCTATGAAGGCGGCGCCTCTTTCGGCAATACCCTCACCTTCACCGACACCGTGCCCAATCAAGGCTTCCTGACCTACGCCGTTGAATGGATGCCCGACCTGATCATCTGGTATGTGGACGACATTCAATACCATCAGGCTGTCCCGGCCGACGTCGCCCCCCGCGAATGGGTCTTCAACCATCCCTTCTTCATGCTGCTGAACGCGGCCATTGGCGGCAACTTCGGCGGCCCGATCTCCGGCGGAATGACCTTCCCGCAGGATACAGTGGTGGAGTATGTCCGCGTCTATCAGGCGGCCGACACGGCCGAACGGTTTGAAGCCAGCTTCGTAGACAACTTCAGCGGCTGGCAACAAATCACACTGCCCTTCGCCCACTTCGCCCGCAGCGCCGACCAACCCGACGGCGCGCCCGACGACGGTCTGACCTTAACCGAAGTCTGGGGCTATGACATGATCCTGCCCGCCGACGGCGCTGGTCTTTATCACCTGGATCGCGTTTACCTTGAGTTCATAACATACGGCGTGGAGCTTACAGCCGAAACCGACGCGCTCTCTGGTCTGCCCGGCGAAACGGTGACTTACACCTTAACCATCACTAACAGCGGCTCCGCCGCCGACAGCTTCGCCTTCACCATTGACGGCAACGAGTGGGATGTTACCTTGCCCGCAGACGTTACCCTGGCTCCAGGCGAAGCGGCAACCGTTTATGTTGCCGTAGAAATACCGGCCACCGCCCTGGGCGGCGCGATAGATGCCGCAACGGTGACAGCCACGTCGCTAAATGACCCAGCCGTCACGGCCACCTTCGATCTGACTACCCTGACCACGACGGCCGGAAACGTCTACGGCCTGCTCCTGTCGCCTGGCAGCGCAGCGCAAAGCGGTCTACCAGGGGCAATTGTCACCTACACGCTCACGTTGACTAACAGCGGCAATATCACCGACGTGTTCAGTTTCACGGCAGATTCGATTTGGACGGCAACTGTGCCAGCGCCGATGATCTTGGCGGCCGGCGCTTCAGCCGACGCGGTTGTCACAGTGTTGATTCCCGCGGACGCGGCTGGCGGCGCGAGCGATACGGCCGTTGTCACCGCGACTTCGACTGGCAATAACACTCTCACGGCCGAATCCAGCCTGACGACCACAGCCGCTAACGTCTATGGACTCGAACTCAGCCCGACCAGCGACGCCCAAACCGGCTTGCCGGGGGCAACAGTCGCTTACACACTTACCTTGACCAATGTAGGTAATATAACCGACACATTCAGCTTCACCGCTGACGGCGAGTGGGACGTTACCCCGCCGATGTCTGTGACCCTGGCGTCAGGCGACTCTGCCAATCTGGTCGTCACAGTGTTGATTCCGGCGGACGCAGCTGGCGGCGCGAATGATACGGCCGTCGTCACCGCGACTTCGGCTGGCAATAACGCTCTCACGGCCGAATCCAGCCTGACCACGACAGCAGCTAATGTTTATGGGTTGGAATTAACTGCCGAGACAATCGCCCAAACCGGCTTCACCGGCAGCGTCGTAACCTACACCCTCACGCTGACCAACAGCGGCAACTTCACGGATACCTTTGCTTTGTCCATTGAGGATAATGAATGGGTGGTTACACTGCCAGATATGGTAACTGTGGCAGCGGGTGAAGCGGCAACAATTGTGGTAAGCGTAGCCATTCCGGCTGACGCGACTAATGACACGGTGGACACGGTGACGATTACGGCCGTTTCCAGCGGCGATCCTACACAAACAGCTAACGTGGAACTAACGACAACGGCCGAAGTGCAAATGTACCATCTGTATCTACCTGTTATTCTCAGGCCGTAAATGGCGACTGGTCATTGGTGTTCAAAATATCACTTGGATGCACAGAGTTGACAGGTTTGTAGAAACCTGTCAACTCTGGTCTCAAACCTTTACATAGCTCCTCACAAACTCTGGTTCGTAGCCGCG
>SLGK01000252.1 GCA_007123775.1 Anaerolineae bacterium | reverse complement strand
TGTTAGCGGGCTTGCTGCTGGGGGCCTGGTTGGTGGTAAACGGCCGTTTCACCCCCACATCCCAACCGCCAGCACCACCCCCCAATCCCGACGCCGTCAGCCTGGACCAATTGCTGGCCCTGGCCGGGGCCACCCTGCCCGAACAACTGCCCCAGCCGCCAGAAGCCCAGGTCCTCTTGGGCGAGGCCCTTTTCTGGGACCCGCTTCTCAGCGGCAACCGGGACATTAGCTGCGCCACCTGCCATCACCCCAATCTGGCTACCGGCGACGACCTATCTGTCTCTATTGGCACCGGCGGCGCAGGGTTGGGCCTGGCGCGGCAGCCGGACGGCGACCCCCGGCGCGACCTGGTGCCGCGTAATGCCACCTCTATCTTCAATTTGGGCCTGGCCGGCCTGGACGTGCTGTTTTGGGATGGCCGGGCCGAGGGTACAGTCGAAACCGGTTTCCGTTCCCCCGCCGATGACGATCTCCCCTTTACCCTGGAAAATCTGGTGGCCGTGCAGGCGATGTTCCCCGTCACCTCTCGTGAGGAGATGCGCGGCAATCGGGGCGACCGGGACATTCTTGGTGACCGCAACGAACTGGCCCAAATCGACGACCATGATTTCCCCGGCATGTGGGCTGGCCTGATGCTGCGACTGCTGGCCGTGCCGGAATATGTCGATCTGTTCGCCGCCGCCTACCCGGACACGCCAGCGACTGCGCTTGATTTTAGCCACGCCGCCAATGCCCTGGCCGCGTACCAGATGGCTACCTTTACCTTCCTCGATAGCCCCTGGGATCGCTATTTGCAAGGGGAAACGGACGCGCTCTCGCCGGAGGCGTTGGCCGGAGCGCATCTCTTTTATGGGCGGGCCGGTTGTGCCGCTTGCCACAGCGGGCCGCTCCTGACCGATTTGCAGTTCTACAATTTGGGCGTACCCCAGATCGGGGACGGCAAGGGGCGCGAGCAGCCGTTTGACTTTGGCCGGGCGCGGGAAACGGGCTACTTGCTGGACATGTATGCTTTCCGCACGCCGCCGCTGCGGAACGTAGCCATTACCGGCCCCTGGATGCACAACGGGGCTTTTATGTCCCTGGAAACGGCCGTGCGCCACCACTTTGAACCGCAGCCCGCCTATGACGTATCGCAACTGACGCTGCTGATGCAGGCCCACATCCCCAGAGACCCGGCCATCCGTTACGCCGCCGCTTCTGCCCCCTCGCTGGTCACTTCCTCGCCCGCTCTGACCGACGCTGAAGTGAACGTGCTGCTCGCCTTTCTCCATGCCTTGACTTCCCCCTCGGCGCTGGACCTGGAGCATACTATCCCGGAGCGTGTGCCCAGCGGTCTGCCCGTTGATCGATAGCGGCATTGTGCGGCGAACAACCACAATTGAACGATTGGCCTCAAACTATACCTACTTTGGTCCAGAATATGGCCTATGGACAGCCCACAGCGCGGCAGGCAGTGGGCAAGTGGCACAAGCTGGTTTCCCCTCCATATCATCTATCAACTATCGTCCAGCGCATAAGCGATGGCCTCTGTCAACGCCATTTGCTCGCCTGCGGACCAGGCTGCCTGATAGCTTGGCTCGTCCAGTTCGGTCTGTACAGTCGTGACTATCTCATCTATTCGCGCCATGTAAGCCGGTTCCAGCTTGGAGTTTATGTCAATTAGCAACTGGCCAACGGCCGCGCTCAAGGTAGCGGCACGGCTAAACTGGCCTCTTTTCATAGCTATCTCGGCCAGGCCACCCAGATTATAGGCGCTACCTAACGCATCATCTAGCGCCGCAGTTAGCGACAGGCTTTCGGTTAACAGCGAGTGGGCTGTCTCATAATTGCCCTGATTGAAGGCCACGTTACCCAGGTTGTTGAGAGAACTGGCAACACCAAATTTATCCCCGATGTCGCGACGCAGGTCGAGAGCTTCTGTCAGTAAAGCCAATGCCCCACCATAGTTACCCTGGTCATTGGTCACCAGTCCCAGGTTACTAACTAGAGTGGCAATCCCCTGCTTATTTCCCATCTCCCGCTTTAGCGATAGACCTTCTTCGAATAGCGTTCTGGCTGACGCATAATCACCTTGTGCCCAGGTGATTAACCCCAGGTTATTGAGAGCAATTGAGATGCCCAATTTGTCATTGAGTAGGCGATTGATGGACAGGCTCTCTGCATACAACGTTTGCGCCGTACTGTAGTCACCTTGATCACTGGCTCGGTTGCCCAGCAGATTGAGTGCCTGTGCGATGCCCTTCTTATAACTTACCTCATGAGCCACCTTCAACGCTCGTTGCAGCGCTTCCGTGGCCTGCCTAAATTCTCCCTGGCGGTCAAAAACATAGCCTACTTCGGTCAGGGTCTGTACGATGCCCAGCGGGTTGTCAAGAGCCAGGAATCCTGCTTCCGCTTCTCTTAGCCAGGAAATAGCCTGATCATAGTTGCTGCGCAGGCGACAAATTTTACCCAGAGCGTACTGTGCTTGTGCTCTATCGAGTGGATGCTCCGAAACGTTCAAGATAGCGCGGTAATCGACTTCGGCTTCAGTCCAATCACCGACCAGACGCCAGATGTCTCCACGCTTCAGATGAATTCTTGCTTTTGCCGACGGATCGGTCAAAAGGGGTAAAAGCCGCATGTAATAAGCAAGGGCGGCATCGTTGGCGAAGTTATTCTGGGCTGCTTCACCAGCCTTCTGTAGATAATAACGCTGTTTGGCTATGTTAGTGCTGTGTCCATAATGAAAGGCAAGCGTCTCCACAGGCAAAGCATCATGAAACGTCGTTTCCAGATAATTGGCAAACTGCTCGTGAAGTCGTGCCCGGGTGGCAAACGGTAAGGTTTGATAGGTGACCTCATGGGTAACAATATGTTTGAACAGATAGGCCATTTCCGGTTCAGGACTATCCAGAAGCGTGATGTCCAGTGAATCTAGCTGAGCTAACGCAACTTTAACCTCGGCCAGGTTGCCCAGCTCCGGATAATAGCCGGGCAACCAGGGTGCCTGGAACTGGCGCCCTATGATGCTGGCGACGCGCAGCGTCGTTTTCTGAAGCTCTGTCAACTGGTCAATACGGCTGAGAATTAGCGTATACAGACTGTCGGGCAGATCGATTTTCTCCAGGACAGCAGGATTACGGGGGTCAATATCATGGTCACGTAGATAGTTGAGCAGTTCTTCCAAATAGAAGGGGCTGCCCTGGGTGCGTGCCATTAGTTTTTCCACCAGTTCCGACGGTATGTCACCGCTACGCCGGGGATATAATTGGCTCAGCTTGGCCTGAATCATTTGTTTAACGTCGCTGTCGCGCAGTTGGCCCAGCATTACAGGGGTAAAGTTGGGCAGGCTTTTTAGCGGGGACTGTTGCAGCCGTTCCAACTGGGGTGGGCGGTAAGCCAGAACAAAGCTAACAGGATGGCGCACCAATGACTGGGCCAGTTCAAGGAGCAAATCATGGCTCAGCGCATCAACCCAATGCATGTCCTCGAAAACCATCAGGATTGGTTCATTTTGGGCAGCAGCTTTGAAACAATCTTCGAGTAAGGCATGGAGTGCGGTCCGGCGAATTTCCGGTTCCAGCGCCTGGGTCCAATCGCTGTCGGGTATGGGTAGATTCAGTAGCGTGCCCAGTAAAGGCAAAGCGGCTAGGCGCTGCGGGGCCAGACGGTTGACCGCCTGGCTGAGGGCGTCTATCTGGTCTGCTAGCGGGGCATCGGGTTCAACGTCGAAGAACGCGCTGCCGATAGCCCGCCAAACCAGGTAAGGCGTGTTGAGGCCGTCTGATTGGCAGGCACCGCCGAAAACCATAAACGCGCGTTGACGGGCCGTGGCAATCACCTCGGCGACCAACCGGGATTTGCCCAGGCCCGCTTCGGCAATGATGCCAATGATCTGAGCCTGCCCTTGCCGGGCCAGGGTCAATTTCTCTTCTACTAGCGCCACTTCAGCCTCACGGCCGACCATAGGCAGGGTATAAGCTGGTTCTTGCAGCCGAACCGTCTGGCGCTGGTGCCGGCCGGTCAGACGGAACGGGTGGAGGGGATCGCTCTTGCCTTTGACCTGGCGTGGCGGGAGTGGTTCAAAATGGTATTGGTGGGCCACGGCGGTTCTGATTGGTGGCGTGACTAAAATTTGACCGGGATCGGCCGTTTCCATCAACCGAGCCGCTACATTCACATCATCCCCCAGGGCAGTGTAGGTGCGTCGCGTCTGCCCGCCATAGGTTCCAGCCCACATCAAGCCATAACTGATCCCAATTTGCGGCGGCGCGAGCCAGTCTAGTTCCTGGTTCATCGACTGTAAGGCAATAGCCGCTTTCAGGGCACGCCGGGGGTCGTCTTCATGGACATTCAACGCGCCGAAGTTAAGATACGCGTAACTCCCTTTATCGCCAATGATAAGCTGCAGCAAATCGCCCTCATAACGGGCGGCTATCGTTTGCATCTGGCACGTTATCGTGTCCAACTGCATTTCGGCGGCGTCATCTTCGTAATCAATGCCTGAGAACAGGGCAAACAGGGCAGCACACGGCCGAAACTCGGCCAGGAATGCGGCTTGTCCGGCCAGTTCGCGTTCATAGACCGGCGGGTGCAGCCACGGCCGTATCAATTCCACGGGCAGAGCCACTGGTGCCGCCTCTAGCAGCGGGATGCCGGCTGCGCTGATCTGCTGCACAACGCCAAAACGCTCTGCTGTATGGGGGTCTTGACGCCACGTTTGCAGCCTTAACAGAGCGGTTAGTGCCTGAGCGGTTGCTTCGTCTATGACGACCTCGCGTTTTTGTGCCAGCCGTTCGGCCGCAGCCAGCCGAGCAATGGTCGTGCCGGCCAATGTATCCAGGTAAAGGTGGTTCGGGTCGCCCACCGCAAAACGACGCACGGGGCCGGTGGCCATGGCCACCTTGATGGCTAACGTAGCGGGCGACTTGTCTGGTGAAGGCAATGTCTGAAACGGCCGTATTACCTCCTGTAACGCCAGCCCGCAGCTAACTGCCCTCAGCGCGGCCGGTCCGTCGGCGTCATCAAACCAGCAAATCAGGCCATCGCCGGCAAAGCCAATCACACTGCCCCCGTATCGTTCAATTTCCGTGATCAGCGCGGTGTAGACGGTGTTGACCTGCGTCGTTAGTTCTTCCGCGCCACGACGGGGACCCAACGATGCCCGCAATGTTTCCGTCAGCGGCGTGAAACCGGAAATA
Source organism: Anaerolineae bacterium (assembly GCA_007123775.1). Lineage (GTDB taxonomy): Bacteria > Chloroflexota > Anaerolineae > Promineifilales > Promineifilaceae > SLGK01. Next base: position 226 of record SLGK01000252.1, on the reverse strand, counting down.
TCGGCAAAGAGCGCCGTGCCTTGTGTGCGGTCAGGCAACGTCAGGCCGTGGGCCAGGGCGCGGCGGCGGTCCTGAGGGAGGTACGTGTGTAGATTCATAGCAGTTACTGTTACCAAAAATGTATGCAAATATATGCACCCACTTGTCCCCAGCGATTTAACCTTACTTCGGCTGCACTCAGCACGAGGTTGGTATTGCGCTGGTCGTTTCGCTCTCCGTTGATAAC
>SLGK01000250.1 GCA_007123775.1 Anaerolineae bacterium | reverse complement strand
TACGCCACATCGCCCCACCCGGCCAGCTAATCATCAATGCCCTCAACTTACCTATTGAGGTTAACCAGGCCGTTGATTTACAGACGTTGCAACGTTTCACCGACTGTATGGCCGACCTGGTAGCCGATTTGGTGACCGGAGTTGAGTCTGACCTGGGCCGGCAGCTACAGCTTTCGCCGCCCTTTCTCCCGGCAACGGTGAGTAAGTCTAAACGCCTCTTTATTTCCGGGGGGGTGGGTGTATATTATTATGATTTGCCCCGCCTTGACTCACTGGAGGCCGCCCTGCGCCACGATGATGTGGGTTTGCTGCTGGCCCAATCGCTGCGACAAAACGGCCGTTTACAAGCCCTGCCCATCGCGCCACCCACACAAACGATCCGCGCCACCGTCATGGGCGCGTCCAGCCAGACGGTCAAACTGAGCGGCAGCACCATTTGGGCTGAGGCCGCGGCCCTGCCCCTGCACAACCTGCCTGTGGTTCGTCCCTATCTGGCCAACGGCCAGGCCAGCTCGCCCGGCGCGCTGGCTCAGGCGATCCGTAGCGCCCTGCTGCGCTGGGACGGCGCTCAGCCAACAGCAACCTACGCCATCGCCCTGGAGCTACCGCCCAACCTGACCTTTCCCCAATTGCAGACCATTGCCACCGGCGTGGCTACCTTTGCTAACGCTCACCTGGCGGCCGGCAGTCCGCTGGTCCTGGTAACTGAGCAGGATTATGCGCTGGTGCTGGGCCAGACGGTGAAAGCCCTGGCCCCGGCTTATCCGCTGGTCAGCATCGATCAGGTGGGCCTGAGTGAAGGTGATTTCATCGACATTGGCAAACCCATTCTGGACGGCCGTATTGTACCACTTTCCGTTAAAACCCTTATTTTCTACCACTAAAAGGAGGTTTCCCATGCTGTTGCGAACCAAGTTGTTCGGCAAAACGTATGAATTTGACTCTATCAAAACATTGTTGGCCAAAGCCAATGAAGAGAAATCAGGCGACCGGCAGGCGGGCATTGGCGCGGCCAGCGCGGCCGAGCGGATGGCCGCCAAACACGTACTGGCCGAAGTGACGCTGGCCACGCTGCGCCACAACCCATCCGTACCGTATGAGGCGGATGAAGTGACGCGCGTCATTGATGATGCGGTGGCTGAAACGGTCTATGAGGAGATTAAAGGCTGGACGGTCGGCGAATTTCGGGAATGGCTGCTGGCCGACACCACCAGCAGCCAGATGATCGGGCGGGTCAGTACCGGTCTGACGGCCGAAATGGTAGCGGCCGTTACCAAGCTGATGTCCAACCTGGATTTGATGGTAGGGGCCAAGAAGATCGAGATCACCGCCCACTGCAATAACACCATCGGCCTGCCGGGCACGCTGCTGTCGCGCAACCAGCCTAATCATCCCACGGATTCACCCGACGGTATTCGAGCTACCCTGTTTGAAGGACTGTCCTTCGGTTCCGGCGATAGCGTGATCGGCATCAATCCCGTCGACGATTCCTTAGCCAGCGTGATGCGCCTGTTGGATATGACCCATGAGGTCATCATCAAATGGGAAATTCCCACCCAAAACTGTGTACTGGCGCACGTCACCACCCAGATGGAAGCCTTAAAACGGGGTGCGCCGGTCGGCCTCGTTTTTCAAAGCCTGGCCGGATCGCAAAAAGCCAACGAAGGGTTTGGCGTAACGGTGGGGCTGATGGATGAAGCCTATGCCCTGGCTCAGGAATATTGTGTCTCCGACGGCCCCAACTATATGTACTTTGAAACAGGGCAGGGCACGGCTTTGTCGGCCGATGCTCATTATGACACCGACCAGCTTACGATGGAAGCGCGTATTTACGGCCTGGCCAGGCGGTATCGGCCGTATCAGGTCAACACCGTGGTGGGCTTCATCGGCCCGGAATATCTGTATGACTCGGTCCAGATTATTCGCGCCGGCCTGGAAGACCATTTCATGGGCAAGCTAACCGGCATTCCCATGGGCTGTGATGCCTGTTACACCAATCATGCCCGCGCCACGCAGAATGATATTGAAAACCTGGCGGTGCTGCTGACGGCGGCCGGCTGTAGCTACTTCATGGGCGTGCCCATGGGGGATGACACGATGCTCAGCTATCAATGTACCAGCTATCACGACACGGCCAGTCTGCGCCAACTGCTGGGCTTGCGGCCCGCGCCCGAATTTGAAGCCTGGATGGAAGCATTAGGATTAATGGATAACGGCCGTTTAACCGACAAGGCTGGTGACGCTTCGTTTTTCTTACAAAAATAAGGAGGTCTGCTATGCGTGAAGATACAACTACTGTGCCCCAAATTGATTTACCCGATCCCACAGCGCCAGAACAGCGCCGCGCCCTGGGCGTAGCCAACCCTTTTGATGCCGATGGCCTGCACAATCTGTGTGCCACCACCAGCGCCCGCATTGGCGTGGGGCGGGCCGGACCACGCCCACGCACCCGCTCCCTGCTGCTCTTCCAGGCTGACCATGCGGTCACGCAGGATGCCATCTACGGCGAAGTCCGCCAGGCCGTGCTAGCTGAATTTGGCCTGTTCACGGTCCAGACGCAGGTGGCCGACCGGGGCGAATACCTTTTGCGTCCTGATTTGGGGCGTAAGCTGAGCGACACGGCCAAAGCCATCATCGCCGAGCGCTGCGTCAGGCAGCCGCAGGTGCAAATTGTGGTGGGCGATGGGCTGAGTGCAGCGGCCGTTAACAACAATCTACCGCTCATCTATCCTGTTCTGGAGCATGGGTTGACGACGGCTGGGCTGAGCCTGGGGACGCCTTTCTTTATTCAAAATGCCCGCGTGGGGGTAATCAATGACGTCAATGACATCATCGGCGCCGACGTGGTGGCCATCCTTATCGGCGAACGGCCGGGACTGGGCATTGCCGATGCCCTCAGTGTCTACATGGGCTGGCGGCCGACCGCCGGCAAAACGGATGCCGAACGGGACGTGGTCTGCATGATCACAATGAACGGGGGCACCAATACGCTGGAAGGCGGTGCCTATGTGGTGGAGATGATTAAGAAGACGCTGGCTCATCAAGCCAGCGGGGTTGCTCTCAAGGAAAAGACCAGCTCAGAAACAAGCGGTTAAGAGAGCAACCCGGTCAGGCGGCGAGGCTCTCCTGGCTTGAATAAGCGGCAACTATTTGCTGATGAGCCGCCACGTTTTGCAGATAAGAGAGGCGCAGCGGTTCATCGACGATGGCGGCTGCCTGCTCTTGGAGACGGGTATGCGCCGTCTCCAAGACCTCCGTGGCGCGGTCATCTCCCAGCTTCTGCAATACTTCGTAGCAGGTCAGATAGACGCGGAAGGGGGACTCACCACCCGCCAGAGCGCCATCCTCTTTCAGGTGCGCCAGAATCTCTGCCACCTGTGTCCTCGCTTCTTTATCTTCGCCCAGGGCCAGATTTGTGCGGGCCAGCCCGGCCCGCTGTTCTACAATCAGGCCGGGCTGTTTTAGCTCGTGCCATATGGCCAGGGCCTGCCAATATGCTTCTTGCGCTTCTGTCGGCTTGTCCAGCTCCAGCAAAGCATGGGCCATCGGTATTAGCGCGTAGCCCTGAACCCGGCGGCTCTTCATCTTTTGGCCAATTTGCAGCGCCTCGCGGCTGAGTCCCAACGCCTGCGCTTGCTCGCCCTGGTAATGGTTTATCAAGGCCAGGTTCACCAGCGACATGCTTTCGGCCATCGGTGACTGTATCAGTTGGCTGATGTCAAGCGCCTCTGCCCCGTGCTCTTTGGCCTGCGCGTAATCGCCAACGTCCATGTGCGTGGCGCTCAGGTTAGACAGAACCATGGCCTTACCCAGGCGGTCGCCGATTGCCTGGTACATAGAGAGTGCTTTCTGCCAATGCGTACGGGCCTCGCTGAAACGTTTGCGTTCGTAGGCAATGTGGCCCAGGTTGTTGAGCGTGTAGCTCTGGCCCCGGCAGTCGTCGATCTCTGCGTAGATTTCTTGTGCCTGCAAGTAGCAGAATCGCGCCTGCGTCAGGTCGCCCTGATTCATGTAGAGCAAGCCGATAGCGCGAATGCTGTCTGCTTCCAGTTGACGCAGGGTTGTGGTTTGGGCCGCTTGTAGGGCCTGGGCCAACTGCGTTTGGGCCCAATCGTGCTTGCCCTGACGAATGAGCGCTTTGCCCCAGGTCATGTAGGCCAGCGCCTCCAGCCGCGCACTCGGCACTATCTGGGCCAGCCGGGCCGCAGCCTGGGCCAGCGAAATAGCGGTGTCGTGCGCGCCCGTTTCCAGATAAAACTCGGCCTGCCGCACGGTAACTTCTGTCCGATTATGGTCGTTTTGCAGCGCATTGGCCAGAAATTCCAGGCTGGTCAGGTCCTGCTGGCGGGCCTCCTGATTGCCTTGCAGCGCATACACCCTTTCGCGCAGCAGCAGCAAGGCCAGGCGTTCGCCGACCACAGCATCGGGCGTCAGCGTGATGGCCCGGCTCAAATATTCGACAGCCGCTTTGTTGGCGTAACGGGCCGCAGCCTGTTCTCCGGCCAGATGGTAGAAGCGAGCGGCCTGGGTTGCGTCGCCGCGGGCTTCATGCTGTCTGGCCAAGGTGGCTAACTGTTCATATTCGGTGTTGGCTTGATGATGCTTCATTGACCGATCCCTCTTCTGTACTACTGGTCTTGGCGCTCTTGGCGCACGTGTCACTGGTTGGATATTTTTTAACATGTTCAGGCGTTAATCAGTTTACCAAACCGCCGTTGTGGTTTTGCCGGAGGCAGGTAAGTCAAAACGATAATAGATGACCTTACTCATCAGATGGTAACTCTTCGTGTTCGACCCACTGGTTGACAGCCACATCGGCCGCGCTCCAGGCAATGCCGTCTTCCCAGACGTAGCTGTCACTCCAGGCAAAGCCACCGCTCCAGGCAAGCCCGCCTGACCAGGCAAAGCCGCCTGACCAGGCAAAACCACCGGACCAGACAAAACCACCGCTCCAGGCAAAACCGCCGCTCCAGACAAAGCCAGCCCCGTTCATGTCACGCAGATAGTAGTTGCCGTTGGCGTTGCGGTTGGCCGGCCCTTGGAAGCGGGCCGTGCCGGCCAGGTCGGCGTCAATGTCCAGGCCCTGGTTGGCGCAACTGCTGGCGTTGCTGTAGACGGCATCGTAGGCATTGACCAATCCAGCCCCTTGCTGGAAGACGCTGTAGGCCGGTTGGCCCTGTGCATCCACGGCCACCTGGGCCGTGGCCATCAGGCGACACTTCACATCATCGGGGGACAGGTAGGGATCGACCGCCAACATCTGGGCCACAATGCCGCTGACAACGGCCGTCGCTTGTGACGTGCCGGACATGGCGAAGTAGTCTTCGGCCACATACTGGTCAGGGAAAGTCATGCCCAACGTTGTATCAGGCTTCATGAGACCCACGATATGGCCACCCGGCGCCAATACGTCCGGCTTGACAAATGCCTCTGCCGTTGGTCCGGCCGATGAGAAGGAGGTCAGAAAATTG
>SLGK01000076.1 GCA_007123775.1 Anaerolineae bacterium | reverse complement strand
TTAGGACTTGTAGGTCTCGTTTTGCTTCGTTTGTTGGGTGTGTCTGATAGCCGTTTTCTTTGCCAACCCCCTGTCTTGCTCTCACATCTCTCTATTTTTGGTCATACTGCTTCGAATTCCCTCTTAGCGCCTGAAACGGCCGTTTGACATTACCGATAACCAGCTATTCACCGCTACTTTGGCATTCGTTGCTCTGCCTCTCGGCAATGTACACGCTATTGCCATTAGTAGGCAATAAGTTAGCCGTTTGATCCTCCTTTTGATTCGCAGCCCAAACAATAAGTGGAATCCCATCTAACATAATACAAACCCCTCACCACAATATCTAGGGCCTTCTATTGCACCATCCCCACCAATTGGGGTCGTCGGGTCCTGTCAATCTGGCAACCTTAAAAAAGTTGATTCTTTAAGGTTGCCGCAGTCTAAAAATATGCCACCTTTTAAGCAAAAGTGGATTGCAGAATAGCGTTTGCTCTGCTAGAATGTCAGGACACTTGCCGAAGGGAAAGAAGAGGCTGTTGAGAAAACGAAACCTGTCCTGAAAGATTTGTGCGCCTATGTTCGTTAGGATTTACGGTGGTCGGACACATGGTCTGTGCCAGTGGAATCCGGAAAAGGGTTCTCTATTTATAGAGACTTATAGAGACCCCTAACCTGTTAAAGAGTTGGCGTGCAGCATAATTATAAAACGATGACCGTTGCTAGAACTAGCAGTGTGGAGGGGTCGTCTCAACAGCCAATAGCTATTGTCTCATGTAGTTGTCTGAGATTTTGCCGGGGAGCGTAACAAATAGCTGGTACCGATAGGTGCTGCCTTCAGGTTGCTACCAAGTCAGTAGTTTTCCCCTTGTAATCAGCAAACTATTACTCACCCATGCGGAAACGGCCGTTGTTGTTTCCTGCCTGATTGGACCAGCGTTTCCGCTGCTTCATGTATGCTACTGTTGGTTAAGCCTATGTCAGCGAAGAATATCTGGAAAGCAACCCTGGGCGAATTAGAGCTTCAAATGACCAAAGCAACCTTCAACACCTGGCTGAAGGACGCTCGCCTACTTAGTCACGAAGAGGGTGTATACGTTATTGGTGTCAATAACGATTACGCCAAAGATTGGTTAGAAAATCGGTTAAAAGAGACGATTCTGCGCGTCTTGACATCTGTTGCCGGGCACAACGCCGAGATTCGTTTTGTGGTGTGGTCGGATGAATTGATTACGCCCCCCCCGGCCGTTTTGTCTATAACCGGCTTGTCTAAGACCCAGGCTGGTAAGGATGAAGCCTCGCCGGCTAGCCAGACTAACGGCCGTTCCCGTATCGCCCATAGCGAAAACAGTTTCTCCAATCGATTCGACTTCGCCTCCTTTGTGGTTGGGCCAAGCAATCGCCTGGCCCATGCCGCCGCCCTGTCAGTGGCCGAGCATCCGGGCACCTCTTACAATCCCCTCTTCATCTACGGTGGCGTGGGCTTGGGCAAGACCCACTTGCTGCACGCCATTGGCAACAAATGTTCGCAGGCTGGCTATCACGTTTGCTACATCTCCTCCGAAACGTTTACCAATGATCTGGTGCAATCGATTCGTAACAAAGATACGGCCGTTTTTCGCGAAAAATACCGGACACCCGACATACTGCTGATTGATGACATCCAGTTCATTGCCAACAAAGAAACCACCCAGGAAGAGATGTTCCACACCTTTAATGAACTGCACAGCCAGGGCAAACAGGTTGTCATCTCTAGCGACCGACCACCAAAAGCGATGGTCAGTCTGGAAGAACGGCTGCAATCACGCTTTGAGTGGGGACTGATTGCCGATGTGCAAATGCCGGACATCGAAACACGCACCGCTATTTTGCAGACCAAAGCAGAGCAAGCCGGTATCCCGATTCCCCAACACGTCCTGGAGCTAATCTCGCACCACGTGCGCCATAACGTACGCGAGTTGGAAGGGGCACTGAACAAGGTGATTGCTTACGCTCGCTTGCTCAATAAACCCGTAACGGCCGAACTGATGGCAACAGCCCTGGCAGATTTGCTCCATCAAACTAACCAGGTCACAGTGCAGCAAGTGGTAGACGCCGTCTGTTATCATTTCAACGTTACCCAAGAGGCACTGGTCAGTACCAGCCGCAGTCGTAGTGTGACGCATCCCCGGCAGGTGGCTATGTATCTAGCTCGCACCGAGACATCCGCTTCGCTGCCCCAAATCGGCACCGCGCTGGGTGATCGCGACCATTCAACCATCATTTACGGCCACGATAAAATCGCCGCCCAGGTTGTTAGCAACAGTGAACTGCAGAAAGACATTCTAGCGATTAAGGCCACCCTGTACGAGCCGGTGCATGCCTGATGCTAGTCGAAGGCACAGGGAGGCTGATGTCCGAGTCTCCTTTTGCCTTCATCCCTTCCCCCTATATACAGACAACCAAACCCGTTGGCTCCGCCCTTCCAGGTTCGCGCAAGTTGTGGATAACTATCCTAAAGTTGTGGATAACTCCCCCTTTCTGGGGAAAACTGTGGAAAACACCCTGGACGTGGTTGAAAATCTGTTCTATACTCCAGGCGACAGAAGACCCATATATGGGGGGAAACCCCACCCGGCAAGAATATATTACGGTACTAATCCCAATCAGGAAACCGCCGCTAATTAGCTTAACATAAACCATCACAAATAAAACACATAACCATCCACAACGGCCGTGGCTGGGAGAGACTGCGAATAGGCGAAAACAGGCCACATACAGGAACAAAAACAGGGCGGACCCTACATATACGTGGCCTAAAGCTTCATCAACATATCCACAAGCCCTACTATCTGCTACTATAATAATAGATATATTGAAAACTATTGTGGATAATAACTTTGATAGCCCCAAACCTAATCTTGGGGCAACGTGCATGATGACTCCCCCCGGCTTTTACCGCGCGCTACTATCATGATTACGGCCACCATTGCCCGTCTCCGTCAATCCCGTGACTTTATGCAGAATGTCGTGGCCTGGGAAAGGACCCCGCCACGCCTGCCGCAAACGGCCGCGCTAAGCCACCCGCTGCCACCCGTCTTACAGAACGCCCTGCAAGCACAAAACCTTTGGCCCCTCTATACCCATCAGGTGCAGGCTATTGAGGCAGCCCTTGACGGCGACAACGTGATCGTGGCCACCCCAACGGCTTCCGGGAAGTCTTTGGCTTACAATGTGCCTGTGTTGTCCCGCCTGCTGCAACGGCCGTCACAGCGTGCCCTCTATCTTTTCCCTACCAAAGCGTTGGCCCATGACCAACAGGCTGACACGCTCTCGCTTATCCGCAGCGCCCAACTACCCCTTGAGGTACACAGTTATGATGGCGACACTCCGCAGAGCCAACGGCGCAAAATTCGGGCCGCTTCCGGCATTCTTATCACTAACCCTGACATGCTCCACGCGGGCTTGTTGCCTTTTCACACCAGTTGGCGCAGCCTGTTTGGCAACCTCGACTTTGTCGTGCTGGACGAAGTACACACCTACCGGGGTGTCTTTGGCAGCCATGTGGCCAATCTACTGCGCCGTCTGCGCCGCGTTTGTGAATTTTATGGTAGCCAGCCCCAGTTCATCTGCTGTTCGGCTACCATTGCCAATCCCCAAGAGCATGTGGAGCGGCTGGTCGAAGTTCCGTTCACACTGGTTGATGACCGCGCCAATGGTGCGCCCAGTGGCCAAAAACATTTCATTCTCTACAACCCGCCTATGGTTGATGAGGCGTTGGGCTTGCGCGGTAGCGCTGTGCTGGCGGCAAAAGATGCGGCCGTTACTTTCTTGCAGGCCGGTATCCAAACGATTCTTTTTGGGCGTACCCGGCAAACGGTAGAGCTATTACTGGCGTATCTGCAGGATGAACTGCGTTACAATGGGCAACCGGAAACGGCCGTTGCTGGCTATCGGGGTGGCTACTTGCCGTTGGAACGACGGGAGATTGAAGCGGGCCTTCGTTCTGGGCAGATACAGGGCGTGGTAGCCACCAATGCGCTGGAACTGGGTATTGACATCGGGCAGTTAGATGCGTCTATTCTAACCGGCTATCCTGGCTCTATTGCCGCCACCTGGCAGCAGGCCGGCCGTGCCGGACGGCGGCGCGGCGAATCGGTGGCCATTCTTATCGCCAGCAACAATCCGCTGGATCAATACATCTGCAACCATCCGCGCTACCTTTTTGGTCAATCGCCCGAACATGCGCTTATTAACCCTGACAATCTGCGGATCATGGTTAAACATTTGCAGTGCGCCGCTTTCGAACTCCCATTCCGCCAGCATGAAGCCTATGGCGGTCTGGGTGAGGTCGATGATTTGCTGGACGCGCTGGCCGAAGCAGGCTTGCTGCACCAGTCGCGTCAACAGTACCATTATCTGGGCGATGGCAGTCCGGCCAGTCACGTTTCCTTACGCACCAGCGGGGATGATACGGTCCTGATTCATGAACTGGACCCGGACAGTGAGGCGTCCGTGCGCGTTATTGGAGAGGTAGATTTGGAGAGTGTTCCCTTTTTGCTTTACGAAGGGGCCATCTATATGCACCAGGCGGCTACCTTTTTGGTGGAGCGGCTGGATTGGGACGGCCGTCTGGCTATGGTGCGGTCGGTTATGGTCGATTATTACACGCGTGCCAGTGTGGGCAGCCACATCCGCGCTCTGCGGCCTCAGGCTGAAACCGATGAGAGCGGACTGCGCCGTGCCTGGGGTGAGGTGACGGTGGTGACGCAGGCAACTGGCTACCGCAAAATCAAACGCTATACGCATGAAACGCTTGGTTTTGGCGACATCGATCTGCCGGAGATAACGCTGGCAACAGATGGTTACTGGCTCATTTTCAGCGAGACGCTGGCCGAGGAATTGTATGACGCCGGAATTTTGCTGCGCCCCAATGATTACGGCCCTAACTGGCAGCAGCAGCGTCAACTGGCCTTGGCTCGTGATAGGCATCAATGCCGCACCTGTGGCGCGTCCGAGACCCTTTTGCACGTACACCACATACGGCCGTTTCGAGACTACAACTATATCCCCGGCCAAAATGAAAACTACCGCCAGGCCAATCAGCTTGACAACCTGGTAACCTTGTGTCCTGCCTGCCACCGCCGTGCCGAAGCCGGCCAGCAATCCCGCTCGGCGCTAGGTGGTCTGGCCTACGTCTTGCGGAATCTGGCCCCTCTCTATCTGATGTGCGATCCGGGTGACATCCAGGTGTTAGCCGAAAGCCGCAGCCCGCTGACCCAGGCGCCGACGGTGGTTGTCTACGAGCAGGTAGCGGCGGGGGTTGGTTTTAGTGAACGTTTGTTTGAGTTACATGAGGAGCTACTCACGGCCGCAGACGAGTTGGTAGCCACCTGTCGCTGCCGGGATGGGTGCCCGGCCTGCGTTGGCCCGCCGGGAGAAATTGGGCCAAACACCAAAGAGGTGACACAGCGGTTGTTGGCGGCAATAAGAAGGCCGTGATTGGCACGTAGGCTAGTGGCTGTCCCCAATAAAGCTCACCTATTACAGCGTCCTAACAGACAATTCGACTGGTGACTAGCTGTTCTTCTACCAGCATCAAAACGGGTAGCGTTTCGTACCGATTTTGCCGGCGCAAGTGGTCCAAAAAATCCACCCCTTTCATATCGGCAATTTCGCTATCAATAATCAGTAAATCTACATTACCGCGAGATAGCATTGACAAGGCCTGGCAGCTAGATTGGGCTGTGAGTACGTCATAGCCTTGTTGGCACAGCGCGGCGAACAAGGGGCTGTCCGCCAAATCGGTGTTGAGTAAGAGGATAGTCTGTTTTTGATTCATGATTGTGTACATAAAACCCTTGCCTTGTCATCGCTTGGTTGATGCCTTTCATTGTAGACGGAGCAGGACAGGGTTGCACTCGTGAAAAGGTCCTATGCCAAAAGTAATGGTACTAACTGAGTTAGCGAAGATGTGAGCTGCTTGAGGTCCCCACTGGTATTATATACCTGTACCGAGATTCGCACAAAAAATTCGTTGTTCCATTTTATGACGGGTATTTCGATCTGGTATGTCTGATAGAGCTGTTCCTTAAGCTTGGCCGGATCGTCCAGCGGAGGCAAGGGGACGATGGCCATTTGGTGGTAAGCGGTATGATCGGGGTACGGTGAAGCCCGGCCGGTAATCGCTTCCAAGGCAACGATGGCCTGGCGCAGCAAGGTGTGGCATCTTTGTCGCGCTTTGGTCCAGTTGTGGCCGGCCTGAAATTCAATTGCGGCCGGTATACTGAGGTATGCGGCCGGGTCGTCAGTGCCTTGCCAGAGCAGATAGTCGATAAAATCAGTGCCGGTAGTAAATTGACGTTCTTCTCCCCAACCCCAGCTAACTACCAGCGGCTCAATAAGCGGCTGCACCTTTGGCCGGGCATATAAAAAGGCCGCTCCCTTCGGGGCACAGAGCCACTTATGACAGTTGCCGGTGTAGAAATCAGGTGCGATAGCCGTTATATCCAGCGGAATTTGACCAGGCGCGTGTGCCCCATCAATCAACGTCAGAATGCCCGCCTCACGGGCGCGGGCACAGATGGCCGCCACGGGAAATGTAACGGCCGTCGGTGAGGTGATGTGGCTCACAAAAATCAGCTTCGTCTGCGGGGTGACGCCAGCCCACACTGCTTCCAGTAGATCGGTAGCCGTCATCTGGTACAGCGGAACTGGCTGGCGAATGTAGGCAAAGCCCCGCTTCTGTGCCAGAAATTGCCAGGTACGATCACAGGCCCCATACTCATGGTTGGTAGCCAACACCTCGTCGCCTGGCCCCAGCGCCAGCGAGCGGGCCACTACGTTGACGCCAAAGGTGGCATTAGGCACGAAAACCAAATCAGCGGCCGCTGCGTTCAAATAGTTGGCCAAGGCCTGGCGGGCCTCGGCCAGATGCCCCCATAACTCTCGACCCAAGAAGCGAACAGGCTGCGCTTCCAGCCGTCGTTGCCACTCCTGATAGACGGAAAATACCGGCCGCGGACAGGCCCCAAACGAGCCGTGATTGAGAAAAACGACGTTATCTTCGAGCAGGAATAGGTCGCGCATAAGCCCCAGCCAATTAGCTGCTTAAGATCGCCTCAATATCCTGGGCATAGGCGGGGGGGATGGTCTGGGGCGGCTGGTCACGCAAGATAGAGACCACTGACTCAAAGTAATTGACCAGTGCCTCTCGCTCCTTGCCTAGCGCGTCTTCATCGCGAATTTGGGCCAGGGCTATTTCAACGCGGGCTGCCAGCGTCCCCGTTGAGGCCCCGTTTTTACGGGCCGTGATGGCGGCGTCACGCACGTCGTGGGCCAGGGCACGCATGGCTGTCTGCAATATGTTGGCTCGCGTCGCTTCTTGCTCTCCCTGGCTCATGCTGGTCAGACGGACGGCTGCCTGCTCGGCCTGTCTCTCCAAAGCAGACAGTTCGGCCGAAGTCATGGCGGCCAACTGCCGCGCCTGGGCCAATGCCTGCTGATCCTGGGCTAAATCGGGATGGTCAATCTGGCGATCAATGGCCACGACTTCTTCAAGGGCGGTGACGGCCGCGGCAAAGTGGCCAGCATCCTGATAATAGCCCGCAAGATTGTGCAGCAGCACGCTGCGGATGGCGAGTGTCTCTTCATCTTCGGGCAGGTGGCGCAGCGAAGCCACGGCCGTTTCTTGTAGTTCGACCGCTTTTTCAATGTGTCCTTTTTGAGCAGCCTGCCGTGCCGCCAACACCGTCTTTTTCAGTTCGTCTAAAGTTGCAGACATAGTTACCTCAATGGCGTGAGCGTTCGGACTTTGTGTTTCATGGCTCACGATTTAGTTTCACCCGGTCCCATTGTGGAACGCCAATAGGCACCAGATGGTAATTCTCTACGTAGGGTTTGACCAAAACGGCCGTTGCCCGGTGGTTGACAAAGACGACGGGAGCCTCAGCCACAACGAGTCGCTCCGCCTCGGCATATAAGGCCAGCCGAGTTTCGTTGTCCCGTTCTATCCGCGCCTGTTCCAAGAGCGTGTCAACCGCCGGATTGCTATATTCTGCCAAGTTCTGCCCCGATTGGCTATGGTACAGTATGTCTAAAAAGTTCTGCGGATCGGGGTAGTCGGCACACCAGCCGCTAGAGAAAATATGCCCTTTATTGCCCGCGTACAGCTCGTCAAAATAGCTAAATGGCTCTACCAGAACCGGTTCTATTGTTATGCCCAATTCCGTTTGCCACATGGTGATAACGGCCGTAACGTAGGCGCTCACGTCATTATATCCGGCTGCATAAAAAGTAACGGTAGGAAAATGGGTCGAATCCCCGTAGCCCGCCTCGCGCAAAAGCTGCCGCGCCCGGTCCGGGTTGTAGGGATAGCCGGTTGTGCCCGACAGCCCATAGCCGGGCATAGTGGGCGGTAAGGCGCTGCGGGCCACCAGCCCGTTTCCCTGCAAAAATAGATCAACCAGTTGTTCTTTGTCCAGGGCATAGTTAAACGCCTGGCGCACGCGCACATCGTCGAAGGGGGGCAGGCTATTATTGAGACCCAGTGTGGAGGTGCAGAGCGAAAGGCCGGTCCGCAGTTCGGCAAAGAAAGGGCTGTTGGGATCGCGGGCGCGTTCGAGCGTGGCCCCACCAATCCCGATCAAATCTAGCTGGTCCTGCTCATAGAGGGCCAGCGGCAAATGGGGGCCTAGATTGTAGACGACGTGGGCTATTTGGGCCGGAGCGAGGTGGTAGGTGTCGTTGCGTACCAGCAGAATCTGGTCATCATCGTGCCAATGGCCGAGGCGAAAGGGACCGGTGCCGTTGGGCTGGTACTGCCAGTTGGGCTGAGTCACATTGTCAGCATCGACGATAAAGGCGACCGGGTAGGCCAGCTTGGCCAGGAAGTAAACGACCGGTTCGGCCAGGCGTACTTCCAGAGTATGATCGTCGATGAGGCGCAGGCCGCGAATGGTCGTGGCCGTTCCCGCCAGCTTCTCATTAACGCCGTCAATATCGCCCAGGTAGGTCTGAGCTGTGTCAGAGCCGAGAGACGGGTCGGTGGCCCGTTCCCAGGAGTAGATGACATCTTGAGCCGTGACGAAACGGCCGTTGTGAAAGCGTGCTTCCGGGCGCAAATAAAACCTGTAGACCAGACCATCCTGACTAACTTGCCAACCGGCGGCCAGGTCTGGCTCAAGGGTCAAATCGGGGGAAAGGCGCACCAGACCGCCAAAAACATGGCCCAGCGGCCCGCTGGCATCCCCGCGTGTCAGGGCCGGGTCCAGCGTTTGCGGCTGGCTGCCTGACAACAGCAGCGTGGTCTGCCGGTCCAGGCCGGTGGTAGTTAATGGGCGTACGTCCAACAATTCCGCCAGGCGACAGGCTGTTGTGGTTAGCAGCAGCAAGCTGCTCAGGATCAATACCCAGTGCCAGCGGCGTAGCCAAAGGACAACTGTAAATCGTGACATAATAAGCCAATTATAACTCAATTGGAAATGAGGGCTTTGACGCCGCGGTTAGGTTACAATGACTGCATGAAGATAAACACAGGCAGATCTGCTCCGAATAGTACATTGTTGACCTTAGACGGCCGTTCCGTGCCCATGTCGGATTACTGGCAAGAAAACCGGGCCGTGCTGTTCATTTTTCTACGCCACCTGGCCTGACTGCCCTGTAGAGACCATGTGGCCCAGGTTGCGGCCCACACGACAGAACTGGCAGCGTTAGAGACGCAGGTTGTCACCATTTCCTTCGAGTCATCTTACTGGACAAAGGTCTGGCTGGAAGAAACGCACTCTCCTTTCCCCTTCTTGATCGATCCGGAGCGGGAAGCCTACCGCGCTTACGGCTTACAGGCGTCTGCGCTGCGGGCCTGGAGTCCGCGTACGCTTTGGTATTATCTAAAGGCGGCCTGGCAGGGGCGGGAACGATTGGGCAAGCGGGGTGATACCGACCAGCTTGGTGGCGATTTTATCGTGGACCGGCAGGGCATCGTACGCCTGGCTCAGCCCAGCCGTGACCCGCTGGATCGGCCGACTGTGGCCCAGATTCTCAACGTACTACGGGGCTTGGAGGAATATCGCTCTCGCTTTGAGGAGTAACAACCGTATCTGACATTGTCTTGATCGTTTGGCGATTACGCTCACGACCAACGCGCACGATCAGGAGTCAGCTGTAGCCGTTGGCAAGTGACGTAAAGCGCGCCAGCGCTCCATAGCCCCGGTACGGAACAACGCCGGATCGAAATCGGCCAGTACTTCCCAGCCTTCCACGCTGGCCAGTTCACGTTCCTCGTCGGTCAGCTCAATTTCCAGTACACGGCCGTCCGTTCGCATCTCCAACGTTAGCCGGTCGCTGCCATCATCAATGATATCACGCACACAATGCCGGTCATAGCCTTCGGGAAAGCGAATAAAGGCGGCCGAACAGCGCTGGCAAAAAGACAGGTTGGTATCACACAAGTCGCGGTCAACAATTACTTTCATGGTTCCACACTCCTTCAGCCGAATAGGACGACAGTTTGTGGTGCCTATGCTTGGCTTGACCAAAACAAATCCATTCCATACCATAAGCGTAGTGCTTTCGTGCCTTTATTTGGTGTGCCATACGTCATCAAATGCGGGGATAAATAGCACCCAATTTGCCAGCCAGCGCAGCGGCTGGATTAACTTAGCCCGCACCTAGCGTCAGATAATCACGGCCGCGCAGCCGCTCCTGAATGCGCTGGATAATCTGGTCCAGGTGTTGGTCGTGGTGAACGACGTCGAGGTTGTCGGTATCGGCCGTTAAGACCGGGCACAGGTTGAAACCATCAACCCACTCATCGTACAACGTATTCAACTGGTCCAGATAGGCCGGGGCAATATTCTGCTCGTAGTCGCGGCCACGCTGGCTGATGCGGCGCAGCAGTGTGGGCACAGAGGCGCGTAGATAAACTACCAGATGAGGTGGCTGAAGGACCAGACTCAAGGTTTTGTACATGTCGGCATACGTTTCCCAATCACGCGCTGACATGTGACCCTGCTGGTAGAGATTGCGGGCAAAAACCTCAGCATCTTCATAAACACTGCGATCTTGTAAGACGGGTCCGGGGTGCTGCAATAAGCGATGGTGCTGGCGTAGGCGGCGAGAGAGGAAGAAGAGCTGGGAATGGAAGCTCCAGCGCTGCATATCCTGGTAGAAGTCGGCCAGGTAGGGATTTTCTTCGACCACTTCAAAAAATGGCTGCCAGCCCAGCCGTTCAGCCAGCAGTGTGGTCAGTGTCGATTTGCCGACGCCGATGTTACCGGCGATAGTGATGAAGGTTTTAGTCATTATCATTTGGTTAGGCGGCAGGTCACAGAGAGAAGGACACAAGAAACTCAGGCCGTTTGAACGAGCCGGGTAAAATGGCGTAAACCATGATGGTGAGCCTGCCGCTGATAGTAGCGGATGAGTGAATGGTTGCCAGCCGGTTCTTCCGGATTGGGACGCAGAACGGAGTTGATGGTCAAAAGCAAAGCACCTGATTCTTGCCAGCGCATCGCTACCTGCCACTTTCCCTGGGCTACATGGGGGGCAACCGTTACATAGCTAAAACCAATCCGGTCTGGCCCGTCAATCACTTCACTCACTTCAGTCATGGACAGCACGTCCAGGATCGGGCGGCCAAGCAGCCGCAACAGATGAAAACGCTGCACGATACGGTCGCCCTGGTGCAGTCGTCGCCCCTCACGCTTAAAATCGCTGGTAAAGGAAAGGATGTGGTCGGGATAGAACTGGTAACGCAGCAGTAAATCGGCCGCTTTAGAGAAAGAACGGCCGTTTGCCTGGGGCATAATCACTTTTTCGTATGAATCTGAGTACCAGTTTGAGTTGGTTACCTGGCCGGGGGCGAAAGAGAGGGGAGCGTCTTGCCATTTGTCGAGGTATTTAACGTCACAGCAACCGTCATCAAACCAGCTAAGCGTAGCTGAAGTTATCAAGCTCATGTTGTTAACCAACAATCAAGGTTAGGATTAGGCGGGCTATGGACCAAATTCCACCCTTTATTTGGACCTGCGCCCAGATACTAACACCATTCTAGTCCAATTATCTATGTAAAGCAATGGACCGATGAGCTATCTCCGTACTGCTTAAGTAACGATGCCTTCCGTATCGGCCGGATAGCGATCGTACAGTCTATCTGTGACGACCTGGCGCAGCCGGGCCAGCGCGTCGTGAATTTCGGTATAGCTGGTGTAGAGGGGCGCAATGCCCAGCCGAATGTTGTCCGGGCGGCGAAAGTCGGGCAGGACGTGGGCCTCTTGGATGAGGGCCTGGGCGATGCGCCAGCCGTCGTCGTGGCCCAGCGATACGTGCGAGCCGCGCCAGGCGCTTTCGCGAGGGGAGTTGAGCCGGAAGCCGAGGGGTTCCAGCCATGCTTGCCACAGCCCAATCAGGTAATCGGTTTGGGCGATTGATTTGGCCCGCAGCCGGTCCATGCCCGCTTCCAGCAGCAGATCGACGCCGGCAGATACGGCCGTAATGGCCACAATCGAAGGCGTTCCCGTCAAAAAACGGTGCAGTCCGGGGGCCGGTTCGTAGGTCAGACCAAAGTCAAACGCATTCCGCTGCCCCATCCAGCCGGAGATTGGGTTATGAAGCGTTTCTTGTAGATCGCGGCGCACGTAGAGGAAAGCGGGCGCACCGGGGCCGCCGTTGAGGTATTTGTAGGTGCAGCCCACGGCCAGGTCGGCCTGCGCCCCGTTCAAATCCAACAGTACCGCCCCGGCCGAGTGGCTCAGGTCCCACAGCGTTAATGCGCCTGCTTCGTGGGCAACGGCCGTTAGTGCAGCCATGTCGTAAGTGTAGCCGCTTTTGAAAACGGTGTGAGAGAGGGAGAGAACGGCCGTTTCGCCATCAATTGCTTCAGCCAACCCTGCCACCGGCCCGTAGATGCCGTCTGGCGAAGGCACCACCACAAGCTCTATCTCACGTCCCAGCAGCCGGGCCGCCCCCTGCATGATATACAGGTCAGAGGGAAAGTTGAGGTCATCGGTCACGATTTTGTGCCGGTCCGGGCGAGCTTCCAGCGCGGCCACCAGCAGCTTGAACAGATTGACCGAGGTAGAGTCGGCCATGATCACTTCGTCCGGTTGGGCACCGAGCAGGCGGGTAATTTTGCCACCCACCCGCACCGGGGCCTCAAGCCAGCCCTCATTCCAGCCACGAATCAGCCGCTCGCCCCAGGCCGTTTCTACCAGCTCGTCCAGCGCGGTGGGTGTGGCCTGCGGCAGTCGCCCCAGTGAATTGCCGTCCAGATAGATCATCTCCGGGTCGGCAATCACAAAGCGCTGACGAAACGAGGCCAGTTCATCCTGGGCATCAAGCCGTTGGGCGTGAAATCTGTCGGTTATGGTTTGCATGGATTATCTCGTAGTGCGTAGTGCGTAATGCGTAGTGGACAGTCGCGCTACGCACTACGAACTACGCACTATTCTCATTTGTCACACATCAGGCTCAATGTTATAATTCCGCTTCTATCGGGCGAGTAGCTCAGCTGGTTAGAGCGCACGGTTCACATCCGTGAGGGCGTGGGTTCGAGTCCCTCCTCGCCCACTTTCAGGCGTCGGCAATGGCTGGCGCTTTTTCTTTGCCAACCGACCCCGCCACCCCACCACTTCGCCACCCCGCCACTTCGCCTCACTCTTTCCGTTCCGCCACCGTTAAAATGACCCGATCACCCCGGCGCATCAGCGTCACGGTATCGCCGTTGTTGATGTTGGCGATAATGTCGGCATCAAAGCCATAGGCGTAGGGGATCGATTCTAATGAGCAGGCGGGCGCACTTTGTTGGTCGATGTCGGTGTTGGCAATCGCCAGCGGGGCCTGGCCGCGATAGTAAAGCTCCAGCAGCACGTAGGGGGCTACGGTTGATCCGGTCCCTTTGGGGAAGATGGCGATTTTGCCCGCCATGCTCTGGCCGTGGGCGGGATGGCCCGGTTCTTCAATACGGCCGGTGTGCCGGTTGACGAAGCCCAGCAGGGTAATGGGCGTATCGGTGACGAACGCCTCGCCGCTGATGATGAAGTCTCGCTGCGAAGGCAGGCCGTGACCGTTTGCGCTGAATGGGCCGGTGGCTAACGGCCGTTGCAACAGGCTCGATGCTGGCTGTTCTGTTGCTGTAGCAGTGGTAGAAGTGGCTGGTTTACTCTCTGACGTAACCGCTATTTCCTCACCTTCCAACACATATTCCCCCGTCGCCACAGCAATACAATCCGCCAGCCGCATCACCGAGGTCGGAATCCCGTTCAGGCCCGACTTGATGTAATGCTCGGCCTTCATCGAGTTGGTCAGGATATGCTTGACCCAGCTTTTGTCGTAAGGGACCACTTCGGGGCAGGTGTGGACCAGCAGCAAGGCGCCGCTGTCACGGATAATTTGGGCCAGGCCTATCTTCTCGGCAATGGTGGCGTTGGCCGAGCTGGTAAATATCCAGAGGGGCGGCGGGCTGCCGGGCGAGGCGGGATCGGCCGTTACCTGTTTCCCTTGCAATAGTTCAGCAATCGCCCGCAGTTCGCCCACCGACGCCTGGGGGCAGCCGAGGGTGATGAGCGAAACGGCATTCTTCGGTCGCAGCGCTTCGTAACGGGCATCTAAATCGGCCTGGGTAAAGCGCAGCCGCGCCTGGAAATCGGCGGGCGGACGCTCCCCCTGCCCATCAATGTAGAGCAGCGGGCAGCCGTAGTTGGCTGCCGCCGCCGTCAGCGCCTTCTTTTGCTCGTGGCTTAATTCAGCCGGCAGCCCCTTGATGGCCGGAATGGGGCCGTAGGGCATCTGCCATTCCCGGCGGCGCTGCTTACCGATCCAGTCGCCCAGGATGGAAAAGTCGGTGGGGTCGTCTAACTCAGCCGTGACTACCACCGCCAGATTCGGCCGGCGGGCTTCCTCGGCCAGCAGCCCGTATTTGGGTGTGTAGCCGGTCAGCGCCGAGGCCAGCGCCGACAGACCCGATTCCCGGTTGGTCAGCAGCCCCGTGTAGGAGTTGCCAAAACAGATGGCGTTCGACTCGGCCCAGGCGGCCGGGCCACTCGTTACCACCCCTTCCCACTCGTAGGGGATGCAGGATTGAGTCGGCCGTACCCCCAGGCGAGTATAGGCGGCCACAATCTCCTGGCTGTGGTCCAGAAAATCGGGGGCGGTGATGCGCATTTCGGCAAACTGGTCGGGGTCGCAGCCGGCCGCGTTGAGGGTGGTGGGAATGGCCACGCGGGCTTCGGTATCTTCGCCCAGCCGCGCCAAAAAGCGGCGCAGCCCCAGCCCGCCTGTCAGCGGCGAGACGCCGGAGAGGTGGGCGCTCTGGATAGGGATCAATTCGGTGACGCCAGCGGTGGCGGCCATATCGACCAGCAGCCGCATTCCCATTTGTTTGGCACGGCCGTAGTCGCCGTTGAGCATGGCTTGTTGTTCATTGTTTAAGTTAATTATTGACATAATTTTCGTATTGCGTAGCGCGTAGTGGGTAAACGTGCTGATTGTGTTTGAATGCTACAACTATATCATAGCAACCGCTTACTGTCGTACAAGTATTGACCCCAGCTATTGACAAATGAACGCAGTCGCATAAAATTGATTCTAAATGATTCGTAATGCTTCTTTAGACACATCTTTTTGGAATATTGCTGGTCGGGTGGGTCTTGTGCCGTACCTGTTTTCTTACTTTCGGGTCTTTTATTGTGAGGCCGTTGAGCGAGAAATTGTGGCCACAGATCCGACGCAAACGCCATTGATATATCCACAGGCTATGCTATTTCAAGTTTTGCGAGAAGACGGCCGTTTACATCATCAGGAACCCGAGAAACCGTTAAGCCTATTTGGTGCAGGCGAAGCCCATGCCATCGCTTTGGCACATGAGCAGTCATGGCTGCTGCTGATAAACGATGCCCGGCCGCTCAGGTTTGCCCAAGATTTGGGTATAACCTGCGTTGCCGTGCCCGATTTTGTTGTTTTTCTCTATTCACAGCAGCGATTGACGCTAACGGCCGTTCAGGGTTGTTTAAACCGATTAACTACGACAACCAGCCCTGCTTTAATTGAACAAGCGGAAAAGCTGGTATTGCAATTGGCGCAAACACGAGGGGACATATCATGAGTCAAACAATTACAAAGTCAGTACGCCTTTCGCCTGATGAGTCGCAAGCGTTGGCTCATTTAAGCGAGCAAACGTTTATGAGTGAATCGGCACTTCTCAAAAAGTGGGTCTTGGAAGGCATCCAGGCCCAGAAATTAGAAATGGCTATCCAGCAGTACATGCAGCGGAAAACGGACCTGCGCGGTGGGGCGACGCTCGCTGGCGTCTCTTACAATCGCTTTTTGCAGGAAGTAGAAGCGCGAAACATCATCGTTTTGGAGGATGACCGGTTTTTGGAGCGGTTGGGAACTTTGGCCGAACTATTTGAGGATGACATCCTGACAGAAGCAATCGCCCGCGAACGCTAGACATCTGCGTTAATCTGCCGAATCCGTGTTTATCCGCGTTCTATTCTGTGACCAACTGAACGCTTACTTTTCCAGATAGTGTGACAGGTCAACCACGCCATACTGCCCACGCCCGAACTTGGCCGGATCGCCGCCCCAGGGGATGGTACAGTCGAGGCCCATCTTGGCGGTGCGGCTCTTCTGTCCCGGCTCGTGAATGCCGGAAGGGTCGAGCGAACTGCCCGGCTGCTGCTCAAAAATCATCAGATCCCGGTCGGCCTGGAAGCGGGTCGCCAGCGCCCACTCCACCTGCATCGGATCATAGATGTCTACGTCGGTATCGACAACCCAGACGTGCTTCAGAGAACCGTGTCCCCGAAAAGCGGCTTCAATGGCTAAACGGCCGTCTTCCACCCCCTGTTTATCAATCTGCACCACCGCATGAAGCCAGGACGCGCCGCCGGGCGTAATGGCCGCGCCGGTACAGCGCACCACCTTGTTTACCTCGGCCAAAATCGTTGGCTCACGCGGCATTCCCATCAGCAGCTTATGCTCCAGGCCGCCCGGCAGCAGCGCGTGAAAGATCGGGTTGCGCCGGTGGGTAATCAGGTCAATCTCAATCACCGGCTGCTGGCGCACTATGTCCATCGTCTCCGTCAGGTCCATAAACGGGCCTTCACTGACGCGCCGGTGGGTGATGCGCCCTTCCAGCACAATTTCGGCATTGGCCGGCACTTCCAGGTCATTGGTCAGGCATTTGACCAGCGGCGTGGGGGCCAGCGCGTGGGCCACCGACAGCTCATCCACCTCCGGCGGCGGCGACATCGACCCGGCCAGATGAACCGGCAGCGAGACGCCAATGCAGATAGCCACCGGTAAATCGCCATCCACCTTGCCCATAGCCGTGTGCGTGCCGCGTCGCTCCACAATGCGGGCGGCAAAATGTTTCTCATCCAGCCGCAGCAGCCGATGGTAACACATGTTGCGCCCCAGGTCGGGGTCTTTGGTGATGACCACATTACTGGCGATGTAATGACCGGCATCCTCGGCCAGATGAAGCAGGATGGGCAGCTTGTTCAGGTCCACGTCTTCGACAATCACTTCCTGGCAGGGGGCGTCAGTGACGAGCGGGGGCGGCTGCGGGTTGTCGAGAGCCTGGGCTAAATGGTGGATGAGTTGGTCTACGGGTACGCCCAACGCCATGCTAAAGTAGCGCCGGTCGGCACAGGGGTTGGCGCAAACACGCCAGCCGGGATGGCCAACTATCTCATTGAAAAGGATCGGCTTGTCGGGCAGGGCGTTGGCCACGTTGGCCAGTTCGAATCTGGTGGAAACGGGTTTGTCGATGGTGACGAGGTCGCCACTTTGGGCAGCCTGTTCCAAAAAGTCACGCATGGTTGCTCCTTGACAGACGGAAGACGGAGGACCAAAGACGGCAGGGCAACGTTCGTCCTCCGTCTTCCGTCCTCACGCTACTATTCGTGTAACTGTTGGTAATTGTACGTTATAATTGATTATCTTGGTATTTGTGTATGAGGCAATGGGAAGGTGAGGCGTAAAACGTAAAGCGTAAAACGTAATGAGTGAGTTTACGCACTACGCACTACGCACTACGCACTACGCACTACGCACTACGCACTACGCACTACG
>SLGK01000155.1 GCA_007123775.1 Anaerolineae bacterium | reverse complement strand
GGCCTGACCTTTATGCCCGAAGCCGCCTGGGGCCGCCACAACCGCTGGCTGACCGTGGTCCTGGTCGATCCGCTGACTGCCGGTACCGACCGGGAAGCGCTCCGGTTGGCCCTGGAAGCAGAAAACATAGAAGCCCGGCCCGTATGGAAACCGATGCACCTGCAGCCGGTATTTGCCGGGTATGAGACGGTCGGTGGCGGCGTGGCCGAACTGTTATTCGAGCAGGGCTTGTGCCTGCCTTCCGGTTCCAGTTTGAGCCGTGCCGATCTGTCACGGATTGGGCAAGTTATTCAGTCGGTGCTGTTGTAACGGTGACTGTAACGTTGCCCTGCTATTGTTAAGCAAGTGATGTCAGATGTAATCGCTCAGACCTGCGTGATGGGCATGAGCATAGATTGAGGAGCCTATCTTGTTGCGAAATCGTCACTTTTTCATTTTAGATGCGCTGCTGCTGCCTTTAGCGGCTTATTTAAGCTTTGTCCTGCGCCTGGATCGCTTCGATATTGGAGCATACTGGGATAGCTGGGTTTTGTTTAGCCTGGTGGCCGTGGTAATCACCATCCTGGTTTTCCGGGCGCTCAACTTGTATGCCCGTTTGTGGCGCTACGCCTCCGTCGATGAGCTGCTGCTGCTGGCCGGTGCCGTCACCATCAGCGTTATCGCCGCATCGACCGTAACGGCCATTATCGCCTGGCTGCTGCCCGTCGTTGGTCTCTATCCCCGGTCCATTCCCTTTATCTTTTTGCTGCTGGCGCTGGGGGCAACGGCCGTTCCCCGTCTGTTTGTGCGGCTCTGGATCAGGTACCAGATGATGAACAATGGCAACGGCGCGCTGCGCCGGCCCGTCTTGATCATGGGTGCCGGTGATGCCGGGGCCATGATTGTACGGGAGATGCAGCAGAACCCGCACCTCGGCCTCAAGGCGGTTGGTCTGCTGGATGACGATCCGCACAAGCACGGCGTGGCCATACATGGTGTGCCCGTCTTAGGCGGTCGTGAGGAAATTCCTGAACTGGTGGGCCGGCTCAAGATTAAGCAGGTGATTATCGCCATGCCCACCGCACCCGGTAAAGTGATTCGGGAAGTGGTGGCCCTTTGTGACAAAGCGGCCGTTGCCACCAAAATCATGCCCGGCATTTATGAGATCATTGATGGCTCGGTCAGCATCAACCAACTGCGCGACATTGACATCGAAGACCTGCTGCGCCGTGAACCCGTCCGGACGGATACCCAGGCCATGCAGGCCGCCCTGCGCGGCAAACGGGTCCTGGTCACGGGCAGCGGCGGGTCTATTGGCAGCGAACTGTGCCGCCAGATTTTGCGCTGCCAGCCGGCCGAACTGATTTTGCTGGGGCACGGTGAAAACTCGATTTTTGAGATTTACCACGAACTGCGTCGCTGGCAGGTGCCGGGCACAACCATCCGCCCCATCATTGCCGACATCCGTTTTGCCGGGCGGATAGAGGCCGTCTTGACGCAGACCAGGCCCCAGGTTGTGTTCCATGCGGCGGCCCACAAGCACGTGCCGCTGATGGAAATGAACCCGGCCGAGGCTGTTACCAATAATATCATTGGCACGCGCAACGTGCTGGCGGCGGCGCAGGCGGTTGGCGTGGAACGATTTGTGATGGTGTCTACTGACAAAGCGGTCAATCCAACCAGCATCATGGGCGCGAGCAAGCGCGTGGCTGAACTATTGGTTCATCAGGCCGCTGCCCGCACCGGTTTGCCCTACGTGGCCGTACGCTTTGGCAACGTGCTGGGCAGTCGAGGCAGCGTGGTTCTTACCTTCAAGAAACAGATAGCGGCCGGCGGTCCGGTCACCGTCACCAGCCCGGAAATGACCCGCTACTTCATGACAATTCCCGAAGCGGTCCAGTTGGTCCTGCAGGCGTCCGTTTTGGGCCACGGCGGCGAAGTGTTCGTGCTGGACATGGGTGAGCCGGTCAAGATCATTGACCTGGCCCGTGACATTATCGAACTGTCTGGCTTACAGGTTGGTCGCGACATCGACATCCAGATCATCGGCTCCCGGCCGGGTGAAAAGCTGTACGAGGAGCTATTTGTCAAGGGTGAGTCGTACCAGCGCACCAGCCATGAAAAGATTTTTATAGCGGGAAATGCCAGCAGCCTGGTGCCTTACCAGTTGGATGAGGCGGTCGATGGGTTGGAGAGTTCGGCCATGCGTAATGACCGGTTGGCTATTGTTCGGGGGTTCCGGGGCCTGATTCCCGAATATAGTCCCATGGACGATACGGCCCCGCCATCAGGGTCTGCCTCGCCTGACCATGCCGCTAAGCCGGAGCAAAATGGTAAGCTGCTCCACACCGCGATGACCAAACAAAGCCTGGCTTCTTCATCCTATTAGCGGGTCATATGCGACGGCCGGCGCCAGGGCTTGCCGGATGGTTGTCGTCTTGACCGCGCCGCCTCGATTTCAGTAAAATAATAGAATGACGTTGAATAGTGATAGTGGGCCGTGGCCGGATGTGGCGACGGCCCGTACTTTTTTGAGCGGTTTGATCCGGTCGCCGGCAGGCCAGCCAGCAAACGTGGCCGTGGCTGCGCTGGCACGCTGGTTGCTGCGGCATGAATTAGGTCCACTGGCTTATGAGCGCTGGCAAGAGCAATGGCCGGAGCTGGCGCAGCGGTTACGGGCCGATTGGTACGCCGCCACCGCCGAAAACCAACTGCATCAGGAAAATCTGGCGCAAATCGGTGCGGTTTGTGATCGCCGCCAACTGCCCGTTGTGCTGCTGAAAGGGTCGGCGCTGGCTCAGACGGTGTATCCTGATCCCGCCTGCCGGCCGATGTCGGACATTGATCTCTGGGTAGCGCCGGAGCGTATGGACGAAGTTGTCGCTTTTATGCCGTCGCTTGGCTTTGTCAACCGCGAAAAGGTGGAACGGCCGACTCCCTTACAGGCTCTCTCCGGTGGTGAGATTGCTTTCTATCGCCCGGATTGGCGGCAGGGGCTGGTGGAGCTGCATTGGTCGCCTGTGGGGGGCTGGTGGCAATATCATACGGCCGATCTGGATGTTGCCGGTATGTGGCAGCGGCGTGTGCCGCTGACTGCCGCTGCTGACCAGGCACCGTTCGTTTTTCAACTCGATCCGGAAGATACGATTATCCAGTTAGCGGTTCATATCGCCGTTAATCATCAGTTCAGCGCCACCTTGCTGCGCAGCCTGGCCGATATTGGGCTTACGGCCGTTTCCCGTCCCGTCAACTGGCAGCTTTTGGCGGACAGGGCTAAGCGCTGGCGGGTGGGTACGGCCGTTTACCTCACGCTGACCCTTACCGATCAATTGTTTGACCTGCCCGCGTGCGCGCCCGCCCGTCGCCATTTGCAACCGGGTCGGCTGCGGGCCAGGCTGCTGAACCGGCTGATCAACCCGCATAAAGCCCTCAACCGGGCCGATCTGCGTAGTGGCCTGGGCCGCCACTTGTTGCTATTGCTGCTGGTAGATCGGCCTCGTGATATGGTGCGGCTGATCGGCCGTACCCTCTGGCCCACCGCCGAATGGCGCAAAGCCAGGTATGGCAGACCCACCTCCTTCCCCCGGCATCTCTGGTATCTGCTGCGCAATCGCCAGATATAGAATTGCTCCTGCAAGCATTCTGACCTGACAGGTTTGTCACTGGAGGTACAAGCCAGAATTGGGTCTTAAAACCTGTCAGGTCTCCCCAGCGTTAGAACTTTACTTGCTTTTAGCCGCCTTTTTTGTGCTATACTATCCTCATGGAAAAGGAACAGATACGCCGCATCATTTATGAAGAACTGCCCGCCATTATGCGCCAGGACAAAGAGGTGCAGCGATTTATCCTGCAGCTCTCCCGCGAGCAGTTTGCTGATAAAGCCGAGACCGAAAGCCGCTTTGACCGCATAATGGATCGGCTTGAGCGTGACTATCAGGCCAACCAAAAGCTTTGGGAGGAGTATCGCCAGGAACAGCGTAGAAATGAAGAGCGCTGGCGCAAGAATGAGGAACTGTGGCGCGAAAACTCTGAACGATGGGAACAGCAGCGACGCGAAAGCGAAGAACGCTGGCGTAAAAATGACGCCCGGTGGGAACAGCAACAGCAAGAAAGTGAAGAACGCTGGCGTAAGAATGACGCCCGGCTAGACGCTATGCTGGCCGAAATCAAAAGACTGGGGCAAAAACATGACAGCACCATTGGTGCTTTGGGCGCCCGCTGGGGTGTTCACTCTGAAGCGTCGTTCCGTAATGCCTTGCACGGCATCCTGACCGATTCGTTTGACGTCAAGGTTGTCAATGTCACCGAATTTGATCATGAAGGCGAAGTGTTCGGCCGGCCGGACCAGGTTGAACTGGACCTTATCATCCACAACGGCACGTTGATTATTGCCGAAATCAAATCGTCCATGAGCAAGGGTGATATGTATACCTTCGAGCGCAAGGTCCGGTTTTATGAAAAGCGTCATCAGCAGCAGGCCACCCGGAAGGTCGTCATCTCACCCATGATTGATGTGCGTGCTCAGAAAGTAGCTGATGAGCTGGAGATCGAGACTTTTAGCTATGCCGGTGACGTAAATCTCTAACCGATTACACGGGACCAGCGATTTGATCGGGGTAAACAGGGCTTGTTAAGCCACTGTTTACCCCGTTTTTGTTGGGCGGGCTGCCTGGCTTATTCAATGGTAAAGATGAATCCCTGCGAACGGCCGAATACATCCGGGAAGAAGCTCTCATAGGCCACCGCCGGCCGTACCTGGAAGCTGCCCGGTATGTTGGTTTGCAGGTAGTAGCTGTATTGGTAAGTGCCGGCCGGTAAGAATTGGGCCTGGAAAATCACCCGGTCATCCCGGTATTGGATGTGGCTAAAGTAAGACCAGCCCCAGAAGCCGTGGCGGAAGGGCGTGCCCAGCCGCTCCATACCGCTGCTCAGACTGGGATCGCTGATGTTCAGGTTGGGGTCGATAGCGGTAGCTCCGGCCGGCAGCGGGTCTGCCAGCGTCACGTAGAAGCGGTCGTGGGGCAGGACGAGGGTCAGCTCAACCCGCACCCGTTCGCCGGCGGCGATACTGGTTAGGGGCTGGCAATCGTCGGCGGCCGGGTCACAGTCGGCGGCGTAGTAGACGCGCTGCACGGCCAAGCCGCGCTCGGCCGGCTCAATCTGGCTGACGTCGATGTGGCTGTTGAGGTAGAGGCTGTAGTACAAACGGCCGTCTCCCCCACCGCGCCGGAAGTCGAAGAAGTTGGTCTCAGCGGCCAGCAGTTGGCTCAAGGGAACCTCGAACTGTTCCGGTTGGGTCAGATTGTTCTGGGTGAAACGGCCGTCGGTGAAGGAACGGCCGTTGACCAGCAGCGCGTATTCGTAATCAGCTTCCAGTTCTCCCGACGCCTCCAGCCAGTGGGTCAGCGCCCACAGACTCCAGGCCGTCTCGTGACCTGTAGCCCAGTGGCTGCCGGATCGGGCCACCATCAGCCAGCGCACCGCCGGGGCCAGCAGCGGGCTGGTCGGCTGAATTTGGGCCAGGGCCGTGACAATCATGGCCGTGCCGCGCACGTTGCTGCTCAGGTTACGGAAATCCCGGCTGGCGTCTTGCCAATGGGTACCGGCCGCGCTGACGAGAGCCGCATCGTTCAGATCAGAGAGAAGCGACCGCTGCCGGTTGCTATCGCCCGCCCCATCCAGTTCGTAAGCCAGCGCCAACAGCGCTCGCGCATACGGGTCGAGCAGCGTGCGCCGCTCAGCCAGCAGGTCATCGACCTGAGCGGTGTCCGGGCGACCCGCTTCGGCTAAAACGTAGAGGAAGAAAGCTTGCCGGTTGGCCTGGCCGCTGTCGTTGATGTCGGCGGCCGCTACCAGACGCCGCTCCAGGAAACTGAGGGCTGCCGGCAGCCGAATCCCGCCCAGATCGTAACCGGCTGCGTCCGCCTGGGTCAGGGCCAGGACGGTGTAAGCGGTCAACCAGGGATCGTTGTTCTGGCTGCCGCACCAGCCCCAACCACCATCCGTTAACTGCTGGGCGGCCAACTGGCTCAGGGCGGTCCGGATCAGGCCATCTAACTCATCGGCCAGTTGCGGTTCGTCCAGCGCCAGGCTGCTGATCGCCTGGCGCGTGGCCAGATTGGGCAACAGCCGGTCTACTACGGCGTGGGCACAGATTGACAGGTACGGCTCGTCGTTGAGTGCTTGCAGCCCATCCAGCATGGCGGCGGCCAGGGAGGGACTGAGTTCGACGGCGACGTGACCCTGGCGCGTATCGACGCCGTCGGGCAGCAGAATCGCTTCGACCTGGCGGCCGGCCTCAGCCAACACGCCGGCCGTGCCCACAAAGTCCTGGCCGGTGTAGCGGTAAATGGGCAGTTCGTTGTTGGGACCAATGCCAAAGGTGGGTTTGGTGGCGTCGCTAAAGCCGCCGCCGCTGACGCGGAAGGTCAGGTCGGCCCAGGCCACGTCATTGACCAGGACCGGCCAGCGCACCAACTGCTGGCTGTTGGCCGGGACGGTGACGCTCTGTTCGGCCGCTGTGCCGGGGGCAAAGCTGAGACCGTCGGCTTGTAGACTGACGCTGGCTTCGATAGCCGTATCCGTGTTGTTTTGCACGATGGCCCCGATCTGAATCTCATCGCCCACGGTGAAGAAGCGGGGGGTGACGGGACGGACAAAGAGGGGCAGCGTGGCCCGCACGTCCACATGGCCCTGGCCGACCAGGGTATCGTCGGTGACGGCCTTGCTGCTGAGCCGCCAGGTGGTGGTGGTGTCGGGCAGGGGGATTTCGACCACGGCCGTTCCCTCATCATCCGTCATCACAACTGCTTCCCAATAGGCGGTGTCGGGGAAGTCGCGGCGCACGTCGTCCTCATCGTCGGCGGCCCGGTCGAGGGCGCTGGCCATAGCCATATCACCACCACCGCCGCCCAGTCCGCCGCCTTCGAGGGGCACTTCCGGTTCCAGCCCTTCGCCAGAGTTAAAGAGACCGGCCCCGGTCTGGCTGCGCAGGGGCTGGCGGCGGTAAAAGGCTTCCAGAATGGGGGTAGCGTTGTCGTCCACCAGGGTCAGGACGGCCAGGTCAACCAGGGCCAGCGAGAGTTCGGCTTGGACGGGACGGCCGTTATAATCCGTAACCTCAATGTCGTAAACGGCCGTGTCGCGTGGGGCCAACTGCTCCTCACGCGGTGTCAGGTTGACGTTCAAAGCCAGCCGCGCCGGATCGACGACCAGTTCCACGATGCCCACGCGAATGTCGGCATAGGGGCTGCTGCTGCCCGGCGTGGTCCCTTTGACGGCGGCCACGGTGACGTGGACGTTGGGGGCCATGTCGGCCGTGATGGGTATCTCGATCACCTCACTGCCGCCGCTAAGTTGAACAACGCGCTGCTCGATGAGCGTGCCTCGTTCAATAGTCAGCCAGGCGTTGACCGGCTGGGCAAAGGGCATCTGGACCAGGACGCGGGCCGTGTTGCCTACCTGGTAGAGTTCCTGATCGGCCGTCATTTCCATTGAACTATCGCGGGGATCGATGCGCCAGCCGGTAAAGTCACCGGCCGAAACCCAGACGCTGGTAGTGCTGGTGGCGCTGCGGCCGCCGCTGTCGGTCACGGTGGCCACGGCCAGGTAGATGCCGCCTTCGTCAGGGGTAAACGCGACGGTGGCCTGTCCCTGGCCGTCGGTAGTGGCCTGGGCCTGGCCTACCTCGGTGTCTTCGGCCTCCCAGCGGGTGTAGTAGAAGCCGAATTGGCTGTCGCGGACGGGTGTCCATTCGCGCCGGTAGAAGGTGACGTCAACCGATTGGTTGGGCTGTGGACGGCCGTTCCAATCCACCGTAAGCAAATCGAAACTGACCGGGCTGTTGGCCTGGCCGATGGTATTGGCATTGATGCCCACGTAGCTCTCGGCGGCGTGGAAGATGACCTGGTCTACGCTGCTAACGGGGAAGTTGGCCAGGTCGCTGACGTTGGCCTGCACGTTGATGACGCGGCTGCCGGCTGCAATATTGTCGAGGGCGTTGGCGGAGATGGGGATGGTGAGACGGCCGTTTTCATCCGTCGTTCCCTGGCCTCCCATCACATAGTGGCCCAGCGCGTTGCCCAGGGGCGGGCCGAATAAAAAGTCCTCAACTGCCTGGAAGAAGCCAGCGCTGTCGCCAAAAGCATAGCGACCGGGCACGCCCTCCGGACGGTATTGCTCTTCGTATAGCGTCCACTGTACTTCCAGCCCGGCGGCCGAACCGCCGGCAAACAGTTCCGCTTCCAGAACCACTGCGGTGGCCTGGCCGCGCAACAGTTCCGGCTCGTTGGGCGTGATTTGTACCAGGAATTCGGGAGCGCGGTAGTCGGCCACGGTAAACTCGATGTAAGCGTCCGTTGTGGGGCCGCGTGAGGCCAGGCTGTAGCTGCCCAGGATCAGGTCATCAGGCAGGGTGTAGCTGCCGTGGAAGGTGCCGTCGCCATTGAGCGTGACGCGCAGTTCCTCCTCAACGCGGCCCGTTTCCACGTAAAAAGCGTTAGAAAAGGTCAGGGTCAGTTCTTCCTGGGTGCGGGGGAGGGCGTAACGGCCGTAGCCCGTCTCCCGCGCAATGCCTTTGAAATAGACGGTATCGCCCGGCCGGTAAATGGGGCGGTCGGTGTAGAGGTAGACGTACAGCGGCACTTCCCGGTCGGACCGGGTTTCGAGGCCCAATCGCCAGGGCTGAAAGCTGCTGCTAATGCTGGTATTGGTAAAGCCGAAGCTGCTCTGCCCTGGTTGGCCGCTGACCACCATGACCCCATCCAGGTAGTTCTGGCCGCTGTCGTAGCTGAAACGGGCATAACCGCTGCCGTCGGTAACGGCCGTGCCCACCTCGGCCCCACGCTGATTGAACAGGCGCAAGGCGGCACCGCCCACCGGTTGCCCCTCAGCCAGGCTTGTGACCCAGGCGTGGACCTCGCCAAACATCTCTTTAACGACAAGGTTGTGGTCGGCCACCACCAGCAGCGACTGCTGGTTTTGCCAGAAGCGGTCATCCTGGCCTATTTCGGGCGCGTTGACGCGCAGCAGGTAGACGCCGGTGGGCAATGTCTGTCCCTCGGCCAGAGAGAACGTTTGCAGGCCGACTTCGCTTTCAGGCGTGCCTGGTTCGATGGTCCAGGTCCGCAGCGGGTCGGCCGCCGGCTGGTAGTTGTACAGCTCGTAGGGGGCAGCCAGCAGGTTTAGGGGCAGTCCCAACTCGTGCAGCGTCACATCCAGCCGGGAGACGTTGCGGTTAATGATGCCCACGCGGCTGGGGAAGCTGGTACTAAGCTGGCTGACCTGGCCATACAGGTTAAGTGAGGCCAGGGGCGGCGCGGCCGGGGTGGTGAACTGCCAGGTATAAGCCTGTCCCAGGGTATTGCCGTAGGGATCAGCCGCGCTGGCGGGGATGATGATTTCGTAGGCGGTGGAACGTTCCAGGCTAAAGTCGAGGCTCATGTTGAAACGGCCGTTGAATTCAGTGAAGAAGTAGCGCACCCGGCTCGGCGGCGGATCAATGCGAATCTGGTCCTCCAGCGTTTCTGGGTCCATAGGGGAGGCGAATTCCACGCTGACCCCGTGCTGCCAGCGGTCAGCCGTCTGGTTGCGGCCGGGGTTGGTACTCCTGACAGCGGGTAGGGGAACGGTGGTAAAATCGCTGATGAAGGGACCGGCCAGTGTCGCGCCACCGCTGGCGTCGCTGGCACTGTCGCTGATTTGTAGCTGGATGGTAGTATCCAGCGGCAGCCGTTCCTGGGGCTGCAATGCCAGAACCCGGTTGTTGTTGTGCCAGGAATAGTTGACGGCAATCGTCTGGCCGTCGCTGGTGCGTAGGCGGGTGGCGGTTTCGGTAACGGCCGTGTCCATGGGCATGTTGAAGGTGACGGTAATAGGTATAGTGGGGTTGACCTGGGTGCGGCTGTTCTCCGGCTGCACCGTGACCACCTGCGGTCTGACGGTGGTGAAGGACCATTGGAACCGGTTCTCCAGGACGCCGCCGCTGATGGATTCCAGCGCGGGATCGACCGTGACGCGATAGGTGGTCGCCCCAGCCAGCGGCTGGTCGGGCGTGAAGCGGTAGAGGCTGGTGGTGACCCATTGACCACGGCCGTCTAAGGGCGGATCGAAGGTGAGCGGCTGGGGCAGCCCGGCCTGCTGACCGCTGCTGACCAACGGCACCACGGGCCGGTTGAAGACGACGGTAATGGCGGCGTCGGTCTGAATCTGGTCCAGGCCGTCGTCGGGAATGACCTGGCTAACTTCAAGGTAGCCCAATGATTGCAGGTCGAGATCAATGGCTTCGTCCAGGGGAATACCGTTCTGGCTGCTGGCGCTGCTGGCCAGGGTCAGTTTGTAGCTTTGTGCCCGTTGCAGGCTGCTGGCGGGGGTGAAGACGACCATATCGGCGCTGGGCCAATCGAAACGGCCGTTGACGGTGCGGCCGGCGGTAGTGGTCAGTTGCAGGGCACTTTCCACGCTGGTCTGGTCCATCGGCTGGTCAAAGCGGAGGGTAATGGGGGCGTCCAGCGGTAGTTCGCCGCGTGCATCCGGTTCGACAAAGAGGAGGCGGGGTGCCCAGTCGATGTCGGCTGGGTCAATGCCGGTTTGGGCGGGAACGGCCGTTGCCGGTGGGGTGGTGGTTGTATCAGGCACGGCCGTTTCGGCGATGGCTGCCGTGGCTACCAGCGTGGGCAGTCCATCATCCGCGTCGTTGGCCCGGCGACCACATGCAGCCAGGCCCAGCAGCACAATGAGCAGGAGTGAAAGGTAAAGTTGGAACCGGTTGGGGTATGACATTTGATTGCCTCTTGAGTCTGAAATTGACTGTTTTGCCGTAACTACTAACGCTCTCCGGAGATTGGTCCAATTTGCTCTAGTGGATGCAGCAATTGATGAGTAAAATTGGTCCAATCTGGTTCGGGAGTTACGTTTCGCCTCAGATAAATGATGCACCAAATCAGGTTGCAACGCTCCTATTATATCAGTAAACTCGACGAATCTCATCAGAGCGTTTGGGAACGCAGCCCAGGCGTGGGTAAATAGTACATCCGGTTTGACCATTACCCTGGCCTGATTTATAATTCCACCTGTAATTTTGATGACAATTATCGGTATTTTTCAGCAGGTCATGTCTACAGATCAATCTCAGATGTCACCTAAACGGCAAATGGAGCTTTGGCGGTGACAGAGCCAACATCAGAGCCTCCTAGTCCCCAGGGACAGGTGGCTATTTCTTTTCCCTTCAGACTGACAGTTTTCAGGCGTATTGCGTATTGCGTAATGCGTAACGTAAAAGGTAATGTAGCCTTGATCTTTTGGGCATCCTGGTTGTCGCCGGTTTTCTCAGGCAGTTTCCCCAAACCACACTATTTATGTCAACAGTAATTGTGATTGTGGCCACTGTGGCCATTCTAATCTTTTTTAATGCTTTGTACGTAGGGGCCGAGTTTGCCACCGTAGCCGCCCGTAAAACGCGCATCAACCAGTTGGCGGCGGAGGGCAGCCGGCCGGCCCAACTGCTGCTGCCTATTGTGCAAGACAGCCATTTGCTGGACCGGTACGTAGCGGCCTGCCAGATTGGCATCACCATTTCGTCCCTGGTGTTGGGTGCATTTGGCCAAAGTGCTATCGCCAGCCGCCTGGGTGAACCAATGGCGGGGCTGCTGCAGTCGGCCGCGCCGTTGTTAAGCTGGCTGGGGTATGAAACGGCCGATCTCCTGGTAGAAACGGCCGCTTTCTCTTTAGCCGCTCTCCTGGTTTTGGCCGTGCTGACCATCATGCAAGTGTTGGTGGGCGAACTGTTCCCCAAGTCGGTAGCCGTGCAATACCCGGAGCAGGTCTCACTGGCCGTCATCTACCCTATGCTGATCAGCCTGCGCCTGCTGAAATATTTCATCAACTTCTTCAACGGCAGCGCCAACGTTATTTTGCGCCTGATGGGGCGCGAGATTGGCGACGTGCGGCACGGCATTCATTCCCCCGAAGAAATTGAAATATTGATGACCGAAAGCCACGAGGTTGGCTTTTTGGATGAGCATGAGCGGCAAATGTTACGCAATGCCCTGCGGATGCGCGAGCTAACGGCTCGTCAGGTGATGCTGCACCGGACCCGGCTGGCAGCTGCCCCGTCCGACAGCACCGTCGTCGAGCTGATGGAAATGGCCCTCGAACAAGGCTTTTCACGTATTCCCATTTATCGTGAAGGCATTGATGATATTGTCGGTTTTGTGCATATCAAGGATTTGTTCCGGCTGCATGTGCAGGGCAAAAGCGAAATTAAACCGATTATTCGCGATGTGGCTTATGTGCCCGATACGCTGCCCGTTAACCAGGTGTGGGAGATTTTGAACACCAAGCGCCGATATCTGGCCATCGTGTTTGACGAATACGGGGGCACGGCCGGTTTGCTCACGTTTGAAGATTTGATCGAGGAGATTTTTGGCGAATTGCAGGATGAGTTTGATGATGAAATGAAGCTGGTGGCGCGTGGCGACAAGGAGGGGCGCATTTACTACTTGCGCGGTGATTTGCTGGTAGCGGACGTCAATGAGTATCTCAAATTATCGCTGCCTACCGAGGCCGATACGCTGAGTGGCCTGGTGTTTAGCAGCCTGGGCCGCGCCCCGGAAGTGGGGGACGTGCTGACGTTTGATGACGCCTCTATTGAGGTGCAAGCGATGGAGGATTTGGGGGTGGCGGAGGTGTCGCTGACGCTGGTTTCGCCGCAAATAGGCCCGCTTACGGAGTGGGAGGTGGGCGACTATGAGTAAGCTGCTGCTGGTGGCCGTTGGCATTCCGGGGTTGAGTTTTTTGGCGCTGCTGGCAACGGCCGTTTCCGCCAATCTGCCCTCCCTCAACGCCCTTATCGTTCCCATGCTCATTATGCTGCTGCTGGTGCTGCTCAACGGCCTCTTTGTGGCCGCCGAGTTTTCTATTATTGGGGTACGGCCGTCACAGCTAGAGCAAATGGTCGAAGAAGGCAACCAAACGGCCGCATCCGTTCTGCCCATCGTCAACTCCCGGCAGCAGCAAGACCAGTACATCGCCACCTCACAGTTAGGCATTACCATTGCCTCCTTGGGATTGGCTATGTACGCTGAGCCACAAATTGCCCACTTCATCGAACCCTATCTGGCCCTGCTCTGGTTTGAGCCATCCGAAGCAGTGGTGCGCTCCGCCGGCTACGTCATCGCCCTCAGCTTTCTGACCTACCTGCACATCGTTATTGGCGAAATGGTGCCCAAAGCCCTGGCCCTCACCGATCCGGCCCACATGGTCATCTGGCTC
Organism: Anaerolineae bacterium; assembly: GCA_007123775.1. GTDB lineage: Bacteria > Chloroflexota > Anaerolineae > Promineifilales > Promineifilaceae > SLGK01. The sequence continues at coordinate 4,907 of SLGK01000155.1, read as the reverse complement.
AACCGCCCCATGCGGATTATCCAAAAGGTACTCATTATTCCGGTACGTATTTTGAACGGGATGGGCAACCAACTGCTGCGCCTCTTTCAGATTCCCCCGGCTGAGGGCCATGCCCGCGTATTGTCCCCCGAAGAGCTAGAGCTAATCGTCAGCGAAAGCGCTGAGGGCGGGCTGCTCAACGAAGACGAAGAGTTGATGATTCGCAACATCTTTGACTTTGGCGAGCGGGTCGTGGGGCAGGTGATGACTCCTCGCATCAAGGTCGAGGCGATCCCGCTGGGCATCAGCCATCAAGAGCTGATGCAGCAGGTGGCGGAGAGCCACTACAGTCGTTTTCCCGTCTACCAGGGCGATCGTGACCACATTGTGGGTATATTGCACGTCAAAGATTTGGTGCGCCAGACGCTACGGTCGAAGGGGAGTTTTGATCTGCGCCTGCTGCTGCGGCCGGCCCCGGCCGTCCCTGAAGACCAGGGGGTCGAGGTGCTGCTGGCTGCGTTCCGCAAGCAGCGCATCCACATGGCCGTTGTGCTGGATGAGTTTGGCGGGATGGCCGGTATTGTGACTCTGGAAGATTTGGTCGAGGAGATTGTGGGTGAGGTACGCGACGAGTTTGACACTGAGCGTGAGCCTTACGTGGAAATCGCGCCCGGTGTGCTGGAAGTGGATGGCGAATATCTGGTGGATGACCTGAAGGAAGAAGTCTTTTTGGGCGAAGAAGAGGATTTGCCCGACGTGGAGACGGTAGGCGGGTTGATTGTGACCAAGCTAGGTCGGCCGCCTCAGGTAGGCGATGAGGTGGCGTATAATGGGGACGGGGTTTCGCTGCGGGTGCTGGCTATCGACGGTCGGGCCGTTGTGCGCGTCCGCGTTGAGTTTGACACAATGGCCGGGGGATCGTGACCGGTGGACATTCACTGAAAAAACCGAGTTTTTAGCCAAGCACTACAATCGCCAGAGTAGATGGCCCTGAAAAACTCGGTTTTTCAACCTTTTGGTAGATGGTTAACCAATAACGGACTACCGTTCTTGCAAGCGCGGATTAAAAACGCGGTCCAGGGCGAACCCTACTAGAGCAAAGGCCAGCGCCGTAATCATGAGCAAAACGGCCGGTTGTAGAATCCAGTGGTAGTGGCCGTTTAGCAACGCGCTTTGGGTGTGGGCCTCATTGATTAGCTTGCCCCAGGTGGGCATCAACGGGTCGCTCAAGCCTAAAAAGGCAATGCCGGCCTCCAGGAAAACGTAGTAAGGGACCAGTACCACCATCTGGGGCAGCAGCACCGGCGCGATGCGCGGTACGAGATAGAAGAAAATGATCCGCAGATTGCCCGCCCCATACGCTTCGGCCGCTTCGATATAGGCCGACTCCCGTACCTGTAAGAAGATAGCCCGATAGGTTTTGATGGCGCTGCCAAAGATGCCAAAGAGGACGGCCAGCGCCAGTAAATACCAGATGTTCAGCGTGTAGAACAGCGTAATCATAGCCAGAATGGGGAAAACGGGAATGGCCAGATTGATTTCTGTAATGCGCTGGATCAGCCCATCAATCCAGCCGCCAAACCAGACACCCGTACCGGCAATGATCATGGTGAAGAGGGTGGTCAATACGGCCGCCAGAAAGCCGAAAGCGAGTGCGGTCGGTGTGCCCCAAAGCAGGGCAATGCTCAGGTCGCGCCGCTGATTGTCTGTGCCGGCCCAGCCGAATACCTCCCCATAAATGACCAGCCTGGCGTCGAGGTCGCTCTCTTCTTCAAATATGATGCCGTCAATCACCAACTGGTAAGTGCCGTTTAGCGGAACCAGGTCTTCCGCTTCAGGATTGGCGAATAGACCGTGGTAGGCGGGTAGCCCGCCCAGGCGGCGTACCAGACGATCGTCTTGTTCCAGGCGATAAATCTGGTCGCTGGAGGGTGTAATGGTTGTGACCCGTATGTCACGCCCGTCGGGGGTGTGCCAGGTAAGGTCCAGGTGGGGACGGTTGTTTTGGGCGGTTGATTTGAAGAAAAGGGCCAGGCCGCTAGGGAAGGTGTCGTAGTTGTAGTCAAAAGTGTAGGTGAGGGTGGTGGCTTCGACGTTGCCAAACGCTTCACGTTCTTTGGTGGCATCGCCATCGGCGGAATTTAGGACCATCGTGCGGGAGTAGTTGACGCCGGTCAGGCTGCTGATCCAGGTCGGTCGGGCGTGGCGCGGTTGTTCGCTGAGATCGGCCATGCCGCGCCATTGGGCTACGGCGTCGCTGTAGGGGATGGCAATCAGGGTGTAAGCAACGCTGCCCAGCAGGATCAGAATGATGGTCAGCCCCACAAAACCGGAGGGGTAGCGGGCTACCTGACTTAAGCCGCGCCCCAGGCCCCGCAGGACCAGGGGCAGACCCAACAGCATTTGTCCCAGGTCACGGCCGGTGGCTTTGATTGCGTCCCAGGAGAAAAGGGTACGCAGGCTGGTCACAACCTGGTGAATGGTGGTGACAACGGCCGTTCTCAGCCAGGTCGTTACTCGATATTCACCAGGACGTGCGCTAACGGCCGTTTTTGTCTGACCCTGCCTCTGATTACCCAGCTTGACACGCGGGTCGACCAGCATGTAGCTGATATCTAGCACAAAAATGGTCAGGGCCAGAAAGTAAGCGTAAACAACCGTCAGTCCCACAATAACCGCGATGTCGAACCGCTGAATGGCGGTGAAGAAAAGGGCACCTAATCCCGGCCAGTTAAAGATGGTTTCTAAAATGACCGAGCCGGACCAGGCACTGATGACAACGAGGGCAAAACCGGTGATGATGGGGGGCAGCGTCGGACGGAGTAGATAAGTGCGGGCAATTTGTTTTTCGGATAGTCCTTTGGCCTGGGCCATTTCCACGTAATCTTCATCGGCGTAAATCAGAAAAAAGGTGCGCCAGATGTAGACGCTCTGGAAGAACGCGCTTAGAAAAACGGCGGCAAAGGGCAAAACCATATGCCGCACCATTTCATAGTAGTAGATGAGCCGTGTTTCGGGCGGCGGGGAGGGTAACATACCGCCAAAGGGGAGTATGCCGATCCCACCCGCAAAAACCGCGATCAACAGAATGCCGTAAAACCAACTGGGGGCGGCCGAGGTGGGCGATAGCAGTACAATCAGCCTGTCGATCCAGGTGCCGCGCTGGCGTGAGATACGCAGGGCCAGCCCGATACTGATAAAAAAGATGGCGATGTTGGTCACGCCAAACAAGAGGAGGGTGGCCGGCATGCGCTCGACTATAAGCTGGCGCACGTTAAACCGCTCTGGGCCAAGCGTGGTGATAGAGCGAATGCCACGCTGACTGGTTCCCAGGTCTAGCGTCAGGGCAGGGGTGAGCCAGTAGAGAGTACGTAGCAGGAAGGGATCGTTTAGCCCGGCGGCGTCTTGGGCGGCTTCGATGTTGGCGCGGAGCGTGGCGATGCGCTCTTCGGGCGTTTGGTCAGGGTCAGGCCGGGTGGACATGGAAATGGCTTCTTCGATTTGCCGCCGTTGGATTTCATCGACGTAGCCACCCAGGTTGGCAGCAATGATGGTGACCCACACGCTGACAACGGCCGTTATCAACAATATCACCAGGCGCGAACTGACATAGCGACTGGCTCGCCACAACGTATGGCGGGTAGACATGAGGGCATCCGGCGGATCGGCCGTTATTGTTTCCGGAAGGGGGGTTGTCGTTGCCGCAGCAGGGTCCATGATTGTACTTTGGTTATGCAGCCAGCTAATGTAAGAGCGAGAGTTTAGCAGAGATTGGCTAAGGTGTCCACAAAAATTGGCCGTTTATGACCCTGTTTTGTAACCGGAACGCCACTTTCCTGCTTGCGAAATCAGGCGGATAGTCCACAATGGTGGGTATGACAACGATTCGAGCTTTTATAGCCATTAAGCTGCCGGCCGACGTGCGTGAATATCTAGGCGCGGTCACGGCCGATTTGGCGGCGCATACCCAACAAGGTAGCGTGCGCTGGGTGACGTCAGATCGGCTCCATTTGACGCTGCGTTTTTTGGGGAATACGGCCGTTTCACAGCTCCCGGCGCTTAGCGATGCTTTAGACGAGGTGGCCTCGCGTCAGCCTGTCTTTACGTTACAGTTGCTGGACCTGGGAGCTTTTCCCAACCAGCAACGGCCGCGCGTGATCTGGGTGGGGCTTGGTGGCGAAACGGCCGTACTCACCAGGCTCAAGCAGCAGCTAGACCAGGCCTTGCTGCCTATAGGCTGGCCGCCTGAGGATCGGCCGTTTCGACCCCATCTGACAGTGGGGCGTGTCAAAGATAGCCGGGTAGGAACAACGTTGCCGTGGCAGGCACGACTGGCGCACATGGCGGTTCCGGTAACGGCCGTTCACCTTATTGAGAGCGAACTGCGCCCCGATGGGCCGCGCTACACCACCCGGCACACCAGTCGTTTTTTGCCGTGAACAGGAGCCAGGGGCGGTGACCCGTTAGCAGTCCGGCAGCCGACTACCGTCCATCGGCTACCGCTTGCCGCCTAACATGCCGCCCAGCCCCTTGATAAGACTATCGGCCCCGCCGGCCAGGCTCTCACCACTGAGAACGGCATCGATCTGCTTGGCAAGGGGGGCCGGCAATTTTTCTTTGAGAAAAGAAACGGCCGTTTCAGCCGCCTGCCGTGACTGTTCTTCTGATAACCCGGTTCGTTCTGAGATAGCTTTTATCAATTCTTCCATGGTAACCTCTCTATAAAGTGTGGTGGATTAATCGACCAGTATTGTATAGCAGATTGGGTATCAAGCGTAGTTTGTGCCATAATTGGATTATAACTTTTGGGCATGGTTCACTGCTCTCTGGCAGCTAACTTTACAAATTTTGACGGAGGACCGAAGACGAAGGACGGAATTTACTCTGGTTATCGGTCTTTCGTCCTCCGTCCTCGGTCAGTAAATTGT
>SLGK01000011.1 GCA_007123775.1 Anaerolineae bacterium | reverse complement strand
GGGCCAGTTCGTCCATGGCCTTACGCCATTCCGCCTGGGGAGCGGGCAGGGCGTTGTAGTGGGTGGGGGCGCTGGCCCGCAAAACGGCGTTGACCACCTGCTCTAAATGACGCTGGCCGACAGCCGGATGGCCATACCGTTCGTCAATTACTTCGCCCTGTTCGGTGACGCGGATACGGCCGCCTACCGAGCCGGGCGGTTGGGCCAGAATAGCCCGGTTGGCTGGCCCGCCGCCGCGGGCAATGGTGCCGCCCCGGCCGTGGAAGAGCATCATGGTCACGCCATAGGCGCGGCAGGTGCTGGCCAGCGACTCCTGCGTCTGGTACAGTTCCCAATTGGCGGCCAGGTAGCCGGCATCCTTGTTGCTGTCGGAATAGCCGATCATAATCGTTTGCTGCAGCTTAAGCCGTTCCAGGTGGGGGCGGTAGGCGGGGTGTTCAAAGAGAGCCGTCATCACCTCCGGGGCGTCGCGCATATCCTGGCGCGTCTCAAACAGAGGCACAAAGCTCATCCCTTCCTGTTCGCTATCTTCTCTCAGGCAGAGGTTGTGCCAGTAGGCCAGCAGCAGCGGGGCCAGGATGTCTTCGGGGCCGTGGGTCATGCTGACGATGTAGGGGCCGAGCAGTTCGGAGCCGTAGAAGTCAAAGGCGCGATATAGAATTTGGAAGAGGGCCAGGGTTTCCTGGGCCTCGTCGGAGAGGTCTTCGAGCCGGCTCAGGTCGGGAATTGGTTCTTGTAATTGCTGGGAAAGGACCTCGGCGCGGGCGGGGCCATCCATCTCGGCAAAGCCTTCGACGCGGCCCAGTTTTGCCAGGAGTTCAGCGATAACGGCCGTATTAAACTCACTATACTGGCGAATATCCAGCCGGGCCACGTGCAGGCCAAAAACCTGGGCCTGATAGCGCACCCTGTTCAGCCCGGCGTCGGCAATGGCCCGCAAATTCTCCTGACGCAGCGTGCGATCCATCAGGTCCAGTGGCTCCATCAGGTCACTCATGCTGCGTAAGCGCAAGGGGGGATTGGACTTGCCCAGAAGACGGCCGACCATATCCCCGGCCGAGGCATCCTTCAGGTCCGCACTCAGAATGGCGGCCCGCAGCCGGTAGGGTTCGTTGGGATACCGCTTTTTCAGATAGTCCACGTGGGTCGAGTCGGTTTCGGCCGCGGCCAGTGACTCAAACAGTTCCGGGCTGATGTTGACCAACTGCTCGGAGACGCTCAGGGCGCGGTCCAGGCGGCGCACTTCGACCCGGTGTTTTTCCACAGCCAGACCGCGATGGAGGCGTAGGGTTTCGGCCGTCACTTCGGCCGTGACGTTGGGATTGCCGTCCCTGTCGCCGCCGATCCAGGAGCCAAAGGTCAGAAAGCGCGGCGGCGGGGTCAGGCTGGGGTAATGTTCGGCCAAAGCTTTAGCCATTTCGGCATAAATCTGGGGCAGCACCTCCCAAATGGTAATATCCACGTAGTAGAGGCCGGTCCGTACTTCGTCGGTGACGCGCGGCTTGTCGGAACGGCTGCGGTCTGTGACCCAGAGGAGGGTGACTTCGGCCGTTAGTTGGGTCCTGATTTCATCCCATTCGCTTGGGGTCAGGTCGCGCACGTCGATGTCGGTCAGGGCGCGGGCAATGCGGCGCAGCTTGGAGAGGACGGTGCGGCGTTTGGCCTGGGTGGGATGGGCCGTAAAAACCAGTTCGATGTGCAGCCGGTCCAATATTTCCTTCATTTCAAATTCGTCCACGCCCATGAGGCGTAGCTGCTCAATGGCGGCGGCAATCGACTCGCGGCGGGGGCGTGGGTGGGCCTCGCGCTCGCGGGCACGCAGTACGCGCACGCGGTGTTGTTCTTCGGCCAGGTTGATCAACTCGAAATAGAGGGTAAAGCTGCGGGCTATCTGTTCGCCGGCGGCCAGCGACATCTCAGTGACCAGTTGGCCCAGGCGTTGGTCGATTTTCTCCCTTTCTGGCCGGTCATCTCGTTCTACGCGCCGGGCTTTGGTCAGGGCACGGATGCGTTCGACCAGTTCAAAAATGGGCACGCCGGCCTGCCGCCGGATGACGCGGCCAAGCTGGTCGCCGAGCAGGTGGATGTCGCCACTTAATCTCTCCTGGAGTTCTCTGTCTGTAGTCATCGAGTTTCCTTTGTTTATGAACCTTGCTGCAAATAATAGTTGGCGTGGGGGGAATATTGCAGTATCAGGTGCCTATCTTATATCAAACTGGTTGGGTACGCATTATTAAGTTGGGGGTAACGGGCGGGTCAGGGGCAGGACCCGGTGAATGCTGGCAAGCGAAAAACGCGCCTGGGGATTGTCTACGATCAGAATCGCAGCAGCAGCGCAAGCCACCCAGACCGCTGGAGCGGCAAACGCGTACTAAACGTAAGCGATGATAGGCTAAATAGGCCAGGCGTAACACCGACGCCTGGCCTATCTCAAATCAAATTGCCTAATTGCAGTGGTCCATAACGGTCGTACTGTTAAAGAACCAGTTGTAGGCAAAGTACGGATTGGCCGCGTGGCCTGTCTGAGCGCGAATAGCAATGCGCCCGGACCCTTGCAGGTTGTCTGGTATGGCGAAGGTATAGCGGGCCACGCCGCCTTCACCAGACTCAATCGTGCCCACCTCAGTGCCGCCAATGCCCCGCGAGAACATGGGGCCCATGGTGACGGTAAAGGTCTGATTAGCCGGGAAGTCATTCGTCTGAATGGTTACTTCGCCATTCTGGGTCACCGTGCAAATGGCAAAGGTTGGAATGCCCGTGTGGGGGGGTAGGCCTGTCCCGTTCCCATTGTCCGGGGGAGGGGTGGTGCTGTTGAAGAACCAGTTGTAGCTGAAGTAACCGCCGGTGGTGCTTTCCAGGCGAATGGCGATTTGATACCGTCCTTTGAGTGCATCGGGAATATCGAATGAGCGCGCAAAGGAACCGCCCTCACCTGAGTCGAAGCTATCGACTTCAATACCGCCAATACCTAGCGTGCCCATTTCCCCCATGGTGACGATAAAGGTTCGGTTGGCCGGGTAGTTTTGGGTTTGTATGGTAACGCTCTCATCAACGACCACACTGGTGATAGAGATGGTGGGTATCGTGCTGGTACTTGATACCACCGCGTTGGTTGCCAGGAGTACAAATACAGCTAACAACGGCAAAGTCCATTTTAGACGAAGCTTTCTGGCGACGGGTAATACAGCTGTCACCCACGACGTGAACAAGACACGACTGCGTGCAAAATAGTGGCTGGACATATGATCCTCCTCGTTGGTGCGACCAGGAGTTTCACGTTGAGGCCCAATTGCCCCTTTTGAGAAGAATGTTCAGGAACAGCGCAGAAAAGAGCAGGAACGATCATTCTCGCCCAAATTGCCTCCTGTCGCTACCATAACATAATTAGTATACACGAAAAGCATACCAATTTTCTATAGAACGATTGTTCACGTAGCCAACCAGCCCTAATCCCTAACGCAAAAAGGCGACTGTCAGATAAATCAGGCTGAATGAGGCGCAGTAAATGGCAAAGGTATACAGACTGCGCCGCTTCAACCATTCTAACAGGAAGTGGATGCAAGTAATCCCTACCACCCCCGACACGATAAACGTCACAATCATGGGCAGCATCTCGGCCGAGGCCCAATCCACATATAGCAGTTCACGTGCTTCAAACAGGCCGGCCCCGGTCGTGATGGGCACACTCAGCAAGAAGCTGTAGCGAGCGGCCGTATACCGGTCCAGACCGCGCAGCAGACCACCCACAATGGTACTGCCGCTGCGCGATATGCCGGGGAAGAGGGCCAGCGTTTGAAAGAGACCAATGACAATGGCATCGGTCCAGCCCATTTCTCTGGTTGATTTGTTCGCCGCCAGCAAACGCTCGCCCGTCACCAGGATAACGGCCGTTCCCATCAAAAAATAAGCGGCGTATATCGGCTGCGAAAAAATGGCGTCCAGATAATCCTTCATTGTGAAACCCACGACCGCCGCCGGCACCGAGCCAACCGCAATAAACCAACCCAGCCGCGCATCGGTCGTGGCCATTGGCTCACGCCGGCGCAACCCTTCGATAACGGCCGTTACAATCCGCCACAAATCCCGCCAAAAATAGGCAATAACCGCCAGAATCGTGGCAATATGGGAGACCGCAATCAGCGTCAGGTCAGGCGTGGTCAAATTGAAGAAGTCGGGGACCAGCAGCAAGTGGCCGGAACTGGAAACGGGTACAAATTCAGTGATGCCCTGGATAATGCCCAGGAGAATGGCTTCAAACAAACTCATGTAATTCCCTCAAACATACAAAAACCTGACAGATCCCTCTGAACTGTCAGGTTTATGTCAATTTAATAACGCTTATCTACCAACTTAGATCAATTCGCTGGTCATAATAAACAAGGGCTTCATGTCAAAGCTCTTGAAGAAGGGACGCAGGCGCTCGGTATTATACTGCTCGGATACCTTAACCTTCTTCTTTTTGCTGGTAACAATCTCGACGGGCACATTGTCGTAACGGCCGTTTTTCAAAACCACCATCCGTCCGTGAATCCCCTGCAAAATCAGGTCCAGCGCCAGATTGCCATAAGCCATAGGCACAATCGAGTCGATGGCGTCCGGGTCGCCGCCGCGCACCAGGTAGCCCAAACGCTGGTTGATGACGTTGATCGGCTTGCCATTGTTAAATTTGGGTGATAGTTCCTTTAGCTTGGCCGATACCAGGTCGCCAATACCACCCAATTTGGCGTGGCCATACGCATCCCGCGTCATATCTGAAAAGATCATCTCACCGCCTACAAACATCGCACCCTCAGATACCAGAACAATCGAGTATTTGCTGGGATTGCGGTTACGATCTTTGGTCAGCAACTCAGTCAGATGCTCAATTTCAAATTGATGCTCCGGGATAACGCAGCGGTTGGCCGCGCCGGCCATCGTGGGCAGCATGGCCGTAAAACCAGCATAACGGCCGAACACCTCTAGTACCAAAAACCGCTCGTGCGATCCGGCCGACGTGCGTAGATTGTTGGTCATCATGATGGTGCGCGTGACGCAGGTGCTAAAGCCAATGCAGTAGTCGGTGCCCGGCACGTCATTGTCCATCGTCTTGGGGATAGCCACCACCTTGACACCTTCCGTATACAGACGCACACCATAGCTCAACGTATCGTCACCGCCGATGGGGATCAGATAGTCCACACCCAAAAAGTCCAGATTCTTAAGAACCTCCGGCGTTAGATCATTGAACTCTTCCGTGTACGTATCTTGTAAATGGGGAGGAACATTGGCTTTGGGGACATGGCTGGGACGTGTTCGTGAGGAATGTAGAAAAGTGCCGCCTGTCCGGCCGGCTCTATTGACGACTTCTTCGGTCAGAATTTGATAACAGGCGCTGTTGTCTGCCTTTTTGTCACGGACAAGTTCGGTGATACCGGCCCAGCCGCGACGCAGCCCGATGACCTGATAACCTTCACGCAGGGCGCGAATGGTGACGGCACGTATAGCCGGATTGAGACCCGGCACATCGCCACCACCGGTCAGGATTGCAATAACGCCTTTCGTTTTCTTAATATTTGCCATTTGTCTCCGTCCTAT
>SLGK01000238.1 GCA_007123775.1 Anaerolineae bacterium | reverse complement strand
TGTCGCTGTGTGACCGGCTGGATTGGGCACGGGCTTCGCGCTTGCTGTTGGTTGTGCCTGACCTGCCAGATGGGGAACGGCCGTTAACCCACCCCCTTGATTTTGTACGCCTGCGCCGCCATGCTGACCGCTGCCGCGTTGAAATTGGCCTGGTGACAACCAACGGCCGTTTACGACAACAAGCCACAGCAGCCGGTATCCCTGTTTTTAGGAGCGATGCTGAGGCCAGCACCAGCCGCCGGGATTGGTGGCGCGGTCGCCGCCGTCAGGAACAGGTGGGACTGCCCACCGTTGGCAGCAATCCGCTCACCTTGCGTCCTGACACGTTCCCTACGCTAGACCAGCCCACTGTTTTCCTCGTATCGGCCATGGGATCGCGCCGCTGGTTGGTGCGCTACCTGGCGATTGTCCTTTTTTGTATGCTGGTGGCGCTGCTCTACGTGTTGTTTTTGTACGTTGTACCCCAGGCCACCCTGACGCTGCATCCCCAGGTGACAGAAATAACGGCCGTTCAAGCCATCACCGTTGACCCCGACCTGACCGCTGTCGATTACGGCCGTTTCGCTGTCCCTGGCCGGTTATTGCTGGTTGAAGAGGAATGGGAAACGGCCGTAGCCACCACCGGTCAGATTCCCCAACCAACCACCGCCGCCAGAGGCCAGGTCATCTTTACCAACCAGAGCGATCAGCCCCAAACCCTGCCCGCCAACAGCCGTTTACTGAGCGAGGATGGGCAAGTATTTTTGACGATAACGGCCGTTACCCTCCAGGCTGTTATGGACAGTACCGCCGCCGTAGACGTTATCGCCGAGCAGCCCGGACCCCAGGGCAATGTGGCTGCTGGCACCATCACCCGTATCGACGAGCCGGACACCGGCCAACTGCTTGTGGACAACCCCGATGATTTGAGCGGCGGCGCGGTCGAGATGGTAGCCGCTGTGTCCGATGCTGACCGCAGCCGCGCCCGCTCCCAACTGCTCCAGTTTTTGCAGGCGGTGGCCCTGTCGCGCATGGAGGCCCAACTGACAGAGCGGGAGTTTTTACCGTCGGAAGCGGTGCGCGTAACGGCCGTTTTGCACGAAGTCTATTCCCACGAAACAGGGCAGGCCGCGGCCGAATTGACGCTCACGATGCGGGTCGAGATGCGGGGTACGGCGCTGGACGTAACTGATGCTACCGGCCTGGTCTATGCCGGGCTGGCGGCGCAGGTGCCGCCGGGCCATTATCTGGCGGCTGACAATATTGGCGTGGCCCCAGAAGCAGTGCAGGCTGTTGATGAGGCCGGCCGTCTCACGGTGGCGGTGCGGGGGACCGGGTTAGTAGCAATTGACCTGGACCTGTCGCCCAAATTAGCGGCTATCACGGGGCAGGAGGCAGAAACGGCCGTTGCCTACCTGCACCAGCAATTACCCTTACGCCAGCAGCCCCACCTGCAAGTCTGGCCCACCTGGTTTGAGCGCGTACCGTATCTAAACGGCCGTATTGACATTCAAGTAGACATAATGGCGAGTGGTACGTAGCACGTAAAACGTAAAACGTGAAGCGTGAAGCGTGAAGCGTAGTTGGCAAGATTTTATGCAGTTTACATCACGTATCACGTATCACGCTAAAGGCACCCAAATGCACACCAACCCCTTCCCCCAACGCGGCAAAGTAATGGCTATTGACCTGGGTGAAAAGCGCATTGGCGTGGCCGTCAGCGACGGGCTGCGGATGATCGCCAGCGGTCACAGTGTCTTTGAGCGCACCTCGCGGGCGGCCGATTTTGCCCATATTCAGACATTGGTAACGGCCGAACAGATCACGCTGCTGGTCATGGGGCTGCCCATCGGCCTGGACGGGCAAGACAGCCGTCAAACCGCCTGGGTACGCGACTACACGGCCGATTTACAAACCCATCTCGACATCCCCGTTGTCTTTTGGGACGAAAGCCTGACGACCAAACAGGCCGAAGCCAGCCTGCGGGCCAGGGGCAAGCGGGGCCGTAAAGTGCAAGAACGGGTTGACGCCGTGGCCGCGGCCTTTATTTTGCAAAGCTATTTAGACGCCAATTATGGGAGATAGGAGATAGTGCGTAGTTCGTAGTGCGTAGCCTTTTTGTCATTGTGCTACGCAATACGCAATACGCAATACGCTAACAATGAGCAACGAAAAAAACCAACCACGCCGTTCGACCTGTTTGCTGCGGCTGGGGCTGATTGCTACCTTTTTGGGCTGCCTGGTTCTGACCGGCCTGCTCTATTTTCGGCCGGATCGTGAGCTGGCCGAGCTGCGCCGCATTGTGCTGGAAGAAGGCAGCCCCTCGCTCAATCCGGTGGAGCGGGTGATGTTGTATAACTACCTGACCGAACGAGCCGACGCGCTTTCCCGGCCGGCCGGATCGGGTCAGACGGCGCAGGCATTCATCATAACGCCCGGCGAAACGGCCGATACCATTGCCCGCAACCTCCAGCGCGACGGTATCATCCGGGACTCGGAGCTATTTATCAACTACGCCCGCTTTTATGGGCTGGATGGGCGGCTGGTGGCCGGGGAATTCTACATCTCGCCCCAGTTGACCATTCCCGACATTGCTCACGGTCTGACAGACGGCCGTTTACGACAGGTCTCGATCCGCTTTCTGGCCGGTTCACGCTGGGAAGAGATGGCGGCGGCCCTGGCCCGCACCACGCCGGCCCAAATTGACGCGGCCGAATTCGGGGCCATCGTCACCCGGCAGCAGCGGTTTGACCTGAGCCGCTACACTTTTTTGGCCGGGCTGTCCGCCGACGCCACTCTGGAAGGCTTCCTGTTCCCCGACACCTACATTTTGCCCCCGGACGCCGACGCTGCCGATTTGGTCCACGCCATGCTGCAAAACTTTGACCGGCAGGTGACGCCCGCCATGCGCCAGGCGTATGGTGGGCATGGCCTGACGCTGCGCGAGGCGGTCATCATCGCCTCAGTGGTGCAGCGTGAGGCGGTGGTGGATGAGGAACGGCCGTTAATCGCCAGCGTTTTTCTCAACCGGATTGTGGAAGGGATGTATATGCAGGCCGACCCGACCGTCCAGTACGCCGTTGGCTTGCAGCCAGAGACCAACTCCTGGTGGAAATCCCCCCTGAGCCTGGAAGATTTGCGTGTCGATTCCCCCTACAACACCTACCTGTACGGCGGTCTGCCACCGGGCCCGATTGCCAACCCCAGCCTGGGCGCATTGGAAGCGGTCGCTTTCCCGACCGATAGCCCCTTCCTCTTTTTCGTGGCCGATTGTGGTCCAGATGCCAACGGCCGTCATCTATTCGGCATTACCTATGACGAGCATCTAGCCAACGTAGCCCGCTGCCGCTGAGCATTGGTCATTAGTCATTAGTCGTCAGTCGTTAGTCATTGGTCATAGTCAGAAAGGAGACATCATGCTCCTGCGGCGCATTAACAAACGAATGAAAATCTGTAGCGCAAACATCCCTGTTTGCGTGGTCAAGCAGGGATGCTTGACCTACATTTTCACAGGATAAGGTCAGTGAACAACAGTCAATGGTCAGTTAAAGAACAATCTGCCATGCCCCACGCTCTAAGCCCTACACCCTACGCAACACGCAACACGTTTCACGCATCACGCATCACGTATCACGTTTTACGTTTTACGTTTTACGTCCTACTCCTCACCCTCCCCCTCTTCCTGCTCGCCTGCACGCGCGTTGAGCCGGTGGTCAAGATTGGGCTGGTAGGGCCGTTTGAAGGGCGGGAACGGGCCATCGGTTATGATGCCATCTATAGTGCCCGGCTGGCGGTGCGTGAGATCAATGAGGCGGGCGGTATCAACGGCCAGCGAGTGGCGCTGGTTGCCCTGGACGACGGCGGACAGCCTGATTTAGCCGAGGCCGCAGCCCGTTCGCTGGCCCTAGACCCGGACGTGGTGCTGGTGGTGGGGCATTGGCTGGAAGAGACAACGGCCGTTGCTGCCCCCATCTATTTAGAAGCCAGTTTACCCTTTATCCCTATGGGCCAGCCGCCGTTTGTGGGGGGCGATCCGGCGGGCTTACCGGCGGCGTTTCATGAGGCATATACGGCCGTTACCCCCTTCGACGAAACGGCCGGCCCCCATGCCGGACCAACCTACGACGCCTTCCAACTCATCTGGCAAGCCCTGGCCGCCGTACCCGCCAGCCCCGCCAGCCGCACCGACCTCCAAACCGCGCTCCGGGGCTTGCATTACGAAGGCATGACGGGTACTGTTTACGTACCGTGAGACGTGAAACGTAAAACGTGAAGCGTGATGCGTGATGGGAAAGGCCCTACGCACTACGCACTACGCATTACGTTTTACGCATTACGTCCCACATTCCCAAATTTACAACAGATGAGCAGGTAGGATAGTATGAAACAACAACAATGGGACCTCATTATCATTGGCGGCGGTATTACCGGTGCGGGCATTTTGCGCGAGGCGGCGCGGGCCGGGCTGCGGGTGCTGCTGCTAGAGCAGAAAGATTTTGCCTGGGGTACATCCAGCCGCTCCTCCAAGCTGGTGCATGGCGGGCTGCGCTACCTCAAAGAGGGGCAAATCGGGCTGACCTATGCCTCGGTCAAGGAACGGCAGCAGCTTCTCAACCAGGCGCCGGGTCTGGTAGAACCGCTCGGCTTTTTGCTGGCCGCCTATACCAGTGACAAACATGGCCGTTGGCTGTACCGGGCCGGGCTGACCGTTTATGATCTGCTGGCCCTGCAATGGAGCCATCGCTACTATGATCCGCGTGATTTTCGGATGCTGGCCCCCCATCTGGCGGCCGAGGGGCTAAAGGGGGGCTTTCGCTACGGCGACGCCCAGACCGATGACGCCCGCCTGGTGCTGCGCGTCCTCGAAGAGGCGGTGGCTGATGGGGCTGAGGTGCGGAATTACACGGCCGTTACCAGCCTACGCCGTGACGATACAGGCCGGGTCATTGGCGTCACCATGCGCGATGAACGGGACGGCCACACGGACGATCTTGATGCCCATCTGGTTGTCAATGCTACGGGGGCCTGGGCCGACCAGTTGCACCCCCAAGAGGATGTCCATATACGGCCGTTGCGCGGCAGCCACCTCATCTTCCCCGACTGGCGGATTCCTATGGCCCAGGCCGTCACCTTTTTGCACCCGCTAGACGGCCGTTCCGTCTTCATCTTCCCCTGGGAAGGGGTCACACTGGTGGGCACAACCGATGTGGACTACCAAGGCGATCTGAACCAGGAGCCGGCCATCACGCCGGCCGAAGTGACTTACCTGATGGCCGCCGTCGATTCCCAATTCCCCGGTCTGAACCTGACGCTGGATGATGTGATCAGCAGCTTTGCCGGGGTGCGCCCCGTCTTAGGCACGGGCAAAGCCAATCCCTCAGATGAATCCCGCGACCATGTGCTGTGGACCGAGCCGGGCTTATTGACCGTGACCGGTGGCAAACTGACCACCTACCGCCTGATTGCCCTGGATGCGCTGCATTCGGCCGCGGCTGATTTGCCGGAAACGGCCGTTGCTGCCCTGCACCAGTTAGATGAGGATGCCCCCATGCTGTCGCCTGCTCCCGCCGTGAGCGAGCTGCCGCCCGCGCCGCTGGACGAGACCGCGCTGCGTCGTCTGGCCGGTTGGTACGGGGCTAAAACGGCCGACCTTCTGCAAGACACCGCGCCAGAAGAATTACGCCCCGTATCCAATACCCCCTATCTCTGGGCCGAGCTGCGCTGGGCGGCCCGGCACGGGCAGGTGGTCCATCTGGATGATCTACTGCTGCGGCGGGTACGTTTGGGGCTGCTGCTGCCCGAAGGCGGCCGGCGCTGGCTGCCTAAAATTCAAGCTATCTGCCAGCCTGAATTGGGCTGGGACGATGCCCGCTGGCAGGCGGAGGTAGAACGGTATCTGGCGTTGTGGCAATCCCATTATGGGCTGCCCGCCCGCGCCCTGATTGCCGACTGGCGGCCCCTGTTGGCCGACGCTCAGGCGGCGCGACTGGCGGCTGTGCCGCGCTCTTATCCCCATTACCGCACGGCCGGCTGGCTGCTGCTGGCGGCCGCAGCGGGCCTCTTTTTCTACTGGCGCAGCCGAAGACGACGGTGAACGGTAATCCGATTACCGTTCACCGATCACTAATTCCAGGCAAGCTGGCTGCGGGTGTGCCAGTAGACGGCGGGGTCTTCGATGAGATTGGTCAGCGATTCGGCCGTGGCCTCATCCCATGCTACCTTTAGCGCGGCGGCGTTAGAGGCCACATGCTCAACAGTGGCCGCACCGCTGAGTACGACGGTGGCCCAGGGTTGAGCCAGGGCAGCGGCAATCGCCAGGGCGTCGATGCTGCTGTTTTTCGCCAGCGCGATCTGGCCCAGTTGCAGCCGTTGTTCGGCAAAGTTGGGATCATCGTTGCGGGGGGTTAAACGGCCGTTTGCCAACACCTCCTTCACAATGACCGCCCAACCCGCCTCGTGGGCCGCTTGCAGCGCAGGCGCGGCTGACTGCTCCAGCAGGTTCCAGGTGGCCTGCACGCTATCAAAGCGAAAACCGGTTTCCGCCAGTTCCAGGGCGCGGTAGAGCGTCTCAGATTGGTTGTCCCCGCTCAGGGAGAGGCCGATATGGAGGCCCAGTTCAGTCTGCAAACGGGCCAATTCTGCCAGAACCGGCTGGTTGTCCAGCACGCCGCTGTCGAGCGTGGCCGAATGAATCTGGTAGAGGTCCAGGTGAGGGCCGAGCAGGGCCAGGCTTTCTCGCGTTTGTCGCTGTAAGACGGACAGGCTGTGATCCTTGATCTCGTGGTGTTCGGCTTCGATTTGCCAAGCGGCCGTGTAGGTGTAGCCCCATTTTGATCCCACGACCACCTCATCCGGCTGGATGTCACGGGCAATGAGCCAGGATGCCAGGAATTCTTCGGCCCGGCCGTAGGAGCGGGCGGCGTCAAAGTAGCGAATGCCGGCCTCCCAGGCGGCGTCGAGGACGCGGTGGGTGTGGGCGGTCATGGCGGCTACGTCGTAGTTTTGGTTGAGGTCGTCGGCGTGGCCCAGGTTGATGTAACCCGGCCGGCCGAGGGCGGCCAGCCCCAGGCCGAGGGGGGTGGTGGCTAAGCCAGTAGTACCAAAGGGTTTTGTTTGCATAGCGGTTGCCTCAGTGGATCATACTGTAGTACGGGTGTTTTATATCAAATGCGTTCTATAATTCCATCATTATTATACAGCAAGGATGATTGATGCGGGAGATTGATCTGTCGTCAACAGCAGAACGTGGGCTGCGTGGTCTGGTGGCCGCAATATTAGCTGCGGTTTTGGCGGGTGGTGTGGTGTGGCTGATAGCCAATAGCCAATTGACAAGCTGGGATTTTCGCAATAATTTATGGGCGCCGGCTTACCTGCTGCTGCAAGGGCAAAGTCCCTATGATTTGAGTGGTTTATATGACCTGGGTAATCCGGTTTGGCTGCCGATGGTTATCGGCTTCTTCTTTCCCTTGGGCTGGCTGCCGCTGCCCCAGGCGGCGATGGTGTGGCAGTTGGGTAGCGTGGCGGTTATGGTGGCGGTGGTATGGCTGGTGGCGGAGCAGAAACGGCCGTTGTTGCTGCCGTTCATGTTGGGTTTGCTGGCGATAGGACTGTATCCGCGCATGTTGGCCCATTTACAGCTAGGCCAGTTTAGCCTGCTGGCTATTTTGCTCTATTTGTTAAGCGTCAAATTGTTGTCACGCCATCTTTTCTGGCTGGCGGGACTGCCGGTGGCGCTGGCCCTGGCCAAGCCGCAGTTGGGCATTTTGGCAGTTATGGGCCTGTTGATAATGGCCTACCACCAGGCCAAAGGGCGCGGCGTGGGTTTGTTGGCAGCGTCCATCGCGGGCTGGTCTATCTTGCTTATGCTGCCGCTGTTTTTGTTATATCCTGGCTGGGTGCCTGATTTTGTGGCAGCGCTGCGGCAGAATCCCAGTTGGGTACAGCCATCGCTGTTTAGCCTGCTGCCGGCCTGGTTGGGTTGGTCTGGATGGGTTATCTGGGGCATACTGTTTGCGGGCGCGGCGGTTGTTAATGGCTGGCTGTGGTCGCAGCGGCCAGGGCTGCTGGCTATGCTGGGCAGCCTGGCGCTAACGCCGCTGGTTTCGCCCTATATCTGGAGTTGGGATTTTGTGCTGTTGTTACCGCTGTTTGTCTGGGCTTTGTTTAGGGTACGGCGGCTTGAGGCGCATGGCTTGTTGTGGGTCGGCTATCTACTCAATTGGGGGTTGATGCTGTGGGTGGTGTTGAACACGGATGGCAGTGATCATTATTTTTGGTGGGGTGGTTGGTTGTTGGCAAGCGTAGTTGTTGTCGCGCTGGCCTGGCAGAAACGTTATGGGCTGGCTTTGAATTATGTTGAGGATGGAATCAGTGGTGGTTGAGCGTCATGTTGCAGGTCGGTGGCAAACGGCCGTTTCTATTTTGCTATTGTTTGCTGTTGTATGGGGGACGGGCTGGTGGCTTCAACAATCGATTTCTATTTATGTAAGCGACACTGGCCTCCGCTTTATCCAGATTCGAGAATTGATTGCCACTGGATGGCAAACGCTGGCGGTCAGCTATCCGGGCCGTGTATTTGACCCTGAACTCAACCATGTGCCTTACTATTTTGCCTATTCGCTGGTGGGCGATGAGATTTTTCTGGAGATCACGCCGTTTATGCCCTGGCTCGCGTCATGGGGCAATGCGGTAGCGGGGGTGGCCGGCATGATGTTAGTGCCGGTAATGGGCGGGGTGCTAACGGCCGTTGCCATTTATCGTCTGGCCCAATTGAGTCAACTGCCTCACCCCCATCTGGTCATGTGGCTTACCATTTTTGCTACGCCAATGTTCTTTTACAGCATAGAGATGTGGGATCATACATTGGCAACAGCCGCCGCGGCCTGGGCGGTCTATTGGCTGGTTAAAGGGGTATATCAGGCCCAAAAACGCTGGCTGCTGCTGGCGGGCATGGCGGTTGGACTGGGGCTGGGGCAACGGCCGGAGATGTATATGTTTGCCCTGTGTTTGGGTGGCGGATTTTTACTGGTCAACGGGAGACAATGGCGGCTGCTGCTAGTTGTGGTGGGGGGGAGTTTGATAACGGCTGTGCCTATCTGGTGGTGGCAGTATCAGATGGTGGGGCATCCGTTGGGTATGGCGCTGGCTACCCATCTGTTAGGTTATGGCACTGCGCCCACACTCACTGCTGGGGTTCCGGATCATCCCTGGTTTCTCAAAATGAGCCGCAAGTTATTCGTGGTAGAGGCGCGTGATCCCCATACTTTCGTGGCCTCTCTGCTGGTGGCGATAGGACTGGTTCTCTTCTTGCTGAATGTGCGGGTGGAACAGTGGCAACGTTGGGGTTTATGGTGGTCGGCGACGGCCATTCTGCTCGCGGGATATGGGCTGTTTTTCGTCAAAACGCTGACGGCCTATGGTCTGAATGGGGTGTTGGCTACGTTTCCTCTGTTTGTGGTTACTCTTTTGTTTGTGGCGCGTGAGGTGGATAAACGGCCGTTGCGTATCGTCTATGAGTTAGTTTTTAGCATTACTCTTTTGTTTTTGGTCAGCATGGTGTTAATCTGGCCTGCCTATGGTGGTTTGCAGTGGAGTTGGCGCTACGCGCTGCCCTTCTTTCCCCTGGCCCTGTACCTGGCTTTTTACAATTATCAGATGTTGCTTTGGCTATGGCCGGATTGGCGAGGGCTGGCGTTGCGACGGCTGATGGTTGTATTGGTGGTAATGACCGTCATGTTGCAAGCCGCCGCCTTCTATATGCAGGTTAATCGCCACCGGGAGAATGGGGCAGTGCGGGATGGTGTAGCGGCACTGCCGGTAGAGATTGTAGTGACCAATGGTCTCTATCTACCCGCTGAGGCAGCCTCGTTGACTGACAAGATTTTCCTGCACGTGGAGGATGAAGCGGATTTACCCCGGCTGATTGGTCGTTTTTGGGAACAGGGCGTGACTGAATTTGCGGTCGTGCCGCTGGCGTTTGTGCCTCTGCCCGTACCGGCTGAGGTGGATGGGGTGATGGTGCGGGAGAAACGGCCGTTTGTGTATGAGTTGACAGAAAAGTAACCTACCTTTCCAAATGGCAAGCTGGTGGCATTTAATCAGTTCTGCTGTGAGGTCTCAACAGATTGCACCTGTTTTGTTAGCCAAATCGTAAATATTGGCCCTAGGGTAAAGGCTGAAACCATAGATGCTGCCCTGATTAACAATACTACAAGTAGCCCCTGACCGGCACCAATGCCTAACAACTCAGAGGACAGACTAATCATGGCTTCTTGAACCCCTAAGCTCCCAGGTGTGATGTTGATAAAAATCGAAAATGCGGCTATTAAGCCAAGCAGAATCCCTACTGAAAAAGTAACTGTAATGCCCAGCGCACGGTAGCCAACCCAAAATGACAACCCATTGACGATGATAACCAGGATTGTACATATGGTGATTTTCGCCAATAGCAAACGGTCACTGCGTATTTGCTGCCAACCATCGCCAAGAGAATTTATAGCTTGCAGCCAACGCTGCTGGCTCTGAAAGTGAAAGGAGGGCAATACGGCAAATATAGACAAAGCGACAACAACAGCACCGAATAGTATAATAATGGGCCATTTATCAACCGTAAACTGATCTAGCCACCCCAACGTTAATAGACCGGTAAAACCAATTAGCCAAAACATTACGATGTAGTTTGCAGCCAACAGGGCAGTGAATTTTGTGTAGGGCAATCGGTGTTGGTGTTTCAAATAAGCAGCACGGGCAATTAGCCCACCGGAAAGAGGCGTAATATAGTTGCCCATTGTGGTTACTGCTGCCAAACCAAACCACTCTAAGACCCGCAAACGAACGTTAAATTTTTCAACAAAAATGTACAAAAACAGCCCGTTGAGGACCATGATTGCCAGTCGCAAAAGAATAAGCAGCAGAACAATGGTAAATGTAATGTGCCGCAATGTAGCCACCAGTTCTCGTTGATTCCACAAATAGAAAACGATCAGGAAAATTACCACCAGCACTATAATTGTGGAAGCATAGCGGCGCATCATTTTACACTTTGTGGGCGACAATAAGATAACCTTCTGACCAATCTTGCTGATTGAACAACGAGGCTAGACGGGCCAGAGGGTAAATTGTGTAAGGGTTGCAAATTAATCCAAACCAGCGGGAGAAACTAGCTGTTTGCTCAATGCCACTCCAGGCAGTTTTCTCAACAGCCGTTTTGGGTGCCATATGTTCCCATTTATATTTTGCAAACAAGAGGCGCAGCCAGCGCAGCATATTAATAAACGGAAAACCATAAGAAATTACCCGGACATTTTGAAACCCATGTTCCTGTAACAACCGGTATGTTGGCTCCTTCTCATAACGGCGCAAATGACCAACCAGTTCATCATGTTTTGACCAGAACTTCATACGCGCGGGCATAGATAAGAGTATTTGCCCACCTGACTGCAAGTTATCGTAAGCTCGCTGCAAGAACGGTGACTCATGCTCAACATGTTCCAATACTTCACACGCTATTACGCAGTCAAATTTGTTTGAAAGGGGAACTTCTAGGAAATCGCCGATACACAGCGTTAGCCGTTGTCGAGCAAGTAGAGGCAAAGCTTCATAGATGGGCGTGGCTTGTGGGCTAAAGTCAACTAATAAGCCCTCTTGGAAATAGTCGAGAAGGTCTTGAGCCAGCGCCATGGTTCCCGGACCAACTTCCAGGAAATTTTGCCCGGGTTTCACGACCCGCAACAGTTCATGACGGCGAAACAAGTATCTAGGCGGATAATATCTCATCGAAAATATTCTTTAACGTTTGGCTAATTTGGAGAGTGGAAAATCTTTCCCAGTACAATCTATGTCCCCGCCTGGCGATGTCTGGGAGTTCACGTTGGTGAGTATATGCCCAATGAATTGCTTCTGCCAGTGCCTGCTCATCTGCCTGTGGTACAAGGAGACAATTATGCCTATCTATGAAACCCTGATCAGGTTTTATCATCCCTAGCACTGTGGGCTTGTTCATAGCAAGAAACTGATACGTTTTCCCCGTAATAATTCGTTGAGCTTGTCCCGTGTTACCAAATGGTCCACCTAAGCATAAATCAGCCGCAGCGATTACGGTCGGTAACTGCTCGTATTCGATCCAGGGCGTATGAACGACATTGCTCAGTTCAAGCTCTTTTATCTGATTGGCAAACTTCTTTAGGTCTGTCTTGTGACCACCGACTAGATGAAACTTAATTGGCAGTTCTTGAAGCAGATGGGCCGCCTGTAATATATAAGAGACGCCATGTAGCGGCAAAAAAGAGCCATAGAAAAAGACTTCAAAATAGTTATGATCTGGCTTTGTAAATGGTAAAGGCTTGAATAAGTCTTCGTCTGTACCCACATGAACTGGGTATATCTTTTGGGGATTAACCTGAAACAAATTGGCTAGATAATGTTTGTGGTTAGAAGTATCTGTGAGAATAGCAGTAGCATTTTGCAAGAGCATACGTTCGTAGTAATAAATTAGTTGTTCTACTATGCTACCTGGCGTTACCTTTTGTTTCTCATAGACCAGGCTGTCGTAAGGAGACATCATATGATCTAATATAAGTGGCCTTCCCCAGGTCAATAAGCGGATTGGCCAGTAGATTTCATAGCCTCGAAAGCCAAGAATGAAAAAATCTGGTTTCTGGCACAGGCGTATTATTAGTAACCGAAGCAAAATCTCAAAGTAGCGAAGCCAACCCTTGTTTTTGTTAATCAGGACACCAATGCTCAAGTAGGGTATTTGATTAAGTCCGTCAAGCAAAGTTTGGGTACGTACATATCGTGGGAAATAATAGCACAGGACGTAACAGACTTTCATCAGAAGATTTAATTCTCTTTGCCGTAGCGGAGATAGGTAATTTGCTCAGAAACCAGGCCGATGAGGAAAATAACAACGGCCGTTGTCATAAACAAACTCGATATAGGCGGAAAGCCAGTCCCCACAAAAAAGACGCGGTAGACATACCAGCTAAATCCGGACAGAAAGAAAAAGAGGCTGACCGGAATAAACACCTTCAGCGGGGCAAAAAAGACGGCAATCCGCAGAATGATGGTTAGAAAGCGGCTGCCGTCTACCAGCAAATTGATCTTGCTTTTGCCCACCCGCTTTCTGGCGGCAATGGGTACATATTTCAGGCTAAAACCGCCGCGCACGACGGCCAGGGTGATGGTTGAGGGGTAAGAGAAGGTGTTGGGCAGCAGATAGACCAGGCTCTTGGCCAGTTCGGCCCGGATGAGGCGAAAGCCGGAGGTCAGGTCGTCAATCGGCCGGCCGCAAATGTAGGTGGCCAGGCGGTTGTAGACAGTGTTGGCCAGGTCCCGATGAACGGCCGTATCTGATTCATTCGTCCGCGCCCCCACCACCATATCATATAATTCTGCATGTTCCAGCAGCCGAGGAATATCCTCCGGCCGGTGCTGGCCGTCGGCGTCCATCAGCAGAATATACGTCCCTTTAGCCTGCCGAATGCCTGTCTTAACGGCCGCCCCATTGCCAATATTGTAAGGATGCTGTATAAGTCTGACGCATGGTAGCGCGAGCGCATTGACGGCAGCGGCCGAATCGTCGCTGGAACCATCATCAACCACAATAATTTCAAAATGACCGGCCATCAGTTTGTTGAGAACGGCCGTAACGCCTGTGACTGTTTGACCGACGGCCGCCTGCTCATTGTACATAGGCAAAATAACGGATAAATAAGGTTGTGCCCGTTCAGACTGTTGACTTGGCATGACTTGCACCTGTATTGAGGAAGGACATGAAAAAAATCTCAAAAATCTCTATTATTATCCCACTGCTCAATGAAGAAGACAATCTGGCACTTTTGTACCAGCGCCTGACGAATGTGTTGACTACCTTACCCTATCAGCTTGATGGGTATGAAATCATCTTCGTTGACGATGGTAGCCAGGATAATTCCCTTCAGGTCTTGGTCGCCTTGCACGAAAAAGACCCCGACCATGTGCGGATTGTAGAGTTTCGGCGTAACTTTGGCAAAACGGCCGCTTTGGTGGCTGGCTTTGAGCTGGCTGAGGGTGACGTTGTGGTTACCATGGATGCCGATTTGCAAGATGATCCTGACGAGATACCCAGTATGCTGGCCGAACTGGAGCAGGGCAATGATCTGGTTATGGCCTGGCGGGTGGAACGGATGGACAACCAGCAGAAGCGGCTCTCATCACGCATCTTTAACTGGGTGGTTTCCAAAGCGGCCGGCCGTCAGTTTCATGACCTCAACTGCGGCTTCAAAGTCTACCGGCGCCAGGTCATCGACTCAGTGCGCCTGTACAGTGATTTGCACCGTTACATACCCGTGCTGGCCGTCTGGCAGGGCTTCCGCGTGGTGGAAAAACCAGTGACCCACCACCCGCGCCATGCCGGGCAATCTAAGTATGGTCCAGGCCGTATTGCCCGCGGTTTTATGGACTTGATTATGGTCTTGTTCATTACCAAATATCTGCGCCATCCGCTGCGCCTCTTTGGCTGGTTGGGCGTGGCGGTTCTCGGTGGTGGGGCGG
This sequence comes from Anaerolineae bacterium, assembly GCA_007123775.1. GTDB lineage: Bacteria > Chloroflexota > Anaerolineae > Promineifilales > Promineifilaceae > SLGK01. Next base: position 3,897 of record SLGK01000238.1, on the reverse strand, counting down.
TCATTAACCTGTATCTGGCTTGCCTGTGGCTTATTCGTGCCCTGAACCTGGCCGTCATTGGTCCTATTGGGACCAGACCCCTATTGGCGGTTGGCGTATTGGCGATGATACTAGGGGTGCAGTTGGTATCATTGGGACTATTGGGTGAAATGCTGCGCTATTTCGCCTATCGACCCGAAGAGGAATATACAATAAGGCGAGTATGGTAATTGATGATGCGTGATCATGGCAATTTGCAAAAACATTTAAACGCCAACAAGGCGCAGCAGTTTTTGATTGACCGCTTTCACCGGCAGATTGTGGCTTTGGTGCGGCAAACGGCCGTTACCCATGTGCTTGATTCTGGCTGCGGTGAAGGTTTTGTGCTTGACTATTTCCGCCAGAGTGGGCTGAAGGTGGCGACTGTGGGGGCTGATCTGCGTATGGAGGCCCTCCATTGGGCCAAAGCCAACCTGCTACCCGATCTCAAGGGTACTGTGGCTGACATCCACCGGCTGCCTTTTCCTGACAACAGTTTTCCCCTCGTCATGAGCCTGGAAGTGCTGGAACATATTCCCGATTCTAGCCTGGGGCTGCGCGAGCTATTGCGCGTATCGTCCCAATACGTGTTGCTCAGCGTACCCCACGAGCCGTTTTTCCGTGGGGCCAACTTTTTACGCGGCAAACACCTGTCCCGCTGGGGCAACGACCCGGAGCATTTGCACAATTATAACGGCCGTGCTTTTCGCCAATTGGTTAGCAGTCAGGCCACCGTGATCGCCCATCGCTTTACCTTTCCCTGGCAGATTATTTTAGCCGAAAACTAAGGTGGTAAATCCAGCCTGTAAAGGACGGGGGATTCGCGCTTTATGTTGATAGAGCCAACCCGCTCCGGCACTTCGAGGGGTATAGCGGCCACCGATACAAAAGCAAATTGCGTAATTCCAGCATCAGCGAAACGAGGGATCAATGTCTCGAAGTCAGTCTCGCTATCTACGTACATAAAAAATTGATCATCTAACCCGCGCAACATAGTGGGCAAAAAGGGATGGTTGGTCAATATTACTTCAGCCGGCAGTTCCGCCAATGCTGCTTGAATAGACTGGTTTTCGGCTGTTTGTTGCCAAAAAATGCGAAGTCCCAAAATCTGGAGCATGATGCTCAGCATTAGCAGCACCGCCCCAATGAACTGCACCATTTTTTGCATAGACGCTTTGGCCGCGTAAGCATTATAGGCATAGAAAGCCAGGAATAGCAGCAAAGGGTAAACAGGCAGCAGATACCTTGCCCCAAAATGATTGCCTCCATAAGCAGGCCAGATGGCCAGCATACCACCCAGAAATAGGAGAGCCGTCCATAATGTCAGTCGGTAAACCGGCCGTTGTGGGTTGGTGTCATTCGCTTTGTCAACATAGGTCAGGCTAAGAGCCAGCAAAGGAAATGTGGTTAATAAACCAGCTAACGCTCCACGCCACAGCATTGACCCCCATATGGTGTAGCCGGCTATGGCTAAAAGCAAGCCGCTAACAGCCACTTTGTTGTTTTGCAGTGAGGGTAGGCGCAACCAAAAGATAAGCAGAAACAGGCCAATGATAACCAGCATGGCGGCCATAAAACTCCAGGGATCACGGCCCTCAATGTAGAGCAGAAAGCGACCAGCCTGAATATTGCGCGGTGGCCCGACACAATCAAAAACGAATGATTCTGGACGGCCGTAATCCGAGAAATGGGTCATCATGATACCTAACGGGTGCCCAATCCAACGGTTTTGTAGCCACAGTAAAGGCAACAAACCAACTACACCACCGGCAGTCAAGGCTAGTAGTGGCTGCCAGCGCGGCCAGGCCAGCACTAGCAAAGCTAACCCCAGGGCGATAGCCATCATATACATTTCAGGTCGTTGCACGGCCCCAAAAGCAATGATAAGGCCGGCACCGGCCAGGGGCTGCCATTTTTGACGGACAATACCAACCGCTACACCATAGATGGCCCAAACGGCACAGGCCATAGCCAGACTGTGATCCCATAATTGAATTGTGTAAAAGAGGAGTGGTGTGGCCAATAAGCTACTCCACAAGATCAGGTTAGGTCTGGGTAAGTGAGCTAATGTGGCCAGTTTATAAGTGCCTACGGCCGTTAACACGCCAGCCAAAACCGGAACAATCGTAAGACCCACCAGACCCAGCCACGCATAAAAAAACGATGCCAACAGGGGCAGAAAGGGCGTGATACTGAAAAATACCTCATCACCTAAAATCGCATAGGCGCAGTAAAGTGGGATAAACTCCAGGCCAGGGTCTAAGCTGCGTCCCGGATAATCAATGGCAAATGTCTGCCAGTCATTGGCTACGAGTTCTTGTGCCTGCCAGAAGCGTAGCCCCGTATCGCTGTTAAAAAAGGCCAGCGTTGATACACCCCACCAGGATAGTAGAAATAAAGGTACAGCCAATAACAACACATTTTTTGTCGTTTTCAAGAAATGCCTCCGGTTTGCATAGTGCCCTTAAGTTAGCCGTAATTCAGGCCATTGGCAATAGTGATCAAGTATTGTTACTGGTGATTGCAGCATCGTTACATTCTTCCCAAAAAGTGGACAATCAGATAACTCATAGTACACTTTTTCGGAGAAAAAGTGTATGGCGGCAGTCATTCAGCCTGTGGCAACCGTCTACCCTTACGCTTCATCAAACATCCACCATCAGATTGGAGAAGTCAATGCCATGTTGACTCGAAAACAATGCAATGACTTGCTACTCTTAATTGTCATCCTGCTAGGGTTTGGTCTGCGTGTCTACCGGCTGGATGCCCATAGCCTATGGTGGGACGAAATGGCTACGGCCGTACAAGCCAACATGACTCTGGCCCAACTAATAGAAAGTCTCCTGGTTGACCGTGTGCATACGCCCCTTTACTTTTTAGTGATGCACATCTGGGGCAGTATCGGCAGTTCCACTTTTATTTTGCGCTATCTTTCAGTAATAACAGGCGTATTGTCTGTTCCCTTGATTTATGTGACAGGCAAGCGGCTTAACGGCTATCATGTGGGCTTAACAGCCGCTTTTCTCCTGGCAATCGCCCCCTTCCACATCTGGTTCTCTCAAGAAGCCCGCATGTACTCCTTGCTGGCACTGAACGCCCTGGCCGCCAACTACTTTCTACTGCGTTTGCTACATCGAGAAAAATGGCACGATTGGATAGCCTATGCCTTGACCCTGACGTTCACACTCCTGACCCATTTTTTGGGTGTGCTGATTCTGATTGCCCATTACACCTTCCTCTCCTTGCATTATCGCCATAATCCGGGGCGATTTAAGCGATGGTTTATGTTTGCATCTATTGCCGGGGCGTTATACCTGGCCTGGTTCTTGACTATCTTTTTGATAAGCACCTTTGAGCAAGCGGCGATTGGTTGGATTGCGCCAGCTAATTGGTATGAACCGCTGCTGACACTTTTCTCGTTTAGTATTGGGCCTGGCATCGACCCGACCAGCTTTTGGCCCTATGTGGCCTTTTCCGTCTACTTGATTGGTCTATTGGCCGTTTACTGGTTGGTAGGTCGTAACAAACAACTACCTACTAACAAATTGCTGTCACTACGGCTGCTGTGGAGTTGGCTAGGTATTCCATTGCTGTTGCTGACCATTGTTTCTATTGACTGGTCTATTCCCAATCAGCGATTCATCTATATGGACCGGTACATTCTCAGTCTGCTGCCTGCTTTTGTTTTGTTGGCAGGCTGGGGTCTGGTTGCTTTAAGTCGCCAGCGTTGGGCACCTCGTTGGGTGTTACCGCTCATGCTGGTTGGTGTTTTGTTGCCTACGTTCTTTACCTGGCAAAACATCTATTTTGACGCTGATTATGCCCGCGAGGATTGGCGGGCAGCTTTTCTTCAGATAAAGGCTGCTGATTTAGAGGATG